>CAZYAK010000130.1:0-1548 GCA_964645935.1 uncultured Candidatus Peribacteria bacterium | reverse complement strand
CCATCGGCAACCGCAACTGGGTGAAGAAGAGCGGCGACACCATGACCGGCGGCCTGCTCATCGTCTCCACAGCCCACAGCCCGGCGTCCATCAAGGCCGGTCTCCTCCTCGAGATCGGTGGTACAGCTTCCGGTGCTGACCTCTTCGCTCAGAAGAGCCTGCGCTCCTCCGGCTCGCTCGTCGTCGTGGGCACGTCGCGCTTCAAGAACTCCATCAGCGTCCAGGGCACCATGTCCGGCCGTGCCCTCGTCGTGATGGGCACGGGCTCGGGCCTGTCGCCGTTGCTTGCCACCTTCCAGCCGACTCGGACGATCCTGATGGGGACGGGCACCATCCGTGCGGGAACGGGGTCACTCAATGCCAACCTGTTCGTCGCACCCAAGCTCCCGACCGTCGCGATGGGATCCGGCTCGGTGGGCAGCGCCATTAAGGCGGTGGACGTTCAGGGCCGCTACGCGTACGTGGCTGCGACCAGTGATGAGTTCCGCGTCTTTGACATCTCCAATCCGCAACGTCCTCATAAACTCGGGTCAGTGACGACGGGATCGACGCCTGTCATGGTCACCGTGCGTGGCTCGTATGCGTATGTTCTCAATAGTGGCGGATCCTCGCTGCAGATCATCGATGTGTCCAATCCGCAGTCTCCTCGCATTGTGGGTTCCGGCTCCACAAAGCCCAATCCCACGGGCCTCTCTGTGGAAGGTGGCTTCGCGTACGTCGGAGGGTCCACCTCGGAATTCCAGGTGTTCGACGTCTCCAACCCGGCCCGTCCGATGCGTGTTTCTACCTTGAGCGCGGGCACCTGCGATGGTGGTATGGAGCTGGTTGCACAGTCGCGATACGTCTACGTTGCCTGCCGCAACAACGGCTCGCCGAACTCAAGCGCAATCAAGACTATCGACGTCATCAATCCGAGGAACCCGGCGATTGTCGGATCGGTGACTATGCGCCTGCCGACAGGCCTCGCCGTCCAGGGTCGTTACGCATATGCCAACGCCAATTCCGCCGCAACACAGTTGTTTGTCGTCGACATTTCCAAGCCCAATAGCCCGGTCATTACGAGCCAGTTGCAGCTCAACGCCATCAGCGGGCAGGGCATCGCTGTGCAGGGCCGCTACGCGTATATAACGCAGGCAACGGAAAGCACCTTCCGCGTGATCGACGTCTCCAATCCGTCCGTGCCCTTCAACTTTGGAAGCGTGTCGACCGCGGCGGCGTTCAATACCGCAAACCTCATCTCCGCCGTCGGGCGGCATGTCATCGTGGGTGCGGGCACGGCGATGCAGGTCTTCGACATGGGTGGCATCTACGCCCAGCATTTGGAAGTGGGAGGCCTGGAGGCTAGCTCGATTTCCGTGCGCAACGGCCTCCAAGCCTTCGACGGCGACTTCCGCGGCATGGTGGTGATGGGACGCGGCTTCCAGAGCCAGGGGCCCTCCGCCGTCACCGCCAGCGAGACCGGGGCCACCGCGCTCACCGTCACGCACGTGCAAAACGGCACCGGCGCACAGATCGCCTCCGCCAGCGGCACCGTCCTCGCGCTCAACA
>CAZYAK010000129.1:0-1626 GCA_964645935.1 uncultured Candidatus Peribacteria bacterium | reverse complement strand
ACGCGTAAGACCGATAAGAACGATGCCGACGCGCTCATCGGGGATCTCAAGCACGTGTCCGAACGCGGCGTGAAGGACAAGGTATGGACTGTATTCGGTAACCTCCGGCATACCGCGAATGCGTTGTGCTCCCCGAGCGCCTGCGCGCATTTCGGGTGGGACATGAAGGAAGTAGTCGACTTCTTCCGGACAGATCCGCGCATGGTTGAGTTCCTGGAGGGACGCAGCCCGTTCTGAGAGCGGCTCATGCCCCGCGCAGGCGCTTCATCATCTCGACGCGCTCGCCGATGAGCTTTGCCGTTCCGACGTCCGCGCGGAAGCGCACGGGGCCTTGAACTTGCTCACACAGTGCCTGGGCGATCTTCTCAGCCTCGGGAAGCGTGTCTGCGATGCCCACGATGCCCGTTGTGCGGGAGCCTCCGAGTCTCAGCGTCCCATCGGCGTCCTCGGACAGGTCGCCGTGGTAGAGCCGCGCATTGCCCGGGATGGCGGTCGGGAACACCACTGCCTGGCCCTTCTCTGTCTGAGCGTTGGGATAACTCTCGGGCACGATGTACTTACAGACTGTGGCTTTGTTTGCAAAACGCACGTCCAACTGCCCCAGAGTGCCGTCGATGACCGCGCGACAGACGTCCACGAAGTCTGTCTCAAGGAGTGGCAAGAGGTTCAGTGCCTCGGGGTCGCCAAACCGTGCGTTGTACTCGATGACGCGGATGCCATCCTTTACGGCCATGAAGCCGCCGTACAGGATGCCGGTGTAGGGCTCGCCGCATTCCTTGGCCAGAGCCTTCGCTACACGGCGGTTGAGCTCGGAGGCGGTCTTGAGGTCCTGTGCATCCAGGAACGGGAGTGAATGGTTGGCGTCGGAGTACGTGCCCATGCCGCCGGTGTTGGGCCCGGTGTCGCCGAGAAAGGCGCGCTTATGATCCTGTACGGCGGGCATGTCCGCGGTGTGGTCGCCGGAGGCGAACGACAGCAGGCTGAACTCCACGCCCACCAGCTTCTCCTCCACCACCACGCGTCCACATTCCTCCAGGCACTCGAACGCGTAGTGCACACCTTCTTCCACCCCGGAGAGGTGCTCACCGCTCACCTTCACGCCCTTGCCACCCTTGAGGGCGTCGTACTTCACCACGTAGTCACCCTTCAGCTCCCCGTCGATGTAGGCGATAAGGTCCCGCACCTCGGCCGCTGGGTCGGACGCCTCGTGCTTGGAACGCGAAAAGACCTTGAACTTGGGCGATGCGTCGATGCCGTGCTTGGCCAGGAGTTCGCGCGCGAAGCCTTTGCTGCTCTCGATGCGTGCCAGTGCTTTCTTGGGTGCCATGGATTTGATGCCGATCGTGAGCAGCGCATCCGCCAGCCCGCTGCCGATGGGATCGTCCGGGCCGATCACCGCGAAATCCGGCGTAGCTTTTTTTGCGATCTCCAGAATCGCCGGAAAATTCATAATGTTCGTGATGTGCTGCTCCGCGGCGACCCGGCGGATGCCGGGGTTACGAGAGGCGCACACGTGGATGATGTCGGGCTTGTGAGAGCTGTTGGCAAGCGCCTCGGCCAAGGCGTGGCCGCGGGCGGAGGATGTGACGAGCAGGATCTTCATGAGGAGATGATACCGGTCTACGG
>CAZYAK010000128.1:0-1936 GCA_964645935.1 uncultured Candidatus Peribacteria bacterium | reverse complement strand
CGTAGAAGGCGGTCTCCGCCTCGTGGACGGGGAAGGCTTGCCGGCACTGGGCGCAATCGCGCGTCATTGGACGGCGGAGAGGTAACAGGCTTTGCCCGCCTTCGCCCTCCGAGAGGGATAGCCGAGAGGACGGCTGCGGCGAGGCTTCGCTTCCGGCGGTGGGAGTGACGAATGGGTCATATCAGGCGACAGCTTCGAGATAGCAACGCTCGCAGTAGATGGTCTCCGGGCGGTCGGGGGCGAAAGTCGTCTCGATCGGGGCGGCGCACTTCGCGCACGCGCGTGTCCACAGGTGACGGGGATTGCGGCGTCCTACGCGTTCGCGGTGGCGCTGGTCCGGGCAGGTCTTCGGCGGCGGAAGGCCCATTGTCCGGTAGAAGGCCAGCTCCTGCGGGATGATCTTGAAGAGCTTCCCCGTGGCCTCGCACCGGAGGATCTGGGCGGTGAGGCTGTCCGACGTCTGGCCGATGGTCGCGGGCACCGCGCCGATCGGTCCGAGGTAGCGCTCGCTCTCGTCGTCATCGTGCCACGCCCATCCGCGGCGCAGCACCTCCTCCTTGGAGAGGGGGAAGTAGTCCGCGGCCACGCTCTCATTGTAGGCGAAGCGGCTCGAGGAGACGGGGAAATACTCGCCCCAGGATCCGTCCTTCCGCATGTGGTCGACGATCCGCGACACGAGCGTTTCGTACTTGTCCTTGGTGTACTGGATGTTGAAGACGCAGTACTGCTTCTGTCGCAATCCGACGCATCCGAAGCAATCGCTGCAGTGGTGGCATTCCGTGGAGTAATACACGTTCGATCCGTACCACGCGAGGAAGGTCGAGAGACAGTTCTTCACTCCCACAGTGGAGCCCACCTCGTAGCACCACTCCACACCGTCGGGCGCCGTGAAGGTGGCGTCGCGGCTGTGAGCACCGTGAGTGGTAAATGCGACGCGGGCGCAGGATTCGCATTCGGAGATGTCGAAGCACCACGAACAGTCTTTACTGTTGAAGACCATGTCTCCCGTGCACCCCTCACTGGCGAAGATTTGGGCGTAGCGCTGCGGGAGCGACGATGTCAGGCGTGCGAGCATCGTGCGCAGGAGCGAGATCTTTTCGTGCGTGAGTTCCCCAAGCTCCGCCTTTCGCCGCTCGTACTCTTCCTTACCCAGCCGCTCGTTTCCGATGCAGTACTCCGCGTTCTTCAGTCCGAAACACGCGATGCAGTTCTTGCAGCCCTGACAGTCTTGGATCATCAGGCAGTCCGAGCAGTTGCGGCAGTACATCAGGTACGCGCATTGGTAGCAGAGTTGCGAGGCGATGCCTTCGTAGCACCACTCACACGACACCATCGATGCGCTATCGATGACGTTCTTGCACGAGATGATGAAGCGGCCGTAGAGGCAGCTCTCGCTGTTGGTCAGGCCCCCGATGAGGTAGCAGTCCTTGGCATTGAGCGAGTGGTTGGTGTACTGGCTGTTAACGGCGTTGGTGATGTAGAGGGATTGGTGGGGGACCGCGACGCTCAGCTCGTCGAACTGCTCTTGGAACCCCTTGGAGAAATCAAAGGGCCGACCAGCGGCCATCGGGTCCCACCGGTCGGACCACCACTCCTCACGCTCGTAGACTTTGTAGGGCTTGTCTGGTGAGTACATGGAGATGATCTGCGCACCGCTGAGGTCGGATTTGCGGTGGTGCAGCGTCCGGTCGTTGCGCCACGCCATGCGCCTCTGTAGGCGGCAGTCGTCGCAGAGGGTGGGGGGCGGAATGAGATGCTTCTTCCCGGCGAATACGGGCGATACCTGTTCCAGGAACGCGTGGTCCGCGTCGGTAACCTCGAAGCCTTGCCGGCACTGGGCGCAGGAGCGGGTCATCGGACGGAGGCGAGGTAGCAGACTTTGCTTGCCTTCGCCCTCCGAGAGGGATAGCCGTGAGGACGGCTACGGCGAGGCTTC
>CAZYAK010000127.1:0-2037 GCA_964645935.1 uncultured Candidatus Peribacteria bacterium | reverse complement strand
TTGTAATGGCAGCAGGTGCGTCGGGGGGGTGGGCGTGGATCCGGAGGAAGCGGAAGGCCTAACTCAGGACTTGGCGACAATCCAGCGTGGCAGCCGGTTCTTGAGATGCCCTTCCTTAGCCAGTGCCAGGCCCACGGGCACTCCGCGGTGCAGGAGGATCACATCGCCGCGCACGTCCTTGGGACCCTGCGCGTCCTTACCGTCCAGGAACAGATCCAACTGCTCGTCGTCGATCGTGACGACGTTCTTGGTGGCGGAATTCCCCCGAAGCGACGCGATCTCGTGGTCCAGACGCAGCCGATCTCCGTCCAGGCGCAGCGCGAAGGGTAAGCCAACTGAGTAATTCTGCGTAGTGAGCGCGAACTTCATCACTTCTTCGGTAGAAAGGAGGAGGTGCTCACCACGCTGGAAGAGCCGGTCTCCTTCTTGCAGGAACGGTGAACCGAACTGGGACGCGAGTGTTTCCCCGAGCTTGACCGACCGCGCGCGCGGGACTTCCTCCTCCTGGAACGCCACGGCCTCGAACCATTCCTTGCGACGAGTGCTACCGGTCTTCTCCAACACCGCGCAGAAGAAGCCCTCGGTGTCGTACGCCTGTGGCCAGAACCTGAGCAGCGGCAGATCCGAGGGCGCATCGCCGAAGGCCTCCTGCACGCGCAGTGAATCCTCGCGCGCGGAGGCAAGCGGCACGAATCGCGCATCGCCCGAGGCGATCACGTCCACGACGCGTACCTTGCCCCCTAGCTTGCGCAGGATCGAACGAATGACCTCCTCGTTCTCCTCGGGCGTCAGCGTGCATGTGGAGTAGACAATGCGTCCGCCGATCTTGGCCGCGTCGATGGCGGATTCCAGGAGCTCCCGCTGCAGCCGCGCCATCTTGCCGATGTTCTCCAGTGAGCAGTAGTTGAGTGCATCCGAATCCTTGCGCGCTGTGCCCTGCGCTGTGCACGGCGCGTCACACAGCACGCGGTCGAACCGCTCGGTCATGTGCTTGGCAAACCACTGGCCCACCTTCTTGGTGACGATGGCATTGGTGACTCCCGCGCGGTGCAGCGCGCTCTTGAGGGTCCATAGGCGCTTCTCCTGTACATCGTTGCACACCAGCACGCCGCGGCCCCGCATGCGCGCCGCGATCTGCGTGGACTTGCTGCCGGGCGCCGCGCTCATATCCAAAATCACCTCGCCGGGGCGCGGGTCCAGAAGCTCGGCGGGAAGCATGCTGGCGGCCTCCTGCATGTACACATGCCCGAGGAGGTGCAACAGGTCCTTACCCAACGCCACGGACCGGTCCGCACGGTCGATGAAGAACGCCTCCGGACACCACGGCACCAGCTCCATCATCCATCCGCGTTCGGCCCCAGCAGCCTGCACGGCGGCTACGGTGGTCTTGAGGGTGTTCACCCGGATGCTTTTGCGCAGCGGCTTGTCGCTGTACGCCTTGAGGGCGTCCAGGTCGGTGTAGGCGGCGTAGCGGTCGAAGGGGTGGGGCGAAGTCATACGATTCGGCTGCAGAATTCGGAGAAAATGGGTGCGGGACAGTTGACCGACGGCGTACATCATACTCTTCTATAAGCATGACGCTGGATGTTCTTGTACAAGACAGCCACGCAACGGCAGAGTCCGAACTCGTCGCAGCACAGGAAGGGGGCTGGGACCTACTGGATTCTCAGCAGCGAGGAGTCGTGTGCGGGGCTGTTGCTGAGCAGGTCCGCCTCCTGCCGGGTTTGGACGTGCAGAATGAGGCCCATCTAGACGCCGTGCGCAAAGGCGTGATGCTCGCTATTTGCACGTGCTTCGGCGCGGACCGCACGGAGATGGCGGTCCTTTACGGCGACAGCGTGCGTACTGCGCTCCGTTCCGACACGCATTCGATGGACTGAGCGACTTGGTGCGTGCCATTGAGCCCCACCGGAGTATCGTGTATTGGGCTGACGGGCTTTTGCTCTCCCGACTTCTTCGGAGAGGCAGGAACAGATGCTTCAGCCGGCACAATCGTGACCTGCGGCGCAGGGAACCCCTCCGGACTCACGGCCTGGC
>CAZYAK010000126.1:0-2146 GCA_964645935.1 uncultured Candidatus Peribacteria bacterium | reverse complement strand
GTGAAGCGCGTGTACGCGCGTAAAGAAACGGCGAACCCTGGCGGAGAAGACTCCCCCCTCGGAAGGGGTCAGTGGTTTGAGACGAGTATCACATTGAGTGCCCGCATTTTCAGCCGTGCAGCGAGGAAGCCGAGTCGAACTATCCCCCTCTCTACGCTGACACGTTTTGACCCGGGGCGGGTCAGGACGGTGAGGGAAGTGAGCTTCGGTGGGCACGACAACCACCGACACGGTCGGTCAGTACAAGAGGCCGGAGAGAGCGCCCAGCTCTTACGCGGATCAGAGCGCGACGGGTGTCTGACGGTTAAAGATGGCCGAGACGATGCCCCACACAGCGATGATGAGGTGCAGCACGTTGTCCACCGGATGCTCCAGGTTGGCGACGCCCAGGAAGTTGGGGGATGGCTGCTCTGCAGCCAGGAATCCCATCACGGCCACCGCGAGGGCGACGACGCCCACGAGGCCCGCAGCCCACCGACGCGTGCGCGGGAACGGCCCTACAAGAATCATCGCCATACCCAGCAACACGCGGGCCCAGTTCTCCGACGCATCGAAATGCAAGAAGTCCCCCGCGAGGTTGGGGCGCAGGAAACCCACGATACCGATGACCACGAGCAGCGTGCCGCAGAGCTGGAGAAACCGGCGGGGATTCATGCAGATATGGGGAGAGCATCAGAATACAGGCCGGGCCTCCGCACGCGCGCCATGAAAGCGTTGACAGCATGTCTTTTAAAAAATGATTTGTTATTACTGTCAATTTGTCCTGTAATTGTCCGTGGGGCACACAAGCATTTTCTGTCTTCCTGCTCAGGGAAAGAATGCATGTTGACGAGAATTGACAACAAAAACATACATTGATACAACTGCCTACTTTCTTTTCCCCTTTCACGCATGTCGCGCTTGCGGACTTCCGTCTTGGGATCTGTCCTGACTCTCGTGGTCACGGCGATCATCCCGTTTCTCTCTTCCTGGCAGCTCCCCGTCGCGTCGGCGGAGTCGCTCGTCTCTCCGCACGTAGAGAGCCAGAGCAACGTGCTGGCCTCCAACTGCCCCGGCACGTACGTCGGAGGCTTCTGCAACCAGCCGTTCTACCGGGACGTCTCCTTCGACCGTCCGTACGACGCACCGCCGGAGGTGCTCGTCACCATCAACCACGCCTCCGAGCAGCCGAGTTCGTGCGTGGGGTCATCGATGGACGCGTTCGCGTGCTATCCCACCAACATCACGACCACGGGGTTCCGCATGGTCTGCGGCGCCTCGCCCCACGGCGGCTACTGCGGCTCCTACGACGGCTGGTGGGTGTACGCCACCGGCAACTGGATCGCCGTCCCCAAGGGTACGGACGCATCCGGCGCCCAGTCCAACCACGCGATCATCCCCAACACGTGCAACGGTACGTTCCAGGGCGGCCTCTGCAGCACGCCGTACTCCACCCAGATCACCTTCAACCAAACCTTCGCGGAGGTCCCGCACGTCCTGACGGCCCCCGAGCGCCTCTCGGAACAAGGGGGGTGCGTCGGTGGATCCACGGACGCCGTATCGTGCCGGCCCACCAACATCACGCGCACCGGCTTCACGCTGGAATGCGCCGGTTCCCCCGCGGCCTCGTGCGGCTCGTATGACGGCTACTACTCGTATGCCAAGGCAGGTTGGATCGCTCTCCAGCAGACCGCCGCACAGGACGTGCGCAGCGGCCACGACATCGTCACGACTCAGTGTGACGGCACGCTCACTGCCGCCGGTACGTGCAAGGGCAACTACTACAAGGACGTCACGTTTGCGACGCCGTTCGCCTCCGCTCCGGCAGTCACGGTGAGCCCGGAGCGCGTGACGCAGGGGCTGGCCTGCGCCGGCGGCGCGACCGACGCCGTAAAGTGCGAGGCCCGCAACATCACTGCCACGGGCTTCCGCGCCATCTGCTGGGGCTCTCCGCTGTACGGCGGCTGCGGCGACGCCAATGAGGGCGACACGACGCCCGCCAAGTTCGGCTACCTTGCAATGGGCACACCCGGTGCCCCTCTCCGCGCGTGCAACGACGGTCGCGACAACGACTCTGACGGCCGCACGGACGAGCAAGATCCCGGCTGCCACACGGACGGCAACGCCAACAACACCGGTTCCTACGATCCTCAGGACAACGACGAGG
>CAZYAK010000125.1:0-2157 GCA_964645935.1 uncultured Candidatus Peribacteria bacterium | reverse complement strand
ACGCGTCCTCCGCGCGCGGCATGAGCCAGGAGTCGCCTTCAGACTTCTCCTTCAATCAAGACACCAATCCCTCTGCACCCCGCGCCGAGGCGCCGGCCATGGCGGCTTCCTACGGTTCTGAGATCAAGCCGGAAGATCTCCCGTTCTAAACAGACTTCCCGTACGCGTTCCTGACGCCGCCCTCCGGGGCGGCGTTTTTGTTCACCAGGGCGCGTGCGCCGGGTCCATGCCTTGGATGGCATCCCAATTGCCGATCGCGCGGATCTTTTCCAGCACGGCCGTAACCTCTTTCAGAACGTGCGGTGAACCTCCTTGCACATGGTAAATGTCCTCCAGAGGATCGTGCGTGATGCGGACGACCTGGCTCACATTGGGGATTGCTCCGGGAGGAACGGGCAGGTGCACGTCGATGCTTTCATCGTCCACGCGTTCATATGTGGCCCACTCCGGTAGCACACTCAGCAACTCATCCATGCTGGTGAGCTGGCGCTGCTGCAGCGCCTGGATGGAGGGTGAGACGGCTCCGCTGCGTTCGCCACTGGCGAGCTCGGCGATTTCCAGCCCGTCGGGACCGAGCACGAATCGTTCACCGAGCAGCGAGGGGGATGATCGCGCAAACGTCGGTCTTTGGGACAGCATCGGACGAGAGGGCGAAGTTCCTCTCACCGTACTCCGTCGACTCGTGCCCGCAATATGGATCGGCAACATCCATCGAGAGGCGGCTTCCTAGAGCCTCTAATTCAGTGCATTGCGGAACCAGGTCAGGACGGAGTGCACGGGTCAGAGCGATGCCAGCTTTCCGTCGGGGCCGTACAGGCGCATCTCGATTCCGGCGATTCGGGGTACCTTTTTGCGGATGGTCCTGGCCATAGCGAGGACGTCCGCGTACGTCGCGCCGCCTACATTAAGCAGGAAATTGGAATGCTTCTCCGCGATCTGCACGCCGCCCTCTGTATGACCGCGCAGCCCCGCTGCATCGATGAGCTTCCAGGCCGGTGTGCCGTCGGGCAGCGCCTTGAAGCACGAGCCCGCAGTCTTCACGTGCGGTTGGGTTTCGAAGCGCTTCTTGAGCAGCCGCTCGATCTCCGCCTTCACCTCGGCGCCGGGTTTTCGTGGGACTTCCATCTCCACTTCCCAGATGAGCGGTGGCACATCGGCGTCCTTAAAAAGGCTCTCACGGTAACGGAAATCGCACTCCTCCTTGGTGAGGGTGCGCCACGATCCGTCCAGGAAGACCGTCACGTGCTTCACATACGTATCAATCCAGATTCCCGTAGGGCCCTGCCCCGCGTTGCCGAAAATTGCGCCGCCCACCGTGCCGGGGATGCCCGTAAGCGCAGAGAGGTCGAGGTCCTTGGTGGCGAGGTCGTTGAGGAGCGATGCGAGGATCTTACCTGCCTCCACACGGAGCATATTTCCATTGATGGTAAGCACGTCGGCTTTCAGGCGCACGACCAGTGCCTCCACGACGCCGTCGGCGAACACCGTGTTGGAGCCGCCTCCAAGGGCGATCATGGGTACGCCTTTCTCCTTCGCGAAGGCATACACCTGCTCCACGTCCTCGCGTGTCTTAAGCTCTGCATAGTACCGGGCCTGTCCGCCGATGCGCATGGTGGTCTTTCCGCCGACGGAGACGAGGTCTTGGATCTGCATGGGGGGGAGTTTACCCCAGGTGGTTCGCGGGTGATCGCATCTGCCCTCATTACCCCCTATAACCCAGCCGCGGGGGTCCCGCCCCGCGGGTGGCGATCAATTCTTCATCAATCAGACAACACACATTCCAGAAGCGTTCGGCTTCAGTCGCTCTTCATCCGACGCGCTCGGCAGGGGTTGGTTGCAGGAGGGGGAGGAAACCTCCTCGGCTCCCAGCAGAAAGCTCTCGGCGTCGCGCCGAGGCTTGCTGCGCAGTCCCGTCGCAGTCGGGAGTGTTCTCGGCCCTCCAGACCGAAGGTCCCCGGAGGGACACCTCCCTCACCTTCTTGAGGGCATCCGTTGTCCTTGGTTTTGGAGCGATGAGCAAAAGACAGGATGGTAGTGGGCCCTGTACATGACCGCAGGGACGTAGTGGGCGATGGTGTTTTCCCTCGTCACAAGCCACTAATTCCTTCCGAGGCGGGAGTCTTCTCCGCCAGGGTTCGCCGTTTCTTTGAGCGCCAA
>CAZYAK010000124.1:0-2333 GCA_964645935.1 uncultured Candidatus Peribacteria bacterium | reverse complement strand
GACCAGCGCCCAAGCGGTGCACGAACAAGAGAGCATGGTTCATTCCGTCCTCTTTGTTCTCGCGCTCCTGGTCGTCGGCGCTTTCGCTGGTGTCTTCATCACGTACCTCGTGATGCGCAACAAGCGCGTCGAGGATCCCAGCACCATGAGCCCGGAGGAGCATCGCAAGGCGCTCGAGGCCGAGAGGCAACGCCATAAGGCGGAGCTGACGGCTCGTGAGGACGCGTATAAGGATGAGCTCACGAGGCTCTCCCGCAAGTCAAAAGCCTCCCAACCGGTGATTGCCGTGGGGGAGTCGGTCGCGGTGCACAAGCAACGCATCGAGGAGGAGCTCCGCAAGGACTATGCCGAGCGGGGGATCGAGCTCGAGACGGAAGTGCGCGACTCGCGTAACTTCATCTGCCACATCCAGGCTCTGCTCGCTGATCTCATCCCGGATTTGGAGGAGTCCATCCGGGAGACGCGGAAGATGGAGCATGCGGACGATCCGGACGGCATCCAGAGCCGGCCATCGCTCCCGGAGCGTGAAACGTACTGTGAGCGCAAGCTCCGCCGCCTCATCGCCATCCAGGGCGTCCTCGCCATGGCTCTGGGCCAAACCGTACATGCGTGTGGGAGCCTCGCGGCCGCGCGCGGCCTCGGGTACATCTCCCTCGATAGTGCACGCGCAGACCGGCGTCCCTGGTTTAGCCTGTTGCTCAACCAGCTCCTCCTCGGCATGCAGGGGCGCATCTTGCGCCTCCAAAACGATCTCAAAGCGCTGAACGCTCACAAGACGCTCCCACCACCTCCCGTCCCCACCAGGGGAGGATCTTCCATCCCGAGGACACTCACGCCGCCCAGCCTCGGCGGAAACGGCCAAACGCCACCGCACGTCCCGTATGATGCTGGGATGGGTGCAGACCCCTTCCCGCTCCCGCGCCCCCCGAAGATCGACTGATCCCGGGAGCCCCTCCTCCTAGACCTCTCCCCCCTGCCCGTCCGGATAGCCACCGGACGGGCGTTCTTTTATAGTAAGAGTTGACAGTAACGGATGGATATGGTGGTTTGTAGTGTTCCTTGGCTCTTCGACAACTTGTCTTAGCCAAAAAAGTCCCTACATCAGGAGGATGTCATGGGTAGGTTTCTCAACGTCGTGTTGTTTGTGATGGGTGTGGCTTTGGGCCTCGTGCCGGCCGCCGCCCTGGCGCAGCAGCCCCGTGTCGTCCGTGAGAACGGCCGGGACGTCCTGCTCGTGCCCGTGCGGGGCAGGATGGACCTGGGCGCCGTCGTGCGCCTTGGTAACCAGCACGCCGCCCCGGGCGCCACCATCACGGCAGACGTCGTGGTGGAGGCCAACCCGGGCAAGATCAACTACGCCTGCTATCGCGGCCCCGGCGACCACCATGGAAGTCGTAACCCCGCGCACTGGCAGACGTGCTCTGCATCGCAACAGCGGCTCTGGGTCGTCACCGGGCTCGAGTATCGAGTGCCGCTCCAGCCTGTGGCTGTCGAGCAGAACGTTGTTTCGTCCACGCCCATTCCGGGCGTGTCGTCGCAACCGGTGCCCGGTGCGGGCAGTGTGTCGGCGTCTGCCGCTATTGCTACGCCTAGGACGCGAGGGCTCACTCACCAACAGCGTGAAGAGATGCTTCTCGAGATCCAGTCAGCGATTGCGCGCGCGGAAGCCGGTTTTCAGGCTCAACGTCGTGCGCTCGTTCGCACCATGGTGACCCAGCTCCAGATGGCAGAGATGCGTCAGGAGCAAGCGCGACTGAACAACGTCTTGATCTGTCTGGTCATGGCTGCGATCTTCTCGATCATGTGGGCGCTGTGGTCAGCGTACCGCGATCGTGCATCGCGTGCCGTGGCGGGAGTTCCTGGTCCATCAGCCTTGGCCTTCGCAGGCGTGCCTGTCCTTACGGATCCTGCTCCTTCGTCGGCCGCAAGGCCTGATATCCAAGCCCAGATCCAGGAAGCCGTCCAACGGGCGGTCATTCCGGTCGCATCGGCTCGCGATGCGGCAAACGTGCGGGTCAAGAACCTCGAGGCGGATCGCAATGCCCTAGCGGCGCAGCTCGAACAGGAACGGTCGCGAAAGGAATCTGCCCCCGCATCTCGCGTCAGCGACTGGCGGGCGGTCGGGGAGCCGGAACGGAATCCGAAAGGAACAGCCCAGGCTCTTGGAGCCGTCCTCACCGAGAAGTTGGACGCGCTCCACAGGGTGGATATCGACCTCGAGAAAAAGCGCAAGCACCTCTGGATCGTGGAGAACGATCTGCCTAGCGATTCGCAGCGCCATCGAGAGATGGCTGCCAAGCTCACGCCTGAGATCCAGTCGCTGGAGGATGTAC
>CAZYAK010000123.1:0-2363 GCA_964645935.1 uncultured Candidatus Peribacteria bacterium | reverse complement strand
CGATTGCGCTTACCATCAGTTACGCTTGAGGGCATTTGGCCGCCTCTGGTACCGGCCGGACCCTGTCCATCGTCATGGAGCGCACGGATGACCGACTCCCGGTCGGCTTTCGTCAGCGATGAGGTCTCCAGAGCGGCAGCAATACGCCGAACCTCGTCGTCGCTCACGCGTCCGTCACCGTCGAGGTCGAAGAGCTCCCGCTCGCGCGCCGCGCGCTCGTGGGCGTCTTGCACGTGTTCTCGGAACCGTTGTTGGTCGTACATGTCTGCCCGCGCAGTTGCACGGTCTTCGTCCGTCACCTGCGTCCCGCCCACGATCACGATCTGGTCGAAGGAGTTGCGCAGATACACGGTGACCGACTGCGATGCTCCGTCGGTCGTGACGCTCACGGCCTGTGTAGTGTCCGATGCACCCACGTCCAGAGAAGCGTGCGCCACCATGGAGTGTGCCAAGAATCCCCCACCCGCAATCAGCCCAGCTATACCAAGGGTGATGAGCGGCCGAGTGGTGGCGAATTCGGATACAGCCATGTCTAGAGGGCAACAGCGTACAAGACGTGGCAAGACATGCGGCGTGTCGACATCTTGACACCTCGCGTTGGCACTCTAGAATTCCGACTGCTAACGCACTTCAATACTGCGGTCCGGTCGCCCGATCGGCTGCGGTTTCCTTTCCCCTCCCATCCTATGTCCACCGCCAAGGACAGCAAGACCCCCAAGCTTCTGGTCGACATCGAGCCATTCGGCGACCGCGTCATTGTGATGCCTGTGGAGAAGGAAACGACGACCAAGTCTGGCATCGTCCTCCCCGATTCCGCGGGAGGCGAGAAGCCCTCCGAGGGCGTCGTCCTCGCGCTCGGCAACGGCGGTGTGCGCTTTGAGGGCAAGGAGCTCTCGAATCCCCGTGACTACCTCAAGGTCGGCGACCACATCCTCTTCGGCCGCTACGCGGGCGACGAGGTGAAGGTGAAGAACATCGAGGGAAAGGACATCGAAATTAAAGTTCTACGTCTCGATTCCGTCCTCGGACGCATCAAGCACTCTTAACTCTTCTCCCACTTCCCCACCCCTGAACCATGGCCAAGCAGATTATCTTCGGAAATGACGCGCGCGAAAAGATCCTCAAGGGCGTCGCGAAGCTCGCACGCGCGGTGAGCGCCACGATGGGCCCGATGGGCCGTAACGTCGCCATCGACAAGAAGTATGGCGGGCCCACCGTCACCAAGGACGGCGTCACGGTCGCCAAGGAGATCGAGCTCCCAGATTCCTACGAGAACCTCGGCGCCCAGCTCGTAAAAGAGGCCGCCACTAAGACCAACGACGCTGCCGGCGACGGCACCACCACCGCCACGGTGCTCGCCCACGCCATCATGCACGAGGGCCTCAAGCACTTGGGATCCGGCAAGAACGCCATCTCCATCAAGAACGGCATCATGAAGGCGGTCGACGCCGTCGTGAAGCACTTGGAGGGCCAGGCCAAGCCCGTCTCCAAGAAGGCCGAGTTTGCGGCCGTCGCCACCATCTCCGCACAGGACGCGGAGATCGGCGCTGCCATCGCCGAGGTCATCGACGAGATCGGCAAGGAGGGCGTAGTCACGGTGGAAGCCGGCCAGACTCTCGGCCTCGAGAAGGAGTTCGTGGAGGGCATGCAGTTCGACCAGGGCTACATCTCCGCGTACTTCGTGACGGACCCCGCCGGCATGAAGGCGGTCTTCGAGCGCCCGTCCATCCTCATCACCGACAAGAAGATCTCCTCCATCCAAGAAATCCTCCCGCTGCTCGAGGCCATGGCCCAGCGCGGCAAGAAGGAACTCGTCATCATCGCCGAGTCCGTGGAGGGAGAGGCGCTCGCCACGCTCGTAGTCAACAAGCTGCGCGGCACGTTCCACACGCTCGCCATCAAGGCCCCGGCCTTCGGTGACCGCCGCAAGGAGATGCTGAAAGACATCGCCATCCTCACGGGCGGCCGCGTCATCACGGAGGAAGTGGGCCTGAAGCTCGAGAACGCCACCTTCGAGGACCTCGGCACGGCCCGCCGCGTCGTGGCCACCAAGGACAACTGCACGGTCGTCGACGGCGCCGGCAAGAAGGCGGACATCGAGGCCCGCGTGACGGAGCTCAAGACGATGATCGCGGACACCAAGTCCGACTTCGACCGCGAGAAGCTCCAGGAGCGCCTCGCCAAGCTCTCCGGCGGCATCGCCATCATCAAGGTGGGCGCCGCGACGGAGGTGGAGCAGAAGGAGAAGCAGCACCGCGTCGAGGACGCCCTGTCCGCCACCCGCGCCGCGGCCGAAGAGGGCATCGTCCCCGGAGGCGGAACGGCCTTCATTCGCGCCATGGCGTCGCTCGAGAAGCTTAAGG
>CAZYAK010000122.1:0-2384 GCA_964645935.1 uncultured Candidatus Peribacteria bacterium | reverse complement strand
CAGTTCTTTGTCCCAGGGGATCGCGTCCCAAGCCCACGACGCGACGTCCTTGGCTTGGTGACGGGGATCGCGCACAAAGAAACGGGAAACCCTTGGCCGCGGCCGAACCTACACATAGGCGAACACCTCAAACCCTCGCCAAACTCACCAGCTTCGCCTTCACCTCCTCATCGTACGGCTCCAGCTTGTTGATGCGGCGGTACGCGTCTTCCGCCTTCTCGGTGGCACCCAGCTGCAGGTAGCACTCGCCCAGCAGATGGAGGAGCTCGGTGTCTCGCGAGAGGCGCGCGCAGGCCTTCTCCAGGAGCGGCGCGGCTTCCTCGAAGCGCCTGGCGGCGATGCAGGCACGACCAAGGGCCGAACTGCGCTCCGGCGTCTGCGGGTCGCGGTTGAGGGCTTCTTGGTAGGCCTGGCAAGCCTCCTCGTACTTGGCCTGGCGGTAGTACGCGAGCCCGAGGTTGCTGTGCAGTGAGATCTCATCGCGATGCGTGAGTAACTCCTTGTACAGCGCCTCGGCCTTGTTCTCACGGCCCGTGGTGAGATAGAGCTTGGCGAGCATGGCCTGCACGTCGAAGGCCTGGGGCTGCACGGTGAGCGCCTGGATGAAGAGGCGTTCGGCTTCGTCGGTCTTGCCCTGCGAGACGGCCTTCTCAGCCATGTGCACGAACGAGCGGACCTGCTGCAACTCGATGGCCGACGTCCGGGGGGACTTGCGCGGCTTATCCACGCGCTTCTCCTCGACCAGCACCGCGCCGCGCTCTTCCGCGAACTGGAACCGCTGCTTCACGGAGCGCACGAACCGCCGAACGGAGCGATTTCGCAGGAGGGACCGCGCCCCGAACAGGAGGACGATACCCAGAAGCGAGCCGCAAAGGACGATGACGTAGAGCAGAGTGTCCGGGAACAGCGTTCGATCGTACCACCGGGTCCCGCACCCGGCAAGCCGCCGGGGCTCAGTCCGCTGCGGATTCCAACGCGAAGCGCTGGGCTAGCAGCTGCCGCGAGGCATTGCTCTCCAACCCCTCCGCGAGGGCAAAGAGCGCGCGCGGAGCAGCGTCCGGGAATGTTGTGAGTTCGTCGCGCAGGGCGAGGGAGAGGTGCAGGAGGAGACGGTCGGCTTCCGCGCCCTTGTCGTGGAGAGGGCTGACGATCCGCAACCGCTGCTCCAGCGACCGCGCGTGCCAGAACGCCGTGGCCTCGGCAAAGGTCTGGCGCTCTTCGCGGAGGCGATCCGGCTCCGAGACCAGGCGCTTGGCCTTGCCTGGCGCGCCCTGCGCCACGCGCAGGATGAAGCGGCGGTCCTCCTCCGGGATACCGGCCAGCAGCGGCTCGATGAGGGCATCGCCCAAGCGCGAGAGGCGCATCAGGCGCGTGCGCGAGATGAGCGTGGGCAGGAGCAGCGCGGGAGATTCGGTAGTGAGGAGGAACACCACGCCCTCGGGCGGCTCCTCTAAGAGCTTGAGTAGCGCGTTGACCGCCTCGGCCTGCATGCGCTCCACCGAGCGGATGAGGCAGCACTTGTAGCGCCCGTTGCCCACCTCGTGGAGCCGCTCCTGCAAGGCACGCACGTCATCGATGGAGATGGTGTCGGTCTTGGCCTTGGCCTTGCGGCGATGCTCCTGCGGAACATTGGAGTGCTTGGCAATCTCGTCCAGGTCGTCCTGCGTCCCGTCCATCCAGAGCCAGTCCAGCACGTGCAGGTCCGCGTGCAGCAGGCGGCGCACCTGGCGGATGGCCTCCGCGCGAGCATCCCCTTCCAGGCCCTCCGCGAGCAGTTCCTCGGCAAAGCGCTTGGCCACCGTAAATTTGCCGATGCCCACGGGCCCGGCAAAGAGGTACGCGTGCGCGACGTGGTCCGTCTCACGGTCGCGCTTGAGCTCCGCCAGCGCCAGGCGGTGGCCGACGATGGGGTGCTCCGCAGTCACCGCGCGAGTGTAGCGGCGGCGCGGCGCGAGGCCAGCATTCACGGTGTGGCGCAGGAGAAATTCCCGTCACACGCATGCGCGTGACGGGAACTCCTAGGCGAGGCGGCGGGGCGGCTTCAGGTGGGAGCGAGGACCTCGAGCGGATCCCACGTCATGAACAGAAACCTCTCCGTGTCCTCTGCCCACCAGGTGAGGAAGAGCAGCAGTGGCTTCTCACTGACCTGGAGGTCGAAACGGAAGGATCCGTTCGGTCCGATCACGGTATCCAGTTGAATGACGGGTTCCCTGACCACCAACAGGACCCGCATCGGTATCTTTATCTTGCTCGCGATCTTCATCTTGAGCAATCCTGCTGGGGAAAACATCCGCCAGTAAACCGCCCGTCCACCTTCCACACGACAGTGTACGGGGGACTTCTTGCCTCCCTGGACCAACCAGGGGCTGACTTTCAACGTGCTG
>CAZYAK010000121.1:0-2435 GCA_964645935.1 uncultured Candidatus Peribacteria bacterium | reverse complement strand
GTCTTCCAGTGAATCCCCCGCCCGCCCCGCGCCCCGCGCGGGGCGGGCGTTCTCACACTGTCTTACTCCCTCTCTCACATGTCCGTACTCGCCCCCTCCAGCCATACACGCAGAATCTCCTCCGATCTCGACAAGAAAGGGGAAGACATCTCCCCATCGGAGCCCCAACGACGCGTCAACTGGCAAGCAATGGGTGTGGAAGCGCGCATCGGCGCCGTGATGGACGGCGAGCCCGGAAACGGTGATCGAGCAATCCTCATCCAGACACTCGTGGCCACCAACGGCCACTTCCTCAGCCGCGTCCCAGAGGACTCGCCCGTGTGGGAACTCCTGGACGAGGATCTCCTGCGGCAGGTGCTCGTGGAAGGCGCCGAGAAGCAGCATCTTGCCCGCCGCGTGATTGACTACATCCTTGGCGACCGCAACCAGGTGGTAGCGGTGATGGCAAGCCCGCAGGAGCTCGCGGTGGACCGCGTCACCAAGCACCTGCCGCGCAGGGACGCGGATGCGCCCGTCTACCGTGACGCGCTCGCCGCGCTCCGCGCGATCCCCGAGCTCCCGGAGGAGACGGCCGAGCAGGAACGCTGGCTGGAACATCTGCACGCCCGTGGCGTCCCCGCCGACACGCTGGACAAGTCCTGACCGTGGAGTTCGCGGTTTTGGCTTGAGAAAGGGCTCCCCAGACTCTTCATACGCAGCGCCAAAAGCCCGGGGTTCGCTTGTGAAGCAACGCGTTTTCTGTAGACTGCCGCCAATCTCGCCCCCTCCCCCACCCCGATGGAACCCGCCGTGCAGGTGAACATCTCCATGCCAAACGTCCCGAGCTCGCTTGCAAAGGTGGGTGACAAGCTGCGTTCCGCCGAGGTAAATATTGAGGCGATCGCATGCACCGAGGGGCCGGAGAAAACGATCATCCACATGATCGTGGACGATCACGAGACGGCCAAGATCGTCCTCAAGGAGTTGGGTCCCGTGAGCATCACCGACGTGCTCGGCTTCCGCATGAAGAACACGCCCGGCGCCATCGCCAACATCGGGCGCGCGTGCGCAGCGGCCGGCATCAACATCGGCATGATCTACGCCACCACCTGCGGCCGCGAGGCCATGGTGTACGTGACGGTGCCCGACATCACCGAAGCCGCCGAGAAGGTGCGGGTGTGGGAGAAGAGCGCGGGCAAGATCGTGTAAGTCAGCGCTTTGTTGGTAGGTTGGACGGTCGAGCGCGGGGCGCCTGGCCCATCGCGCGCTGGACGTTCTTGCGCAAGTACGTGAGCATGGGCCGCGCGCCGTTCTTGCGTGCGATCTGCACCGCAGCGGCCAGGAGCTCTCGTTTCGTTGGCGAGGCGAGGCGGTGCGACACGACCTCGCGCCGGTCGCGGTACGCGGCGAGCACGCGCTCCACAAGGGGCGCGTCGCTGTCCGTGAGCTCGTGCAGGGGCACATCGCTGCCCGTCTCCACGTAGAGCCGGTCGCCCGCGTGTGTGTCGCCTGTGCGCACGAGCGCAATGTCCCATGTCTCCGCTACCTGTGCAGTGAGCGCCTGGTGCCACTGCGGCATCACCGCGTTAAACTCCAGCATCCCACGTCCGCCGTCCAGCACCAGGAGCTCTGCCTGCACGTCGGCCGGGAGCCACGAGAGACCTTCGGTGCTCGCGTAGTGCGGGAAGATATGAAAGCGACTACGGGCCAGCAAGTCCCGGATTGAGAGGGTGGTGGGCAGGAACTGCGACGAGATCTTTCCGAGGTTGGGTCTCACGAGCTCGTCGTCGATGGCCTGCATCTCCGCGAGGGTGCCGAGCACGACGATCTCCACGTCCTCCTTGCAGAACACCTCCATGCCCGCGATGAGCCCAGCGGGCCAGGGGCCGTCCACGCGAGGCGCGCGATTATGATCCGTAATGGCAATGTTGGTACGGGCGTGCGCGGCAAGCGCGGCAACTTCGTCCACGGTGCGGATACCGTCGGAGCATGTGGTGTGCGCATGCAGGTTGCAGCGGATCAAGCCGTCTTCACCCACATAGAGCGCCTCCACCGAGCGGGTGCAGCGCAACAGGCCGTCGGCGGGGATATCAAGCAGGGGCACCACCCCAAAGGATACGGGCGCGCATTGTAGAATCAAGCCGTGGCTAGGGCCCACTGCATATGGATGCGGGCCTCTCCAACAAGATCGAGGACCTCCTGGCTGAACAGTGCGCCGTCTTCGTGCGGGTGGAAGCCCGGAAGCTCGGTATTTCCTGATCAAACGAGCTTTCTTCGCTCCGCTGCGGGGCGTACGTGTATCGCTTTCCAAGTGCGGGTCCTGTGGTAGGATAGCTGCCGCGCGCTTCGGCGTGCCGGAAATCCCAGACCATCGCATTATCACGTTGGGGAGTCGCCAAGCGGTAAGGCAGTAGCCTCTGGAGCTACCATTCGGGGGTTCGAATCCCTCCTCCCCA
>CAZYAK010000120.1:0-2448 GCA_964645935.1 uncultured Candidatus Peribacteria bacterium | reverse complement strand
TCCCCTAGTGCTACCACAACAGGAGCGGCCTTTCTGGCCGCGGTCCTTCCAGAAATACGACTGCAACCAAAGGGCCCCCGCTTGCGCGGGAGCCCCAGGTTCCTTTCATCGGTTGGTGGTTTGGGAATCAGATGCTCAGGCCATGACGGAGGGCCTGCTCGTGACCGGTCGCACCGCCCCAGGCCGCCACGGCGTCACGGCCGCGGAGCTGGAGGGTGTGACCGGGGTTGCCCGAGTCGGGGTACTGAACGGAGGTCACCGGCTCGGAGAACAGGACGGCACCGGTCAGGGGATCGTAGCCGATGTTCCCCCCTTCCAAGTGCCAGTTCTCTCCGCCGTGATCGCTCGAGTAGTACGTCCAGCCCTTGGCGCGGGTGAGGTGATAGAGGATGCGCAGCGCCGCGCGGAGGTCCTCCCACATGCTCCAGCTGAACCGGTCCGGCGTCGTGCCCAGCGCCGTCTGCATGTGCGCGCGGAGCATGTCGTCGGTAGCGGCCAGCTTCCGGTACTCGTCGTAGTGTTTGTCGTTCTCCATGTAGTCCATCGCTGCCGCCGGTCCCGGGTAATCGAAGGGCACGGGGTTCAGGGGCTGACCGCTGGAGCCGACCAGGAAGATGTCGCACGCCCCGCCGCCCGCGTGGGCGTTGCCTTCGAAGACGAGCGGGATGTTGCAGCGCGCGGCGCGGCCGATGCCGGAATTCGCGCTGACGGTGATGTACGTGTACACCGCGTCATCGAGATCCCCGACGCCGTCGGTCGCCTTGCTCGCGGCGTAGGCCTTGAGCTGGTCCTGCATGCGTGCGTCGCGGAGGAGGTCCGTCGCGAGGGCCACCAATCCGGCCGAAGCCGTGTCCGCGTTGACCCAGCTGAAGGTGCCGTCCGCCTTGTCGCCGCACTGCAGGAACCGCACGACGTCCTCGTCGTTGTTGACGCTCTTCGTGGTGACGCCCGTGCGCTGCATCCAGCCGGTCAGCAAGCTCGTGAAGCCCGCGGCCTGGCGCTTCCACGAGCGGAAGCCATCCAGGGCGCAGAGCCGGTAGGCGTTGCCGAAGGTCTTCTGCAGGAACAGATCGGCAGCGTCGATGTCCCGCGCGAACGCCTCTCGCACGACCAGGACACCGTTGTCCAGGCCGCCGGGGAGGATGATGCTCGGGTCGCGGGTGCCGAGGATCGTGACGCCGTCGTAAGACGGACGGCACAGCACGGCGGGGTTGACTAGCGGGGCGGGGTTGACGGGCAGGGTCCGCACCTTGCGGTAGCCGCTGTCGTCACCTTCGATCATGCCGGTGATGGGGTTGATGTGGCGGATGATGGGCGTGACGGCCCAGAGGCTGGGCGCGACTGCGTAGGGAATGTTTCCCATGACTGAGACTCCTTCGTCGTGTGAGGCTTATTTGATCCCTTTTTCATAGACACCAACCGATGGTGTCAAAGGAACCAACATCCCTGCGAACGCAGGGACTAATTTATATTAAACACCTATATTAGAAATATGTCAATTACGGAGTTTGGCTTAGGAAAGCCTAAAGATCACCGTCCCAGCGCCTTATGCGCCTTCGCCAGGTCATGCCCCGCCTGCGCCGCCAGCAGCGAAATTTCGCCTGCCAGGACCGCCGCGGCGACGGTTTCGGCCAGCTGGACGCGGGGAGGGAGCGGCGTCTTCTCCTGCAGCACCAGGTCCAGGCACTTGTGCTGAGCTGGCAGCGCCGTGCCGCCGCCCCGCACGCCCACGAGGACGGCGGGCATGCGCACACGTACGAGGAGGCCGTCGCCCTGAGGCTCGATCCAGGTGTCGCTGAGGGATCCTTCCACCACGTGCGCCGCGTCCTGGCCGGTGGCAAGGTAGAGCGCCGCCACGGCGTTCGCGGCGTGGAGGTTGCGCCCGATGGCGCCCGCGATTTCCGAGCCGATCTCCAGCTTGGCCTTGGCCACGGCGAGCATCGCCGCGGCGTCGGTCTTGAGAATGTCCGTGATGGTCGTGGCAGAAAGAAACGTCTCCGCCGTCACCTCAAAGCCGCGGCCGTGCTCGTACGTGCGCAGGCTCGGCTTCTTGTCGCTGTCCACGTTGCCGGCGACAGTGATGAACGTGCCTCCCAGCTGCTCCTCCGCCCACCGGCCCACCGCCTGCGCCGCGATGGTGACCATGTTCATGCCCATGGCCTCGTCGGTGTCCGCCTTGAGTGTGAGGAACACGTGGCCCTCCGATTCGTCCACGTCGTAGCCGAGGATCTTGAGGTGCCCGCTCGTGCCCTCCGCTTGAGCGGTCCAGTCCGCCTCGCGTGCACGCAGCGCGTCGGCGAACTCCCGCGCCCCCCGGCCCGCTTTCCAAGCCACCGAGCGCGTGATGCCGTGGTACGTGGAGTCCGTCTTCACGCCCGACACCGACGCCGCCTTGCACCCGCGGTTGAGGCTCGCGACCAGCGCGCCCTCGGTGGTGGCCAGCGGCAG
>CAZYAK010000119.1:0-2483 GCA_964645935.1 uncultured Candidatus Peribacteria bacterium | reverse complement strand
GGCGGGTGGACGCCGGTGCAGCGGTCGGTGCATTTGGCTCTGACGGCGAAGTTGCGGGATCGGCGGGTGGTGTCGGACGAGGAGTTGTTGGCGTTTGTGAATGGGGGCGAGGTGCCCGAGGCGTTGGCGGGGGCCGTCGGGGAGGACGAGGAGGGGGAGGCGTCGCACTAGGGCGCGGGGGTCCGCTACCACCGCGAGGGGATGGCGGCACTTTCGGCGGCAGCGCGGAAGCGGGCGGAGCTCCAGGCGGCGGCGAAGCTCGAGCTCGAGCGGCGGCGGCGGGATGCGGCGTGGCGGGCCGATCCGTGGCAGTGGTTCGCGGACTGCTGCTGGACGGAGGACACGGACGCGCATGCGTTCCTGCGGTTTCCGGCTGCGGAGCCGTGGGCGCAGTACATGCGCCACATCGTCGCCCTCTACCTCGACCCGGCGGCGCACCTGGTCATCATCCCCAAGGGCCGGCAGATGTTTCTGTCCTGGCTCTCGATCGCGCTCCGCGTCTGGAAGGCGGCGAAGTTTCCGCATGAGCTGATCTACTTCGATGCGCTGAAGCTCGGGCTGAACGAGCACGAGCCCGGGTCGGCGCTCGACATGCTGCGGCGGGCGAAGCTGATCCTGGCGCGGCTCGAGCAGGACCGGGTGCCGGTGAAGCTCCACCGCACCTATATCGAGTTCCCCGAGACGCATTCGCGGATCGTGGCGGTCGGCTCGGGCGCGGACCAGCTCCGCGGCGTCACGCCGACCGACATCCTGATGGACGAGTGCGCGTTCTGGCCCGAGGCGGAAGCGACCTTCATGGCCGCCCGGCCGGCGATCCATTCGGGGAAGATCTGGCTCGTCTCGACCGTCGAGTGCGGGTCGTTCTTCTCGGAGATGCGGCACGACCGGACGGGGCACGGCCGGCCCGACCCGAATGCGGAGCCGATTCCCCGGATTCCGGTCCCGTTGGCGGAAGGCGTGCTCGCCTACCGGAACCCCAAGAACCGGGCGCATGTGCTCGAGATCTGGCCCCATGCGGACCCCCGGAAACGCTCGGCGGAATGGCGCGCGGCGCAGTCGAGCGGCATGTCGGCGCAAGGCTGGCGGCGGGAGTACGAGCTCGATGACACCTCGGTCCTGACCGGGACGCCCGTGTTCGACGGCGTGTACGAGGAGAGCGTCCACACGCGCCCCGCGCCGCTCCGGCTCGATCCCAAGCGCCCGCTCTTGCGCTCGTGGGATTGGGGCTTCACGCACCCCGTCTGCGTGGTGGGTCAGTTGTTCGAAGCCCGGCAGTTGCGGGTCTTTGCCGCCTGGATGGGCGACCGGATCGACCTGGAGCCCTTCGCGCGCCAGTGCCTCCGGAAATGCGAGGAGCGGTTCCCCGGGTGGACGTTCCTCGACGCGGGCGACTTCGCCGGCCGGCAGCGGAAGGGCATCGGGCCGACGGAAATGGATCTCCTCGCCGCCAAGTTCGGCCTCCAGGTCCGCGCCCGCTACATGCTGGAGCAGGAGCCGCTCGCCTGGCTCCGCTTGCTGATGACCACGATGTTCCGGCCGGGCGAGCCGAATTTCCTGGTGGAAGTGAATCCGGATACGGACGATCTCCGCCGCGCGCTCCGCGGCGGGTACACGCTCGGGAAAGACGGCCTCCCCGCGAATGACGGCTACTACGAGCACTTGGGCGATGCGCTCAAGTACCTGAAGAACTTCGAGCACGACGGCACGAGCTTCGAACGCGAGATGGATCGCGTGGCGCTCGCCGATATCGTGCCCGAGAAGCGGTACGATCTGGTCTGGTGATCGGTTCGCACTTGCCGCACGCCGTCGCGTAGTCCGAACCCGTGGACGCGGCCCCAATCCTCCCCGCGTCCCGGAGGAGGCATGGCGTGCGTGGTGTCGTGATGAGCAATGGTCCGGGTCGCGTGGTCTGGGGGGCGCTCATCGTGCTGCTGGGCGCGTCGTGCCTCCTCCCCTCCCACGTCCAGGCGAAAGCCCAGTGCTTCGGCCCCTACACCCTGAACTCGACCAATTACGCGCCCTCGACCGATGGCGACGACGTGCGCGATTGGGTGGGCGACTTCACCATCAACCTCTCGATTGCGAGCGGCACCATGGCGCTGAACGTCGAGGGGAAGCTGGATGGCGGGGCGTTTGCCTCGCTCGGGACGATGAACGCAACGGCAGTGGCGCAGTTCCACGGCCCGCTGCATCGGCTCCGCTACAACGTGACGAGCTGTAGCAGCTGCCTCGCGACCATCATCGCCTGCGCGAACAAGGGCGACTGACCATGCGCCCCGCGTGGCTTGCGGCGCGGCTGGGCCTCCTCCTGGTGCTGGCGCTGCCGGCGCTCGCGCAGGCCGCCGCCGTCGCGGATTGTACCTGGCACACGACCGCCTATTACCCGTTCAGCGCCTCCCCGAACGTCGGGGATAACCTCCAGGGCACGGCGGCGAACGATCTCACCAGTACCGGCGCCTACGTGGACACGAGCGCCAAGCGCG
>CAZYAK010000118.1:0-2492 GCA_964645935.1 uncultured Candidatus Peribacteria bacterium | reverse complement strand
GACGCGCCGCTGGACGCGGCCTGAGCCTCAGGGCGGGGGGAGCGGCACGCCTTCGCCGCCGCCCGGAGGCGGAAGCGGGGGCGGGATGAGGGACGGCGGCGTGATCTCGATGAGCGAGAATTTCTTCGTGGGGTTCGCCTTGTTCCACGCCTCGATGCTCGGCTCGAAGTCATGAGCCGCACCGTACATGGTATAGCCCACGGGGCGCGTGCCGGCCGCCACGTGGGCCAGCACGATGGCCTCGCGTGCCCCCATGACCAGATGTGCGTCGGCTTCGTCCGGCTTCTCCGCCGCCTGGATGCGCTTCAGCGCCTCGCCGGCCTTGCGGTTGGCCTCGGCGGTCTCCGCGCCCTGCAGGCGCAGCCGGCGGGACTGCACGAAGGGCAGCGCTGCCGCCAAGGCCACCCGCACGCCGCTGTCGTGGTCGCTCGCGGACGCTTCGATCTCCTTCACCTCCTTCTCGATGGCCTGGTTGAGTTTGCTCACCTGCTGCCGCACGGCGGCGGTCATGCCCGTGTCGCCGAGGTAGGGGTGCAGCGCCCCGTCGGTCGTGGCGATCAGCGCCTCCACGTCGCGCAGCTGCTGCTCCAGCTCCTTGCGCCGGCGCCGGGTCTGCCGCAGGCTGCGCTGGCCCGCCGCGAGCCCTCGGGCATCTTCCTCGGCGCGCTTCTCATCGCCCGCGACCAGCCCTTCCAGGTAGATCTCCTGCATGCCGTGGTCCCGGATGAGGCGCGTGAGCAGGGCGTGGATCTCCGTCTGGGTGCGGGCCAGGGCTGGCACGCCCGCGATGCGCTCTGTGTACGCCTCACGGATGTTGCGCTGCGGGGTGATGCTGCCGTCGTCGTGCACCTGGCGGATGTGCACCAGCGTGAACTTGGCGTCCGGGGTCTTCACCTTCCGCACACGGGCCCCGTTGATGCTGTCGGGGAAGCGGTCCACGAACTCGGCGGGCGTCCCGGGGCGCCGCGAAACCACCTCGTGGGGTCCTTCCTCGGGCGGCCGGGGGGCGTCGACGGGAGGCGCTGCCATCAGGCCGTGGGGGAGGCCGCACCCTCATCCGGCTTCGTCTCGGCGGGAGGCGTCTCGGCCGCGGCGGCGGGTTCCGGCTTGGCCTCGGGCGCCGCGGGCTTGGCGTCTTCGGCGGGCTTCTGGGGCGCGGCCACGGGTGCGGAGTCGCGCTTGATGTGCGTCTGCTCCAGGGCTGCGATGTTCTGCTCGGCGAAGGCTTTGCCGTGTTCCATGGCGGCCTGGCGCGCCAGCACCTCCTCCGGCTTGGTGGTGATGACCGCGGATTCCTCGGGACTCGCGATGATCTGGATGGCCACGTGCTTGTTCCCCGCGAAGAAGATGCCCTGTCCCACCGCGGAATTCAGCAGCACGTACTTCTCGCCGTCGGTCAGATAGAAGAGCTTCTGGAGGTTATCCACGGCCGTGGCGGACTGCTTGAGCAGCACCTGCAGCGAAGAGTTGGTGATAATGGGTTTCCCGTACGGCGAGTTCACGAAGTCCTCCACGTCCTGCGTGATGGTGGTGATGCCCAGGTAGTACTTGCGGGCGCGCTTCACGAGGCCGAAGAGGAACCGCGCGGAGTCCTCGTGCTGCATGAGGTTCCAGGCCTCGTCGATCACCAGGAAGCGCTTCTTCAGCTCCGCGCGCACGCGGGTCCAGATGAAGTTCAGGATGATGTAGATGGCGATGGGCCGCAGCTGCTCCTCCAGGTCGCGGATCTGAAACACGACCATCTGGTTCTTGAGCTCCACGTTGGTCGGCTTGTTGAACAGTCCCGCGTACGAGCCCTCGGTGTACTTCTGGAGCACCTTGGCCATGTTTTCGCCGCCTTGCGTGGACATCAGCACGTCCACGAGGTCCTCCATCGTCGGGGGTTCCATGGCGCCGGGCTCCTCCACCTTGAGCGTGATGCCCTTGAGCGCGTAGGTATCCAGGATTGCCTTGTCCAGCACGCCGTCCTCGGCGGGCGTGAGCGTGCCGAGCATGAGCTTAAAGAGGCCGTGCAGGTTGATGACCGCCGAGCGCAGCTCCTCGCCCGTCTCCGCCTTGTCGCCGCGCACCGCGCGGGGGAGGTCAAAGGGGTTGATGTGGAAGCTGCTCTGGAGCGACATCGGGATGTAGGTACCGCCGACTGTCTGGCAGAGCTCGGAGTACTCGTTCTCCGGATCGATCACGAGCACCTCGGTGCCGAGCATGAGCGAACGCAGGATCTCCAGCTTCACCGTGAACGACTTACCTGCGCCGGAGGTGGCGAACACGTTGGCGTTCGCGTTGGGCAGATCGAAGCGGTCGAAGATCACGAGCGAGTCGTTGTGGCGGTTGATGCCGTAGAGGATGCCGTGGTCGTCCGTGAGGTCGGAGCTGGAGAAGGGGAAGCTCGTCGCGATGGGCGACGTGTTCATGTTGCGGTTGATCTCCAGCTCGTCCAGGCAGAGCGGGAGGGTGCTCGTCCACGCGTGCTCCATCTGGAACATCGCGGGCTT
>CAZYAK010000117.1:0-2538 GCA_964645935.1 uncultured Candidatus Peribacteria bacterium | reverse complement strand
TCGGCCAGTTCGGCCGCCTGATCCGCGTTGATCTCGACGATGTTGAGCGCGGTCAGGATCCCGCATCCGGTCTTGATGATCGCGCCCCATACCTGGGTCGACTTCCACCACGGTTTGCCGTCCATCTTGCCAATCTCCTTTCGGATCGCACGGCTTCCGCGCCATGCCTTCCATCCCGCTTTGAGTTTTCCGATCATCCCAACCGCCTCACCCCGAGCACCTGCCCGAGTGGGAACCGCTCGACACTCACCGCGTCGCCCTGGTTGCCACCCAGCAGCGCCACGGTCTCGGAGTCGTGCGCGTGGTAGAACCCGACGTGCCCCTGCCACGGCTCCTTGCCCCGGCGCAGAATCACGATGTCGAATCCCGCGCGGGCATCGTCGATCTCGACTCGTTCGCCTGTCTGGAGCCACGACCGCGCGGCGAGTGAGTTCGTCCGCTGGCATCCCGCGAGCAGTGCGATGCCGTTGACGAATGCGCTGCACCAGGCGATTTCGTCGCCGCCGCTTCCGCCCGCAGTGGAGACGCACCACAGAATGAACGGGTGCGACGCCTGCCCCGGAATCTCCTTCACACCGAGCAGGCGGCGTGCGATCTCGTAGGGATTGGAGGGCGCGCTCATTTCAGCATCCTTCCAAGCAGATCGATCACCACGACGATCGCGGCAACGAATCCGCCCGCCTTCCAGATCGTCTGCTCGATCGCGCGCACCTGCCCTTGCAGTTCCTTCACGTCGTCCTCCAGGTTGTTGACGCGGACGTCCATGCCGCCGCGCCACCCGTTCCCGTCGTTGGCCCCATTGTCAGTCACGGTCTCTCCTCTCTGCGTTGGCCCCATTGAGGAGTTCTTTCAAACCACTCGACGCGGCAGAGTCGCGGCAAACACCTGCGACCCTGCCGGGTAATAGTTGCTCGCTTCCCAGATGCGGACCGTCACAGCGTCGCCGTCGAAGCTGAGCAGCGCGGCGTGAGCGAGCCCGGTCGATCCTCCGCCGCCGCTCGACCAGAGCACCGGCAAGCCGGGGAAGGCATCGAGATCGACCTGGCGCACCACGTAGCCGCCGGCCAGGGTGAGCGAGTGCAGCCCATCGATCGGCCCGCAGAGCGAACCGATGTGGATGTCTCCACCGAGCGCGAGGCTGAACCCTGAGTCGAGGTAGAGCTGCTGCAACGCCGTGTGGACCGGCCGCATCTGCCCGCTGAACGGAGCCCATGCCGGGCGGTGCGAGACCACGATCCGCCACGGGTGCGTATCCTGCGCCAACTCCGCCGCGAGCCGCTGCCGCTGCGGGGACTGCGGGTCGAGGATGCCGGAGTAATCCGGGTTGAGCGCGTCGAGCACCCCCGGCGGATTGCAGTTCGGGTAGCAGCTCGACCCACTTGGCGAGAGCACGTCCGAGCAGGTCTGGAGCGAGTAGAGCGAGACCGGCCCGATGCTGACGCGGTACCAGTCCTGCCCCGGGGCGAACCACGGGTAGCGGCTCCGCGCGGTCGCGAACGGATCGGATGCCGCGGGCTCGCCCGGATCGGTCTCGGTGTCGTGGTTTCCCATCGTAAACAGCACCTGCTCCGACGATGGCGCGTTGCCGCCCTCGGGATCGTGCCACCAGTCGAGGAACGACGCGGTCGGACACTCGTTGCCGTCGCCCGCGTGGATCACCGCCTCGATCTGCCCTCCCGCGGCCGCGCGCGCGAGGTCCACCACGGTGCGGACATGGTGCAGGTAGAGGCTCTGGCCGACATGGGTGTCGGTGATGAAGAGCCAGTGCGGCCCGTTGAGCTGTCCGGTTGCGCCGCTCATATCAGTAGCTCGGCCGGATGGCGATCACGCCAACCGTTCCGTCGATTGCGCCCGTGACCATCTCGATCGTCACCTCATTGGCTGCGCTGTAGTAGGCCGCGAGGGTTCGGCAGGTGCCTGGGTTGTTCGCCCAGAAGGCAAAGAACCGCCACGTTGGACGCACCCCCGTCCAGGTGAAGGGCTGGTTGAGTCCGCCGGCCGCAGTCACCGTGAACTCCTTGTAGATCGTGCTCTCCAGGTCGAGCCGCCCGTTGATCCGCACCACGTCGGTCGAGTCGTTCCCCGCGGTCAGATCGTCCTCTGCCGTGAACGCGCCCTTGCTCGTGATCGCATCGGCCGCCGCGTTGCCCAGCGTGGTTGTGCCCTGGGTCGTGAACGAGTTCTGCACCCGGACGTTGCCAATCATCTTGACCGTGTCAGCTGCAGCGTTGCCGAGTTGCGGCGAACCCTGCACCTTGAGCGCTGCGGCAATGCGGGCGTTCATCAGGATTTTCAACGTGTCCGAAGACACCACGGTTCCGGCTGCGGACCGCGAGGCGATCGAACCGACCGAGAGCGTGTCTACCTTGATGGTCCGCTCCGTCGAGAGCCGCCCGCGCGCGTCGGTCGAGAACTGGTTGCTGCTCTGCTTCCGGCCCTTGCCGGGAATCCACACGTTGTTCCACAGCAGCGAATCGGGAGATCCGCCGATCTCGTAGCAGTCACAGATCGCCCCGGAATCGGCGAGCGCAAACTGCC
>CAZYAK010000116.1:0-2635 GCA_964645935.1 uncultured Candidatus Peribacteria bacterium | reverse complement strand
CCCACCAGTCCCTTCTCGTCCGTTGCTCCTCGATCGCACCAGTGTGCGATTCTTCGAGGGAATGGAAGGGACTGGTGGTGCCCTTTTCCGTTTGGGAGGCGGACCTCCCAACCCCTCCCGCGAGAGCGAACCCGGGTCTGGTGCCCTGGGTAACCTCACAAAATTTGATAATTTCTTATAATATGTTATAATATTAATTATGCACAAACACGGACATACCTTCTTCAGTCTCGTCGCCATCGCCACGACTGCCGCTTCGCTCGGAGCCACATGGATGCTCACGGCATCCGTCGCCCTTCCGCGCAGCGCAAAGACGGTTTTCGTGACGCCCCCGTCGGTGCGCAGTGTGCAAGCCCGGGCGCCGCAGCACCGGGCCACGTGGACGGCGTTCTGCCAGGCGCTTTCCGCCGCCAAGCCGGCGGCCTCCGCATCGTCTTCCGGCGCGAATCCCGCCACCCCCGCCAAGACCAAGGCGTACGTGGTCGCCGTCGCGCCCAAGCTCGAGGTGATCCAGGCGCTTCCGGCGCAGCATCGCCTGCGCTGGAGCGCGTTCTGCGCCGCGTGGATGCGGACGTCCGAGGCGAAGAAGCACGCGTCGTCCTCATCGTCTTCTTCCAAGCGCGCGCGGAACCCGTCCGCGGGAACGGATGCGGGCGCATCGGGCCAGGGGACGCAAGCGGCATCGTCCGGCCGGGTCTCCTCCCCTGAAGCCGTGCACCAGGGTGCCAGCATCGCCGTGAGCAGCGCAGCGTCCTCCGCGCCCGCGTCCTCCGCCCCGGCCGCCTCCAGCCTGTCGTCCACTCCCGCCACCTTCAAGGGAGCCTGCGTCGTGCGCGACGCCTACACCAGCCTGCCGTCCTACGACGCCGCCGACAGCGGGGCGGGATATGTCAAGATCCGCAGAGGGGCGGACTTTGCGTCGTTCACGGACGCGCGCGCCGCGTGCAGTGCCGCGGAGTACGAGGCGCTCGGCCGGACGTTCTGCGACCTGCATCCCGGCAGCTCGTACGACCAGGAGGTCGTCGCCTACACCCCGAACAACGCCATCGACACGAGCGGGTTCGGCAATGCCGGCGCGGTGATCACGCATTGCCCGGAAGCCACCGGCCTCAAGGGCGCCTGCGTCGTGCGCGACGCCTATACCAGTCTCCCGTCGTATAACGCCCCTGCCAGCGGCCAAGGATACGCCAAGCGCAACAAGGGATGGGGCTTCGCGTCCTACCAGGAAGTGCGCGAACTCTGCCTCGAGGCCGACTACGACGCGCTCGGCGACACGTTCTGCGCGTTGCACCCGGGCGGCACGTACCAGCGGCAGGTCGCCTCCTACACGCTCGACAACGCCTACTCGGCGCTGGGTGCGCCGCACATGGGCTCGGACTACGTGCACTGCGGGTCGTAAGAGCCCTCTCGGGGCTCATCTCGCGACAGGCAGTCCGCCCGCGAGGCCGGTGCGCAGGTCGAAGAACTCCGGGGCGAGGTGCCCGCGCTGCAGGATGACGCTCCGCGCGCCGCCGAGCGCGGGATCGAAGAGCAGCTCCAGCGCGTCCTGCGCCGTGCGCGCGACGACGCCGTCGGCGTCTCTCGATCAGCCGCCGTTTTCCTGTGCTGGCGAATACGGGCTGCTCGCCCTCATCCGTCACCCGCCAGCGCTGTGCGCACCCCGACCGCGGGTTCGAATCCCGCCCGACCCTCCGTACTACATCGCCTCCTCGGCACCTGCATCACCCGAAGATGCCGCATTCGTGCTGTCCCACAAGATCTCCGAGATAGGATGGCCGATGTGCACCCCTCCCCTGCCCTGGTTGGTCGTGACGCCTGCGAACGTTTTACCCCGAATGCACAGGAGACCCGCTCCTGGCTCTTCAATGAGATTGCGGTCGCAATCGCCCACAACATCAAACTCCAACGGAGACATCCCCACTGCGAGGGGTCCATGATGGAAGATTTCACCGAGCAAATTGGTGTGGAACGTGTCATCCGCAAGGAGATCAAGGAACCTCTCGCGGTCTTCTGCTTTCAGAAAAAATGACCGACGGGCCACCTTCTGCGGCCCGGGAATCATGGGGCTGATGCCTGCCCGCGGTGCCTTGACGCGAAACGAACAGCCACTGGGGGTGCGGAAATACACCGACCCCGATTGCGACGTGTAGATCTGAGCATACGACATTTTCCGTTGAGCGATTTCCTCTTCCACCGCGGCACGCACAGAAGCTTGGGCACAAGCTGCTGCCTGCTTCGGTGTGAGACCGCTGGCAAAGGACTGTTCGAGTGCTTCTTCGAAACAGCGCTTCAGACGCCGCTCAAGTGTGGTGAGCTGCGAAACCTCACGTTGCTGGTCCGGAGTTTCGGCCGCTCCCCCTTTCAGGGCAAGGAGCCTCTGCATCTCGAAACGGACGATGTCGCTGTCTGGCAGCAGAGTTTCGTTATGGGAGTCGTATGCCTCCACCTCGCTTCCGACAATGGAAATGCGTACATGATGGGATTCGATCATACGTCAGGGAGGTTTCTCCAATACATTATAACATAATAATATATTTATGGCGCATTCTGCGACGGTACTGGTGCAGAAGGATGCCAGGCGCTCACTCCTCTTCCTCCCGCTCCAGGCGGTTGAAGATGCCGCGCATGTGGGCCA
>CAZYAK010000115.1:0-2669 GCA_964645935.1 uncultured Candidatus Peribacteria bacterium | reverse complement strand
CAGCTGAGCTACCGGGCCACGTGTGATGCGAGTGGAAACCATTCCCGAGGGACCGAGCGTTGTGTGTTCCGGTGCGCGACGCAACGGTGCAGCTGAGCGAATGGGCTACGGGAATGCTGGTGCGGCGATGTGAAGAAGATCGCATCCCAATGAGGCAGACCTCGCTGGGCGACGCCTATTGTACCCAATCCTCAAGGCTTGAGAAGAGCAGATCGGCCCTTCCGGAAGCTCTTCCCGGCGGGGACAATGAGCCCCGATATGCCCTCCCGCTCCACGTACGGGTTCGATCCCTCCGAATTGCGGATCCTCCGGGCTCTACGGACTCCGGCGAAGATTCAGGACTTCTTGGACGAATTGCCTATGAGCTTTGCCGAGCACGGAGAGTACCTCTCGCCGCGACGGGTGCTCCGCGAGCGCACTGCCCAGTGCATGGAGGGCGCGATGCTCGCGGCGGCGGTGCTGCGGCTGCAGGGCCACTCGCCCCTGGTGCTCGACCTCAAGACCGCGCGCGGCGACCAGGACCACGTGGTCGCCCCCTTCCGCATCGATGGCCTCTGGGGGGCCATCAGCAAGACCAACCACGGTGTGCTGCGCTACCGCGAGCCCGTGTACCGGAGCATCCGGGAGCTTTCGATGTCGTACTTCCACGAGTACTTCCTGCACGACGGCCGCAAGACCCTGCGCTCGTACTCCGTCCCCGTGGACCTCACTCGCTTCGATGCCCGCGGGTGGACCGTCGCAGAGGAGGATGTGCGCTACGTCCCCGAGCACTTGGATGCCGTTCGGCACTTCTCCATCCTCACACCAGCCGCAATCAGGCGCCTGCGGAAAGCCGACTCCATCGAGCGCGAGATGGGCACGATCACGGAGTGGAAGAAACCGAGATAGCGCAGCCCAGAGCCGTATTTGATATTTTGTTGCAATTATTGTATAATGTATCAAATGACACACACTCCCACCTCCACGCAGAACACGCTCTTCGGCGCGTTCCTCATCGCGCTCGGGCTCTTTGGCGGCCAGATCGTGCTGACCACGAGCCCCGAGCTCCAGGCCCGCCTGGTGCCCAAAGTGCCCACCCACTCCGGGCCAGTGTCGCCCGCCGTGCGAAAGGCCGTGCGCCCGAAGGTGAAGGTTCCCAAGGCCAAGGTTTCCGTCCGCGAGATCCGCCAGCGCGCTGCATCGGGCGCAGCGACGAGTGTGCTTCCCGTAGTAGCTCCGGTATACGAGCGCGCCCGCTGCGGCGACAAACTCACCCTCCTGGACGAGACCTGCGACGACGGCAACGCGGTGGCCGGCGACGGCTGCTCAGCCAGCTGCCAGGTGGAGACGGGCTTCTCGTGCAACGGCGGCCAGCCGAGCGCGTGTTGGTCCTCCTGCGGCGACGGCGCCATCGCGAGCAACGAGCAGTGCGACGACGGCAATTTTGCGGGGGACGATGGCTGCTCCGCGCGCTGCAAGAAGGAGGTGGGGTACACCTGCACGGGCACCCCCAGCACGTGCTACGTCACCCCGTACTGCGGCAACGGCATCGTTGAGCACGGCGAAACATGCGACGACGACAACGTAGACCCCAACGACGGGTGCTCGGCGTCGTGCCAGACGGAGTGATCACTCCCTGAGCAGCAGGAACATGCCACCGATCATCGGGAGCGTGGCCATGATCTGTTCCAGCGTTGGCGCCTGGCCCAGGAACATCCAGGCGCACGCCAATGTGAGCGGGATGCCGAGAGCGGACAGCGAGATGGTCTTGGCTATGGGGATGCGATGGATGGCCTCCACCCACAGGATCTTGGAGAGCCCCAGATAGAGGAAGCCGCTAAAGAGCAGCGCCGGCCAGGACGCAGCCAGCTCCGCGCGCGTCGGGATGCCCTCTACGAACAGTGCAACGGCGGAGAGCACGAGCGCGCCCGCCACGCTGCGAAGGAGCATGAGCATGGCCGCGCTCACGTGCTTGCGCGCCCGCTTTGCGAAGATATTCCCGATGGGTGCCAGCATTGCCGCCGCTGCGATGAGCAGATCGCCGACGTTCACGACGCCGCTCCACCCGGGAACAAGGATGAACAGCGCCCCGCCGGCCATGAGCAGGGCACCCAGAGCGTGCGTGGCGACGAACCGCTCGTGCTTCACCAGGAGGTTCACAATGAGAAACGTGAAGAAGACCTCCATCAGCGCCATGACCGCCCCGTTCCCCGCGCTGGTATAGCGGAAGCCGATAAACACGAGGCCGTAGAACGCGATGCCATTGAGGCACGTCACCAGGGCGATGTCCCTCCACGTCCCGCACGATGTCGGGAAACGCCACCCACGCCGTGCCGTCAGCAGTACAGCAAAGAACACGGCGGCCAGCCCCGTCCCGATGGCGGCCGCGGTGAGCGGCGGCAGGACGGACACGGTGCTCACGGCGATCACCGGGAACAGGCTCGACAGGAGCACCTGGCCGTAGATGGCGAGCTCGCCTGTCCGCTTCTCGGAAGCCATGCGCTCATGGTAGCCGATGGTGATTTTTCTGGTGGAGCTGAGGGGATTCAAACCCCTGGCCTCTACAATGCGAATGTAGCGCTCTATCAGCTGAGCTACAGCCCCACGTTGTTGTGAAGATACCGGAACGGAACCACCGCGCAGCGCTTTTTTTCCTGACGGACCGCTGCGAGCGGTCCTTGGCAGCTGAG
>CAZYAK010000114.1:0-2741 GCA_964645935.1 uncultured Candidatus Peribacteria bacterium | reverse complement strand
CATGCAGCGCATCAAGTCCTTCTTTGTCTCGATCTGGCTCTCCCTCACGAAGCCCTCCCACTACCGCCGCGTCCTGACAGGACGCACCGGGAGCGCCATCGGGTACCTGTTCTGGCTCCTCCTTATCACCTCGTTCATCACGTCCGTGATCCTTGCGGTGGGGATCTTTGCATTCGGACCGCTGCTGCGAACCGGAATCAGCGAACTCAAGGCCGTGGTGCCCACGCTGTACCCGGCAGAACTCGTCGTCACCCTCAAAGACGGACGCCTCTCCACCAATGCCCCAGGCGCGACGATGATCCCCTTCCCGGAGCGCTGGCGAGCGGCTCTCGACGACAACGAGGAAATGGCCGGTCTTCCCAAGAACCTCCTCGTCATCGATACCGCCGCCACCGTGGAGGACTACTCATCCAAGGACACTGTCGTGCTCGCCACGGAGCGCGCCGTGGTCTACCCCGGCAAGTCCACAACCTCCACGGGTCCCGACGGCCAGCCCGTCCGCAACATGGAGATGCAGTTCCGCACGTTTGAGGACATGGAAGACATGCAGATGACCCGCGCCGTCTACGACAACTTCGTCTCCAAGGCACTCCCGTTCGCGGATGCGGCGCCTGGCTTCCTCCAGGCCTTCGCCATCGCGCTCATCGTCGTACTGCCGTTTGTCTTCGCGGGGTTCCTGCTGCTCTGGCACCTTGCCTATCTCGCAGTCGCCACGCTGGTGCTCTGGGTGATCGCCGCAGTACTGGGCCGCAAACTCGGATACGGGCAGCTCTACCGCCTCGGACTTGTGGGGCTGACGGTGCCGCTGGTCGTCTCGCTCTTCACGCCATTCATCGGGCTGACGTTCCCCTTCCTGTTCTCACTGATCTTCTTCGTGTGGATGGGCGTGGTCATCGCCAAGCTGCCCGCGCGCGCTGTGTCCAAGAAGGCCTGAGGGCTCACGTTTCCTGCGAATCCGTCGGAGCGCGAGGATTGCCGCGGACGCTTGCGCCGAGTGCGGATGCTGGTATACTTGCGTCGTCATCGTTCGTTGAGCATCACACTATTCCAACCCTGGAATGGTGGCGTTGCCGTCTCCCCTTTCCCCGTCCCCGCCATGCGCGCCAGCTTCCTCGCCGCCATCAACCAGATCTGCAACGAGAAGAACGTCTCGCCGGATCAGGTCATCGAGGCCGTTAAACAAGCCATCGCCACCGCATACCGCAAGGACTTCGGCAACAAGGAGCAGGAGATCCGCGTGGACTTTGAGGAGGGCAAGGATATGCCCACCATCCTCCTCGTGAAGGAGGTCGTGGACGAGGTGGAGAACGACAACTTCGAGATGCGCTACGAAGACGCACGCAAGATCAAGCCGGACGTGGAGGTGGGCGATGAGATCTTCATCGACGTCACGCCCATGGAGTATGGCCGCATCGCCACGCAGGCCGCAAAGCAGGTCATCCTCCAGAAGCTGCAGGAGGCCGAGAAACAATCCCTGTACGAGATGTTCAAGGACCGCGAGGAGGAGCTGCTCACGGCCACGGTCACCAAGGTGGACCCCAACTGGGTCACGCTGGAGATCGAGGGCATGACCGTCTCGCTCCCCTGGCGCGAGCAGATCCCCGGCGAGCACTACTACACGGGCAAGCGCATTCGCGTGTATCTCGACCGCGTCGAGCTCACGGGCAAGGGTCCGCAGCTGCGCATTTCCCGCACGCACAGCAATCTCGTGCGCAAGCTCCTGGAGCTGGAGATCCCCGAGGTCCGCAACGGCGACGTGGAGATCAAATCCATCGCGCGCGACGCCGGCTTCCGCAGCAAGGTGGCCGTCATCTCCCACGACCCCCGCATCGACCCCATCGGCGCATGCGTCGGCCAGAAGGGCGTGCGCATCCAGGCCGTGATGGAGGAAATCAACGGCGAGCGCGTGGACATGATCGAGTGGTCTCCGGACCCCATCAAGCTCATCTCCCTCGCGCTGCAGCCGGCCGCCATCTCCGCAGTCATCATCGTCAACGACGAGGAACGCGTGGACGACCAGGGTCGGCGCGTGAAGAAGCGTGCCGCCGTGTTCGTGGAGGAGGCGCAGCGCCCGATGGCCATCGGCAAGAAGGGCCAAAATATCCGCCTCGCCACCGAGCTCACGGCCTACGAGCTGGACATGTACAACTACGAAGAGCTCCCCGCCTTTAAAGCCAAGCTTGCGGAGCTGCGCGGCGACGCGCCTGCCATCTCGGACATGCCCGCCGAGGCGATCGCCGAGGCCGGCGACGCGGCTGGCGAGACGCCCACGGTGGGCGACCCCATGCCCGAGCCCTCCACGGAGCCCGGAGTGCAGGACACCCTGACGCCAGACAACGGCCAGCCGCTTGCGGGAGAAGGAGCACAGGCGGTGTGAAATTGTGACACGTTTGGATTCCAAACCGCGCCCCCAGGGCGCGGTTTTTTCTTCATGTAGCCGCGCGTCCGCAGTGCGCTTTGCTTCGCTGAGGTCATCGGGTCGCTGGTCCCATTTATTTACGCGCGTACACGCGCTTCATGGAAGGGAAACCTACGGCCAGGCATCGCCCTAGGATCTGTCACCGTTCGGTGCCGATCCGCAGATCGGCGCTTTCCTTCCGTGGACCATCCTTTCCCTCAGAGGAGTCTTCCAAGCGTGGGGCCCACGCTTGCGTGCAGGCACGAGACCCACGTGTGGATGAATTGCTGGATGAGGTATTCACGATCAGAGCGATGAGGCCGTCTCCAACCACTGACCCCTT
>CAZYAK010000113.1:0-2850 GCA_964645935.1 uncultured Candidatus Peribacteria bacterium | reverse complement strand
GACGGCGATGCCCTCGCCCTTGAGGAGGTCTTCCTGGATTAACAGTTCCAAGAACTTGGATTTGCCCGAGCCGGACTTGCCCACCGCGTAGAGGTGGCGCCGCCGATCGGCGCGGCGGATGCCGAAGGGGATGACGTTGTTGTGGTAGTTGGTCACGCCGAAGGCGCTGACGTCCGGCTCGCCCTGACGGGGGAGGTCCTGGGGCGGATCGGACTTGCGGGCCAGCACGTGCACCACGTGTGGCACGAGGTCCGCGTTGGGGAAGTGGTAGAGCGTGGCCAGCTCCTTGGCGCTGAGGATGAAGGGCTCGGCGTGGCTGCGGTCGCGGTAGCGGTGCAAAAAAGTGCCGGTGTCGGAGGCCTGCTTCCCGTGCAGGCCGTTGATGTCTTTGTCACTGTACTGCGAGAAGCTCGACATCACGGCGGCCAGGCGCCGGCTCGCTGCGCCCTGGTCTGTTGCCACGACGGCGCAGCGGATGGAGACGCGGTAGGGCTTGATGCCGGCCTTCTCCACCGCCCGGGCGTGGCGCACCTCCGCGATGGCCTTGCGTCCGCCCTCGCGCATGCGGTCCTTGAGGCTCCAGAAGTGCTTCCAGTCCGTGGTGCGGCGGCGCCACCGGCGGCGGAAGTGGTAGGTGCCGGTGTCGTCCTTGGGCTCCGAGACGATCTGCACCCACACCTGCTCGTCGCGCCCGATCTTGGAGATCACGGAGAAGAGGCGGGAGGCCGCGTCCTCCTCGAACATGTCGTACGTGCGGATGGGGTAGATGTCCGAGTGGTGGAGCGTGAGGACGCCCCCGGCGAGCGCCTGGGTCCTGGGGTCGAAGGCCTGCGTGTAGTCCTGCGTCTCGCGCACCTCGGCGTCGGGGAAGGCGGAGTACACGAGGCCTTCCACGGTCTCGTACAGCTCCGCGTCCAGCACGATGTAGAAGTACGTGTACTGCGCCGCGCCGTAGAACTCCAGCGAGACGCGCTTGCCCGTGACGGTGTTGCGCAGGTTCACGAGCAGCTCGTGGAACCGCGACTCCTGCTTGGGACGGTCGGCCGTGCCCTGGGGGATGACGACGTGGAGGAAGCGCAGCGCCATGGTCAGGAGACGGAAGCCAGGTAGCAGGCTTTGCCCGCCTTCGCCCTCCGAGAGGGATAGCCGTGAGGACGGCTACGGCGAGGCTTCGCTTCCGGCGGTGGGAGTGACGAATGGGTCATATCAGGCGACAGCTTCGAGATAGCAACGCTCGCAGTACACGGTTTCGGGGCGGTCGGGGGCGAAGGTCGTCTGGATTGGCGTCGCACACTTGGCGCAGACGCGTTTCCAGAGGCGGCGGGGATTGCGCACGGCGAAGCGCTCCTTCTGGCGCTGCGCGGGGGCCTTGCGCGGCAGCGGCAGGCGCATGGCACGGAGGAACGCCAGCTCCTGGGGGATGATCCGGTAGAGCCTCCCACTCGCTTCGCAGCGCAGGATCCGCTTGGTGACCGCGTCGTCGGTGTCCGTGATATCGTCGGGGAGCGGCGTGTCGGGTCCACGGTAGTTTTCCGCGTTCGCTTCCTCCGGCTCCTCGTCCTTCCAGGCCCATCCCCGCGCGAGGACCTCCTCCTTGGCGAGGGGGAAGTACTGCTGCGCCATCGTCTCGTTGTACCCGAACGGCGAGAAGGTGGCGGGGAAGAATTCGCCCCACTCGCCGGTCTTGCGCATGTGCTCCACGAGGCGGGGGACCAGAGCTTCATACTGCTCCTTGGTGTACTGCTTGTTGAAGATGCAGTAGCGCTTGTTCTTGAGGCCGGCGCACCCGAAGCAGTCGCGGCAGCCGTAGCAGTTGTCGCAGCATGCGAGATCGCTGGAATCCGTCATGCAGCACTGGCAGGCGATCAGCCGGTATCCATACGCGGTGAGGCAGTTGTACGCCAGCTCAGCCGGCGCCGCCGCGAAGGTGCAGTCCTGGCAGTCGCGGAAGCGGTCGAGGGTGGAGCAGTGGCGGCAGTCCTCGCAGTTCTTCAGGTCGTAGCCCTCATGGATGTTCTTGCAGTGGTAGAGGTAGTCGCCGGACACGTCCTCGCAGCCGAAGCCGTGGTAGCGCTTGACGATCTCGCTCCCCACGAGCTCACGCACGCGTTGCTTGGCCAGCGCGACGGTCCGTACGTTCCCGGGGTTCATCTGCGCGATCTTGTCCCGGTACTCCTCCTCGGTGTGCTGCTCGTTGAAGATGCAGAAGCGCTTGTTCTGGAGCCCCACGCACCCGAAGCAGTCCTGGCACCCCACGCAGTGCACCAGGAAGGACGACGACGAGCAGTTGTCGCAGTCGCGCGAGTACGTGAGCGAGTGGCACCCCACGCAGTCCACGCACTCGTGGCAGCGCTCGCAGCGGTAGCAGTAGAGGCAGTCGTAGCAGTCCTTGGACTGCCAGACGATGTGGCCGTACGCGCAGTCCTCGTTGCCCACGTTCCCGAAGACCAGGTAGCAGCTGCGGCTCTGGAACGAGAACTGGCAGTAATCCGTGTTTTCGCTCTGGGAGTTGACGATGGACATCCGCGGCACCGTTTCATGCAGGGTCCTCACCTGCTCGAAGAAGGGCCGGGAGAAGTCCGGATCGATCCCGTACGCGAGCCCGTTCCATCTGTCGCCCCACCACTCGTGCATCTCGTAGACGGGGAACGCGGCATCCTTGCGGTACATGGAGAGGATCTTCTTCCCTGTCAGGTCGCAGGTGCGGTGATAGAGGTTGAAGAAGTTGCGGAAGAGCAGCCGCCGCTGGCGCCGGCAGTCTGGGCACATCGCGGGCGTCGGGACGCCCATCTTGGCGTAGAAGGCGGTCTCCGCCTCGTGGACGGGGAAGGCTTGCCGGCACTGGGCGCA
>CAZYAK010000112.1:0-2870 GCA_964645935.1 uncultured Candidatus Peribacteria bacterium | reverse complement strand
GTAGTCGACCTTGCCGTCAGAGTCGTTGTCGAGGCCGTCGGAGCACTGGGGGAGCACCGGGCCGCAGCTCACCGTGGAGGTCACGGTATTGGAGACCGCAGAGTAGTCGGTACGGCCCACGCGCCAGATGGCGGCCCAGTCCCGCACCTCGGAGCCGCAGGGGAGTGTGGCGGGCACGTCAAAGGTGACGGAGAAGACCTTGGTCTCGCCGGGAGCGAAATTGATTCCCTGGCAGTAGACATTGTCACTATTGCGGGTGCAGGGCTCGCCGGAGCTCAGGGTGCCACGGCCGTTGGGGAGGCCCAACGGAACGCCCGTGGGCGAGAGCACGGACATCACGGCATCGGCGATGATCATGTTGTTGGTTTGCTGCGTCCCGCCGTTGCGAGCAACGATGGTGTAGGTGACGGAGGTACCCCGCGTGACAGTAGCGGGGCCTGTCTTCACCAGCGTGAAACCTGGGGGGTTGGTTTCGATGGGCGCCGTAACGGTGACGGACTGCTCACAGACCTGGCCGAAGCGTCCGCGTCCCTCCTCCCCCACCTCGTAGGCAAAGAGGTAGGTGCCGGGGGACTGAGGAGCTGTGAACGCGGCGGTCGTGTACGCAGACTGTCCGGGGGCGACAATGGTCCCCGTGGGGAATGCGATGCGGTTCGGTCCGAAGGTGACGTGGTCATACGGCTTGGTGGACATCATCTTCACGCCGCTCGGCTGGGGCACGGCGCCCGTAGACCAGGTGTTGTTGCCAGTATTTGTGACGGTAAACGTGGCCGCAAACGTCTGGCCGGCGACAATGGAAGCCGGTACGCCGGAGAGTGCGCAGGTCGCGTTGGGTGCGGCAGGCGGAGTGGGATCGCCGTGACACGAGACGCCGCCGATCACGTAGCCATCGAGGCCGAAGTTCTGCGACGTCCATCCCGTGACAGCGATCCAGTCGGCCAGTGTCTGCTCCGCGGGCTGGGCGGGCGTGTCGCCGTAGACAAGGTCGTGCTGGCGGTGGCAGCCGAGGTTGGTGGGCACCCACGCCACCTGGTTACTTGCGAGCGGCGCGATGCGGAAGGTGTTGCTGGTGGCGAGGTACTGGGCACCGGAGGGTGTGATGTAGAACGACGCCGACTGCACGCCAAACGCGCAGTTGGAGGTGTTGTGGATAACGAACGCGTTGTTTGCCGCGGCGCGCGTGATCTGGATCTGCCCAGCACGGCGCAGCGACTGCACGGTGGCGATGTTGCAGTCGCCGGCAATGGCGTGCGCGGGAACGGCCGTCAGGACGGCATGGGTGGCAGACGCCAGGACGACAAGCGCCGTGGCGGCGGCAGAAGCGTACTTGCCAGAACGTGCGGCGGATGAGAAAAGGATGCGCATGCGGGAAAAAAAGGAAAGGGCTCAGTGAAGCAAAGGTGCCGCGGAATGAACAGCGCTTTTTGTGTAGCGTCGACTAAATACAAAGATTTATGGCTTATAGAAGTCTTGAAAGTATCACAATAATTTTTGTGCATTTTGCGGCCTTGATGTACTATACCCCCATGAATGCACTCCACGAATCGTTGCGGAAGTTCGGCCTGAGCGAGCGGGAAACCACCGTGTACCTCCTGCTGCTGAGCCTCGGAAAATGCCCGGCGTCGATTGTCGCGCGCCGCGCCGCCCTGCCCGTCAGCACTGCCAAGTACACGTGTGACGAGCTTCTAGAGAAGGGCGTGGTCCGCGTCACGCGCCAGCGCGGAACCGCGGTCTACGTGCCCGAGGACCCCGAAAAGCTCCTGTTGCTCCTAGACCGCCGCAGGGCCGACCTCGAGCGCGACCGCGAACGTCTACAGAGTGTGATGGGTGAGCTCAAGTCCCTCATCAACCCGCACGCCGTGTTGCCCAAGGTGGAGTTCTTCGAGGGTATCGACGGCGTGGTGGACGGATTCCACAAAATCGTAGACTCGCTGGATCCGGGCGAGGCGGTGTGCAGTTTCATGCACCCGTTCGGCGGCGTGGATGACATGTTTGATCTCGACAAACCGTTTACCTCCATCACCGAGGCGTTCCGTAAGAAGCGCGTCGTCGACCGCATCATCTGCCCGCGCACGCCACTGTCTGAAGAATTCGCCTCGAGGTCAAAGGGCATCCGCCATGTGCGCCTGTACGACGGGCAAAGGGTCGACAATCCTACTGAAATCCTTATCTTCCGCGATCGCCTCTACGCCGTGGCCGCGGAGCGGCAACAGATTTTCGGATTTATGGCACAGAACCACAGTATCGCCGAGCTCCTGCGCTCCAATTTTCACGCACTATGGGACCGCCTGGAGGACGAGCCTCGCTGATTCCCTCCCCGCCTGTCGGCAGACGCCGTTGCCCGGAGCACTACATGCTCCGTTTTGCGCGTATGGCAGGCCGATAGGCTGCCAGTAGCACTTGTCACATTTATACTCATGTGGTTGTTCCATTCACTCGGCCTTACGGACAAGGAGGTGCCGGTGTACCTGTCATTGCTCGCGTTGGGCACCGCACCGGCCTCACGATCGCCAAGCGCACGCGTCTTCCCCCGCAGCACCGTGCAGTTCGCCTGCCATATGCGCAATATCGCCACTCAGAGTCCGATGTCGGCTGCACTCAGCAAGCGCGATGCTCAGTCACTTCGTGAGACACGTTGCACGGAGTCGGACATGGAGAGCTCGCCGTCGGAAGTGATGGTGTACGGCAGCAAGGTCTGTCTTGTCACGGTAGAGAAGGGTGCGATCTTCGCCACCGTCATTGAGAACAGCAGCATCGCGGACCTCTTGCGCGCGGGCTTCGAGGACCATTGGCGCCGTCTGCGCTGATCCTGCACCCAAAAACCCCTCCGGCGGGTTCCGGAGGGGCGTTGGCCTTTCTTCATTCCATCT
>CAZYAK010000111.1:0-3149 GCA_964645935.1 uncultured Candidatus Peribacteria bacterium | reverse complement strand
GTATTCGACGGAGGCGGCTGCCAAGTGTCCTGCGGCACGGTGTCGTGTCCTCATCCGGGCCCTACGTCCGTCGATCCGACCGTCTGCCCCACACTCACCTGCCAGCCTCCCACCGGCTGCCGCTATGAGTCTGAGGACACCGGCGGCTCCTGCGCCACCTCCTGCGGGACCGTTGTGTGCGATGGTCCGGAGTCCGGCACGGACTTTACGGCGAATTCCTGCCCCAACGCGCGCGTCGTGGACCTAGTCGTAAACCCGTATTTCCGTAAGTACGCCGTCATCATCCCGCACGACAAGGACAACGGCCAAAGCTACTACCTCAACAGCGCTGTCCCGTCCGATATCTACGTCTACGACGATTCAAACCGTACCATCAACACCCTCACCGGCGAAGAGATGACGACGATCAGCAAGACCATCCCCACCACCACCATCCGTCGGACCACCATCAAGCGGGTTACCACCGACGACCAACTAGGCTGGGGGCCGGTCATCAGCCCCGATGGCAAGTATGTCGCCTACAACGGGCCCAGCAGCGTCATCGTCGTGGACTTGCGCGACGGCCGCCGCAACGAAGTCGCAGGCCCGCGATACGAGGCATCCACGGACCATCTCTTCGGTCCGTTGCAATTCGACAGCTCGAGCACCTACCTGGTCGGTCTTCCCAACGTCCAGCAACCGTCCGTGCTCTTCAACACCCGCACCTGGGCGGCTCAGACCGGCAGCAGCCCCCCAGCGCTCTTCCTCACACACTCACTCATCCTGGAATATAGCGCGTTCACGTCGAACTATCCGACGTTCTTCATGGAAGGCATGAACCTCACCAATTACTTCCGCGGCTACACGCCGCTCCAGTGCACGCGCACCCTCGTGGGGTACCAGTACGCCTGCAATCATGTGCCAACCACCTTCACGAGCCTCTATGTCGGCCCGTTCGACGATTACCTGGGCCACTACGTGGCCTGGAGCGACGGAGTGGGTCGCCTGTACGACACGCGCACCGGCCTCACGGAGGTCCTCGGCGCCGGCTGCCAGTACGTCTTGAAGATCGGCCGCAAATCTACAGAGCTGAAAGCCGGCAAGGACGACACGGTCGTGCTCTGCCAGGGGGATGAAGGCACGTACTACTACGAGCGCGACGACGCGGGGATCCTCCAGCGCACGGATCTACCGCTGGACGAACAGAGCTGCGGCCGCTGAGCGCGCTCCCCAAACTGGCCCCCGGGCGTCCCGGGGGCTTTTTTTGGCATCAGGGCAGCGTCCTCTTGATGAGATCTGTCACCGCCGTAAGCATACCGAGCAGGGCGTTTTTCAGCCCGATACGGTGCACGGAGTACGTGATGGTCGTAGAGCCGTTCGCCTCCTCGCGTCCAAACAGGATGAAGCCGGGGACGTCGATCTCCTTAAGAAACGCCTCGCATCTTCGCTGGATCTCGGCGTTGTCGGGTGCTGCAGCCATAGGTCCGGAGCCTAGCCGCCGGGAGCCCTGCTGGATACGAAAAGAGCCCGGTTTCCCGGGCTCCTTTGCGTATCGAGGTACGGGCGTTCTCAGCGCTTGGAGAACTGCGGCGCGCGGCGGGCGCGCTTGAGACCCGGCTTCTTGCGCTCCTTGATGCGGGAGTCGCGGCGGAGGAATCCGGCGCGCTTCAAGTCGGCGCGCAGGTCCGGGTTCATGGCAAGGAGCACACGGCTGATCCCGTGGCGCATGGCGTCGGACTGCGCGGCCTTGCCGCCGCCGACGATGCGGACCTCCAGGTCCACGGAGCTCTTCTTCTCCGCGATGACGAGGGGGGCGATGGCGTTCTCGCGGCCGTAGGGCGTCTCGAAGTACTCGGCGAAGGGCTTGCCGTTCACCGTCATCTCACCAGACCCTTCCTGGAAGAGCTTCACGCGCGCGATGGCGGTCTTGCGCTTGCCGATCGCAGCGATGTACTGCCGGGCGCGGTCCGTCGTGGAGGGGCTCATACGGTGAAGGTAAGGGGAGAAGGCTTCTGTGCCTCGTACTTGTGCTGGTCTCCGACCAGTACGTGCAAGCGCTTGAGCATCTGCGAGGCCAAGCGGGTCTTCGGGAGCATGCCCTTTACGGCCATCTCCATGACGCGCTCGGGGTGGCGCTTCATCATGTCGGCGAGCGACGTGATGCTCCAGTGGCCAAGGAAGCCGGTGTGGTCGAAGTAGGTCTTCCGGATGCCCTTCTGGGGACTGACCTTGAGCTTCTCCACATTGAGGACGATCACGTGGTCACCACACAGCTGATGCGCGGAGAACGTGGGCTTGTGCTTGCCGCGCAAGACGTGCGCGACGTTGGCGGCGACGCGGCCGATGGTGAGGTCTGTGGCGTCGACCACATACCACTTCGGATCCGACGGCGGGATGACGGACGTCTTCATGATGCGGAGGAGGAATCGGCGGCCGCGGGGGCTTCCGTCTTCTTGGCGGGCTTGGCGGCGGCGGGCTTCTTGGCCTTGGGCTTCGCGGGCTTGTCGGTGACGGCTGTGACGTTCTCGTCACGGTCCACGAGCTCCAGTGTCACCAGCTCCGCGCCGTCGCCCTTGCGTGCGCCCACGGGGACGATGCGCGTGTAGCCAGACGTGCGGGTGGCGTAGCGTGCCTTCAGGACCTCCATCAGCTTGCGGGAGGCGTTCCTGTGGGTGACGTGGCGGTTGATCTCGCGGATGGCGAGCATCGGCGTCTTGGTCTTGGCAACCGTGATGAGCCTCTCCACCATCGGACGCACCACCTGGGCGCGCTTCTTGTTGGTACGGACCGTCTCGTAGAGGAGCACGGACGTGAGGAGGTTGCGCAGCATGGCCCGTCCATGGACGGGTTTCTGGCGGAGCCGGAGGCGGGACTTGCGGTGACGCATGGGATCGAAGGGGGGTCTATCCGGGGGACAAGGAGGATAGCGGAATTTCCGCCGGTTTCAATTCGCTTTTTCGCTCTCGGGAGGCGTTCTCAGCCCTCCATAGACTCGTCGGCGAGCTTGAGGCCGCGCTCGGAGAGCGTGCGCTTCACCTCGTCCAAGGCCTTGGCCCCGAATCCGCGGAAGTTGCTGAGGGTGGCCTCCGTGCACTTGGTGAGCTGCTCGATGGAGCCCACGCCCGCGTTGATGAGGGCGTTGAGGGTGCGCGGCGAGAAGTTGAGGATCT
>CAZYAK010000110.1:0-3297 GCA_964645935.1 uncultured Candidatus Peribacteria bacterium | reverse complement strand
ACGAGTGCTGTTGAGGAACTACACAAACAATCACACCCATCTCTGGAACCCGGCCCCCTCAACGGAGATCGCGCATGCTGTTCGAGGAGGGCCTGCGGGCCCGACGAGTTCTTGCGCGGGCGCCTTTCTTTCCGCCGTTTCTTTGGCGCTCAAAGAAACGGCGAACCCTGGCGGAGAAGACTCCCCCCTCGGAAGGGGTCAGTGGTTTGAGAACAAGGAAAACACCATCGCCCACTACGTCCCAACGGTCATATACCGGGTACACTACCATCCTGTCTTTAGGCCATCGTTCCAAAACCAAGAACAACGGATGCCCTCAGGTAAGTACGGGAGGTGTCCCTCCGGGGACCTTCGGTCGGGAGGGGGAAAGGAAATCCCTCCGGGGACTGCGCATCAAGCCTCGGCGCGACGCCGAGGGCTTTCTGCTGGGAGCCGGACGAGGTTTCTTCGGTCCTCTGACGACCAACCCTTGCCGCGAACTCACGGGTGAAAAACAACCGAAGCCGAACGCTTCTGGATAAAGAAGCTACTTCCTGCACCCACACCTCCCGCCTTCTTTTGCACACCCGCACGTCGCCATTGCTGGATCATCTGTGGGGAGGTCCAACTTAAAGCGTCCATCACGGAAATCCACGGTGGAGCCGCCGATGCGGCGGAGCGTGAGGTCCGAGGCGAAGATGCGAACATCCGGCACTTCTGCGTTGGTAAACGTTTCCTCGCCCTCATCAGGATCCTGCCGGAACTCCATGCAGAAGCCGCCCGAGCCGTCGACGATCACGGCGAGGCCTTCGCCCAGGCGCTTCTCCTCTTCCGCCACGCCGCGGATGGCGCGGGCCGCGGCCGTGGTGACGGTGAGCAAGCGCGCGCGACGGGGACCGCTTTCCAGTATCTCGTTGAGATCGATCACGAGCGCGTCGATCTCATCGTCCTGCATGCCGTGCGTACGAGCCCCCACCTCCAGCGTCTCGTAGGCGCTGCCCTCGCACCCGAAGCAGTGCAGCCCGTACTCTGCCAGTACACCCTGAGCTTCTGGGCAGAAGGTCACAATGTCCGAAACGGGCATGTCGCGGCGGATCAGGGCCGGAGTGGGGGAGGGCTGAGGCTTCACGGCGCGGAAGTGTACCGCGGGCCCCCGTTCACTGACAGCGAACGCCTGGGAAAAATTGGCCTCCCCCCTGTTGCTCGTTAGCGCTTCCTCCTACAGTGGTGCATGTGAATACGATGCTCCGTCGCTACGGGATCGCCGTCCTTACCCTGCTCCTCGGGTGGCAGCTGGGCGTGGGCTACACGCAGAAGGGATACGAGGAACGACTGCAGCGCCTGCAGGCTGGCTTTGTGCATGCGGGTAGTGGCGCTGTGACCTCGGATCCGGAGGAAGAAGTGGACATTTCGCTTCTCTGGAACACGTGGCGCCTGCTTAACCAGAACTACACCGATCCCTCCAAGCTCACATCGAATACCATGGTGTACGGGGCGGTGGAGGGTCTGGTGCGATCCATTGGGGATCCGTACACAGTCTTCATGACACCCAAAGAGGACACCGAGTTCCGCCAGAGCCTCTCGGGCAAGCTGCAGGGCATCGGTGCGGAGCTGAGCCTTAAAGACGGTTTCGTCACCATCGTCTCGCCGCTCAAGGGCTCGCCCGCAGAGAAGGCGGGGCTGCTACCCGAGGACGTTATCGCGGAGGTGGACGATGTTCCCGTCGACGGCCTGGAGCTCGACGAGGTGGTGCAAAAGGTTCGAGGGGCCAAGGGCACGTCCGTGAAACTCACGCTTGCGCGCAAGGGCAGGACTGCACCGATCATCCGTACCATCGTGCGCGATGAGATCCGCGTGCCGAGCGTGGATGCGAAGGTCATCCAGAAGGACGGCTCGTCCGTGGGCTACGCGTCGCTCAACCAGTTTGGGGAGGGGAGCATCGAGGATCTCACCAAGGAGCTCCAGGGCTTCAAGGACAAGAAGGTGAAGGCCGTCATCTTAGATCTGCGCTTCAATGGCGGCGGATACCTGGATGGTGCGGTGGACCTGGTGTCGCTGTTCCTGCGCCAGGGTCTTGTGGTTTCTGTGCAGCACCGCCGCGACGCGCCGCAGCAGCATTTCGTATCGGGGAACACGCTCCTACCGGAACTCCCGCTCGTCGTGCTCCAGAACGAGGGCTCCGCCAGCGCTTCCGAGATCGTGTCTGGCGCGCTGCAGGACCAGAAACGCGCGACCATCGTGGGAAAGAAGAGCTTCGGCAAGGGCACAGTGCAGGAAATCCTCGGTCTCCCCGACGGTAGCAGCCTTCGCGTGACCGTCGCTCGCTGGCTCACGCCCTCGGGCAAGGATTTGGGCAAAGAGGGCGTGCATCCCGACATCGAGGTGGAGCGCACGGCCGAGGACTACCAGGCCGCCCGCGATCCTCAGCTAGACGCGGCGCTCGCCTGGCTCCTCCACGGCACTCGTCCGTCGGCTCCGCCGTCATCGGCTACATCGACTGCCAAGTAGCTGTGCCGAGAGATGGAAATGGGTTTATTAAAGAATATTCCTATTTAGGGAATAGAGTGGCAAAACACAGAATTGTCCGCTGTTCATATGATATGTGTATCCTCTGAACGGTTTATATTGATCAGTACAAACCGAATAATGGACATTTGAGTGAAATATTTTAAAAGGAGTCAGTCATATGTGTGGAGAGCGTGGCATCACTATTGCTAAACATATGAAATAGTGATATGATATTAATAGTGTTCGAAAACTGAACATTAATATACATGAATACAAAAATTACCATACAGCAACTAGGAGTGGCGTTGGCGGCGGAGGAGACGCTCGGGCAGAAGGCCCGGGAACGTCTGCGGTGGCTGAAGCACTACTGTGAGAACGACTGCTCGGTGCGCGCGACGTGCTTGGAGTTTGGCCTCACGCCCGTGACGGTGTACCGGGTGCTTGATCGTTTCGACCCCCAGAACCCCTCCAGTTTGGAGGATCGCTCTCGTCGTCCGCTGAACCCTCGCACCTCGCTGCCGCTCGGTGCGCGAGAGGCGGTGCTGGCGTGCCAACGAGAGCATCCGGAATTCGGGCGCGAGAAGATCGCTTCGCTCATGCGCAGCGAGAGGGGATGGACGCTCTCTCCCTCCACAGTGGGTCGCATCCTTACGCGCAGTACTGCGCCGGTAGTGGCGAGTGTGGCGCCGCAGACCCTCACCACTTCCATTGCCGCTTCTCCCACTCCGGTCGTCGCGGCGCATCAGCACGGTTGCCTACTCTGCCGCCTCGCTCGCAGTGGTCTCATGCGGCCCCTCAAGCGCGCAGTTC
>CAZYAK010000109.1:0-3331 GCA_964645935.1 uncultured Candidatus Peribacteria bacterium | reverse complement strand
TCGCCGTTCACGGGCTTGCCGAGGCCGATCCTCAGCCGTGGAAAGTGTTCGCCGATGCTCGCCACAATGGAGCGCATGCCATTGTGGGTGCCGGGGCCGCCCTTCAGGCGCAGGCGGGTCTCGCCTGCCGGGAGGTCGATGTCGTCATAGACCACGAGGAGCTGTGAGGCAGGGTCGATCTTGTAGAATGCAATCAGCTTCTGCACACACTCGCCAGAGAGATTCATAAAGGTATCGGGCTCTACGAGAAGGATGACTGCGCCGAGGATGCGGGCCTCCATCGCGCGGCAGCGGAACTTCTGGCGTTCCTCCCACTCCCCTTCCCCGAACTGCTTGCCCAGCACCTCCACCGCACGGAAACCCGCGTTGTGACGTGTGCGGGCGTACTGCTTACCGGGATTGCCCAGGCCGACGATGATGAGGTGCGGCTTCACGGCCCCAGCCTAGCACGGAGCGCTCAGCGGCTGTACTTGTCCACCACCCGCTGGAAGGCGGAAAGGGCCCTGGCGGCGTCCCGCTCGGAGAGAGGTGTGCCCGGCTCGTGGGCCAAGCGATTGCGCAGCTTGTGTGCGTTCCACACGTCCTGTAGCCCCGGGAGCAGCGGGCCCGCCTTCTTGAGTTTTTCTCCCATTGATCCCGAGAAACCCAGCTCCTGGAGAAGCTTGGCGATGACCGCGTCGGCTTCCAGCACACGTCGGTGCGGGTCGGTGCGTGTGAGTACTGCAGCCCACTGGGCTCGCAGCGCCGTTTTAGCGGCGATGCCCAACTTGCAGCGGCGCTTCAGGCTGAACCACACGATGAACCCGGCGATCAGCAGGCCCACAATAAGTGCAAAGATCTCCATGGGTTATTGAGAGCGGGAACCGAGTTTGGACGAACTGAACCCCTTCTTTTTGCCCTTGGAAAGCGCCTCCTGTACGGCGACGGGCGCTTCCACAGTCTTAGCCTGCGGGAGGCCCTTGAGCTGGATCTGCTCCGCCACGAGCGTGGCCAGGAGCGTCTGTACGTGCGACGCGTCCTTCATGTTCTTCTTATGGAGGTAGGCTTCTTTATTCTTGAGGATCACCGCCTCCACGCGACGCGGGTGGGGCACGCGGGTAAGGGAGATGGCGGTGCCGGTGGAGATCTTTTCCACCGAGATGTCGCCGTAGCGCAGGAGCGTGCCGGCCACGCCCTTCACCTCGTAACTCACACCCTCGATGTCGCTGTAGAGCACGCGCGAGGACTGGCGGTGGAACACGCCATGCCACTCCAGGTCGATGACGCCCATGTTGGTGATGAGCCAGGCGTCCAGGTAGTAATCAAAGAAGCTGCGCGCCCACCATACCAAGGAGGCGAGCGCCCACGTGAGCACGGTGTAGAGCACTGCAGGAAGGCGCGCGGAAGACAGGAATACGAGCGCCAGCAGCAGTGAGATGGTGGGCGGCGCCAGGGCCCTCACACCCATGATCCAGTGACGGTGGACGACCACCGATACCGTCTCGTCGTCCTCCAGATGGCCGGAGAAGAGGCGCGTCTCAAGCACGAGGCTAGTGTACACGTCCCTGGGGGCCTCCACGACGGCGTATCCGAACATCTGCCCATTTCGCCTCGGGATGCTGTACAGCCGGCCCGCCGCATCGGTAGAATGTCTCGGATGAACGAGAAGGCCCCGAAACGGCGGCACGGATTCTGGTACCACCTGTTGGACGTGTTGTTCAACATCGTGGTGATCGTTGCCATTGTGGCCGGTGTGCGCACGTTCCTCGTCTCGCCGTTCCAAGTGGAGGGAAATTCTATGGTGGATACGCTCGCGGACAAGGAGTACATCATCATCAACAAGTTTGCCTACCTCGTGGGCACGCCGCAGCGCGGTGACGTGGTGGTGTTCCGTCCGCCCACTGATCCCGACAAGTACTACGTGAAGCGCGTTATCGGCCTCCCCGGCGACGAGGTCATCATCCGCGACGGTAACGTCTACCTGCGCAAGTCCGGCGAGAAGGAATTGCGCAAACTCGCGGAGAGTGAGTACCTCAGCAGCCGCAACACCGGCCATACCTTCCGCCATCCGCCCAACAGCGGCGATACCTCCCCTGTCAGCTACTCGGTGCCAGAAGCCGCGTACTTTCTGCTGGGCGACAACCGCCAGGGCAGTCTGGACTCCCGTAGCTTCATGGACGAGAATTCGGACGCTGAGCCCTACGTCGCGCGGGCCGACATCAAGGGCCGTGTGTGGTTCATCGCCCTGCCGCTCACCAAGATCCACGCCCTAGAGCCCCCGTCGTACGGATTTTAAACACACTGGGCCTGAGCGCGGCCATAAAAGACGTCCCGGGAGAAGGGAGAATGGCTTGTATTTGGTCTGAAAACCGGTAGCATAAGGGAGCCCCGCAAGGGCTTTTTTCAAAGGGATTTCCCACGATCCGCATGACTTCTATCGCCACGTACTTCCGGGATTCTGTGCGGGAGCTTGAGCTCGTCACATGGCCCACACGCCAGCAGGCAGTGCGCCTCTCCGGCATCGTACTCGTGTTCACCGTGGCGAGCGCGCTCGTCTTCGGACTCATCGACTTCGCGTTCAGCTCGGTGCTCTACGCGCTTCTTTCCTCCGCCCTCTGATCCCATGGCAAAGCAGGACCCCCGCGCCGGACGGAACTGGTACGTCCTCCACACGTACTCCGGGTACGAAGACTCGGTGAAGCAGGCCCTCGAACAGCGCTGCGAGTCGCTGGGCATGCAGGACTACATCTTCTCGGTGCAGGTGCCCAAGGAGAAACAGCTCGTCTTCAAGAAGGGCGAGCCGGTCGAGGAGGAGCGCAAGCTCTTTCCGGGCTACGTGCTCGTGGACATGACCGTCACCGATGAATCGTGGTACGTGGTCCGCAACACCCCCAACGTCACGGGCTTCGTGGGCTCCGGAAACATCCCGGTCCCCGTCACGCCCGAGGAGTTCGGTGTCATCGAGCGCAGGATCGGCGAGCAGCAGGCCAAGTTCAAGAGCGACTTCCAGGTGGGTGACCTCGTCATCATCGTGGATGGTCCGTTCAAGAACTACGAGGGCGGCATCCAGAGCGTCGACGTCAACAAGGGCAAGGTCAATGTGGCTGTGCTCATCTTCGACCGCGAGACGCCGGTGGAGCTGGACTTCACTCAGGTGAAGAAGAAGTAATCTCTTTTCGATCGTAAGACGACCTCCGAATGGGGGTCTTTTTTTTGTTGTTCTTCACATCCAGAAGCGCACCGCTTTGATCGCCCTTGGCCCAGCGAGCTCGGCAAGGGCAGGTCAGAGGATCGAAGAAACCTCCTCGGCTCCCAGCAGCAAGCTCACGCGCGTCGCGCGCGTGGCTTGTTG
>CAZYAK010000108.1:0-3331 GCA_964645935.1 uncultured Candidatus Peribacteria bacterium | reverse complement strand
TTGGGAACCGGGTTCGTGACCAAACCTCACTTCAGCGCTTTCAACCTCTCAAGGATCTTCGACAGTTTCTCCTCAGTTTCACTCGCTTTCTTCTTCTCCCCCTCCACCACCGCGGGCGGAGCGTTATCCACGAAGGACGCGTTCTTGAGCTTGCCCTGGATGCCCGAGAGGTACTTCTGGAGTTGCGCCTGCTCCTTCTCCAGATTCTCCTTCTCCTTACCAAGATCCACAAGTCCTTCAAGGGACAGGTGCACCTCCACGCCTGCAAGGAAAGCGCTCGCAACGTCGTTGCGCACACCTCCAGCCTGGGTCTCGATGGTGAGGCTGCCAATCTTCGCCAGCTGCCGGATACGCGACTCCTGGGATTCCAGGAGCGGGCCGTACTCCGGGCTCATGAGGATCACGCTCACCTCCTTTTTGGGCTCGACGGAGTGTTCGGTGCGCAGGCGCCGGACCGCGGTGATGACGTCGATGGTCAGCTGCAACGCGCGGAAGGCGTCGGCGTTCGGCGTGAAAGCCTGGGCCTCCGGCCACGACTCCTTGAGGAGCATGCCGCCGCCCTGCGGCTTCACCTGGCTCCACAGCTCCTCAGTCACAAAGGGGCAGTACGGGTGGAGCAGTGTGAGAATGGTCCTCAGCGCATGCACGAGGAGCCCGATGTTGGCCTCTCCCTTGGAGAGCTCCAGGTACCAGTCGCAAAAGTAATCCCATACGAAGGCATAGAGCCGGTCCCCCGTCTCGCTGAGGCGGTACTCGGTCAGGCCCTTGGTGACGTCTTGTGTGAGCTCTCCGAGAGCGTGCACCAATGCCTTATCCGCCACCGTGCGCGCTTCGTAGCGCGTGACGGTATCAGGCTTCTCCCCCGCTTGCTCGCACTGGAGCAGAATGAAGCGGGAGGCGTTCCAGAGCTTGTTCACGAAGTTGCGGTAGCCCGCGATCTTTTCCTCGTAGAGACGGGAGTCGTTGCCCGGGCTCTGGCCCACAATCATGGAGAGACGCAGCGCGTCGGCGCCGTACTTCCCGATCATGTCGAGCGGGTCGATCATGGTCTCGGGGTCCGATTTGCTCATCTTGCGACCATCGCGTGTGCGGATGAGGCCGTGGAGGTAGACGGTATCGAATGGCACCTGGCCGTGGTCCAGCTCCGCGATGGAGCCCGTCACGTACGTGGTCATGAGGATCATGCGCGCCACCCAGAAAAACAGGATGTCGTAGCCCGTCTCCATCACGGAGGTGGGGTGGAACTTCCGGAAGTCGGCGCTTTGCAGTAGGAGCTCCGGGAGCGTCACGGACGGATCCGCGGCGAGCTCCGGATCCACGAGCGTGCTCCACGTCCACATGGCGGAGGAAAACCACGTATCCAGTGTGTCGCCATCCTGCTCCCACCCCTCACCCTTCGGGGGGAACGCGCCCACGTGGGTATCCACGGACCCGGCGGACCGCTTGTACCAAACCGGCACACGGTGGCCCCACCAGATCTGACGGGAGATGCACCAGTCGCGCAGATTGTCGATCCAGGCGAAGTACGTCTTCTCAAAGTGCTCCGGGACGATCTTCACCTGCCGGGTACTCACCACCTCCTGCAAGATCTCCTTGAGGGAGAGCTTGCGGCGCTTCCAATCCACCACGCGCTTGTTGACGTCGATGAACCACTGTTCCTTGATCTGCGGCTCGATGACGCCCTTGCCACGCTGGGAGAGCGCGACGTTGTGCACGTAGTCCTCCTTCGTGGAGACGAGCAGACCCTTGGATTTGAGCTTCTCCACAATGAGCGGACGCGCCTCCTCGATGGGCATCCCCGAAAACTCCTCCGCAATGGGCAGCAGTTTCCCGTCGAAGCCAATCACCTGCGTCTTCTCCAGCTTCTGGCGCTCCGCGATGTCAAAATCTACGGCGTCGTGCCAGGGGGTGATGGTCATCACGCCCGTGCCGAACGCCGGATCCACGGCCTTGTCCTTGATGACCGTGGCGGTGACGGGGCCGTTGATCCACTCGGCCTCGAACGTGTCGCCGTGCTTGTACCGGGCGTAGCGCTCATCGTCCGGGTGCATGACCACGTGCTTGTCGCCGAACTTGGTCTCGGGGCGGCTGGTGGAGATCTGGAACGGGCCGTACTGGAACGTGAAGAAGGCCTCCTTGCGCTCCGCGTACTCGATCTCGTCGTCCGACACCGTGGTCTGGAGCTTGGGATCCCAGTTCACGATGCGGTGACCGCGGTACACTAAGCCATCCCGGTACATGGCGGTGAATACCTCGTTCACACAGCGATTGAGTGTGGGATCTAAGGTATAGCGCTCGCGGGTCCAGTCGCACGAGCTGCCCATCTTCCGGACCTGCCCGCGAATGGTGCCGCGGCTGTCCTCCACGAACGCGGCGATCTCCCGGAGCAGCTCCTCGCGCCCGAGCATGGCGCGGGGGTCCTTCATCTTCCGCTCCTTCTGCAGCTTCTTGATGACGACGCTCTCTGTGGCGATGGCGGCGTGGTCCGTACCGGGGACCCACAGCGCCTCCTTGCCTTGCATCCGCGCGAAGCGGATGAAGATATCTTCCAGTGCCAGCATGACGGCGTGGCCCAGGTGCAGCTGCCCCGTGGCATTGGGCGGAGGCATGCTGATGGTAAAGGCGGGCTTGGCGCTCGCCGCATTTGCGGTAAAGGCGCCGGAATCCTCCCACATCTTGTAGATGCGGTCTTCCGTGGAGCCGGGGTCGTACGCTTTCTCCAGCATGCCGCAAAAGCCTAATCCCTGGAGCGGGCTGCGGAAAGGGCAAGTACGAGGCCCCTCAAGGTCATGGACAATATTGCATACTATGGTATTCTCTCCCCATGCCTGAGACCCCTGAAGTTCCCAAGCGGCCCGTCACCGTGGAGCGCGGCGGCGTAGTGAACGCGTACCGCTTCCATGAGTCCGTCCGCATCGACGCCCACGTGAGCGCCGTGATCGCGAAGCTGAACCGGTACTTCACCATCGATCGGGCGGGTTTCACGCGGCAGGCCGCCCTGCGCCACGAGCCCGGAACAGGCGCCGAGTACACCCTCGGCGAGCTGCATCTCCCCGCCGGGATGTGGCGCGAGACGGTGGAAACGATCTTCGCGATCCTGCGCCGCGAGGGCATCGCGGACATCCAGACGGGCACGATGGAGTACCCCTCCCATCAGGAGGAGCTGGACCGCCAGCGCGAGGAATACAACAGGCAGCACGGGTACGTGGTGTCCTTCACTCCCGGCAAGGAGCCCGACATCGTGACGTACACCTACGCCCGCGACGACGAAGCCGACCGCCAGCGCCAGAGCGCCATCGCCCGCGGCGAGCAACCCAAGGCGTGAGCCTCA
>CAZYAK010000107.1:0-3396 GCA_964645935.1 uncultured Candidatus Peribacteria bacterium | reverse complement strand
TTCCGCCGTTTCTTTGGCGCTCAAAGAAACGGCGAACCCTGGCGGAGAAGACTCCTCTAAGGGAAAGGATGGTCCACGGAAGGTAAAGCGCCGATCTGCGGATCGGCACCGAACGGTGACAGCTCCTAGGAGCGATGCCTGGCTGTAAGGTTCCCTTCCGTGAACCGCGTGTACGCCACAAAGAAATGGGAAGCCCTTGATGAGGCCGGCCGTGTGAACGTCAAAGCAACTGTCAGGATGGCCGATCATCACTCCTCCTTCCTCCCATCCCTCCCTTGCAGCAGCGCCCGCAGTAGCAACGTGCCCACGATTACCATAATGGGTAGCAGCTGCACCACCCCTCGGCTGTAGCCGGTCTGTTGCCGCGCTTCGGAGGCGAGGCTGGTGAAGTGGTAGAGGAACAGTTGCACGCCGTAGCTGAGCAAGAAGAACGTCACGGGAATGGCGAGCGTGGTGCGAAGGGCCGTTTTCCAGCGGATCGCAAGGAGTGCGATGAGCAGCGGAAAAAGGAGGAGCCAGTTGCCCTCCAGGAAGGAGTTGATGATGATGGACGTAAAGACGTTCTCCTGCCAGCCCAGGTTGAAGGCGCCCAGCGCGTGCGCGTTGCCGAAGACCAGTCCATTCACGGCCTTGTAGGCGATCCACGGTCCGCCGAGCAGCACAAACGACCCTGCGAACCACGCTGCTGCTTCCCACCCGTGCTTGCGCGAGAGGACGCCGTGCCTGAGGAGCATCCATACCGTGAGCCCGGCCACGACCGCGAGAGCGGGGCCGTAGAGCAGCAAGCCCTCGTTCTTGAGGAACGGCAGCACACCCGCGGCCACCGCGCTCACGCGCAGGAGAGACCGTGCCTCCTGCGAATCCCGCGCCGACGCGGCAGCGAGGAGCGGCGTCACCGCGACCAGGAGGTGTGCGGCAACAAATACCTCCGCGTACGCACTGGTCCCATGAATGAGGAAGAGCGGTAGCGACGCGAGCCCGTAGGTCGCGGTCCAGGCCCATGCTCGGGAGGCACGCCGGCGTACCGCCGCGTACGTGAGCGCGAGGGCGGCGAGGAACCAGACCACGTGCACCCCGTCGGCTATACCCTCGTCCCATCCGCCAGAGAGCGATGTGAGCCACGTCTTTACCAGTGGCACCGTGGGCGGGTACGAACTGATGCCGCCGGGCTCGGTGTCGGGCGGGAGAATCAGCTCCAGGCGCTGTGTCTCGAGGAAGATCTTGGCGCGGTAGTTCCAGTTGTCGAAGGTGTCGTCGAAGTATGCGGGTGTGCTGATGAGCGTGAGCGAGAGCGCCAGCACCTTGATCGCGGTCCACGCGCCGAGAATTCCGAAGACGATCTTCCAGCGTGTTGCCATCGGGGGTGATGGCGCCACGTGCGTGCGCTCCGCGCGCTCGCGCGGCATGCGCAGCGTCAGCAGGGCAAGCGGCGCAATGAGCACCGCCTGAGCCACTACAAAGCCCGTCCGCGTCAGTGGCAAGCTAAGTGTCGCGTGCAAGACAAAGGTCATCAACTGCGCCAGAGTGATGCCGAGCACCGTGCCCGCTGCTCCGCGCTCCAATGCCGTCAGCACGGCCTTTCGTCCCTCGAGCAGGCGCAGCAGCAGCCACCCCGCGGCGGTGGAAGGGAGCAAGCCAATGAGGATCCACGCGTAGGCCATGGCGTCAGCGGGAGCGGAAGAGGAAGGATCCGGTGCCGAGCCGTTTGAGCACCGTGCCGGAGTGCGTCACACCCTCCAGGAGGATCGCGTTCCCCGACGGCGAGAGGATGTCTGGGCGGCGGTACACCACCCAGGTGTCGATTCCCGTGCGATCGTCCCCGCCTATGGCGGGGAGGCTGGGATATGTGGCGTAGCGGATGCGCGCCGCCACTGGCAGCCCGGGCGGTGAGACGAACGCGAAGCGTTTCACGCCCCTCAGTTCCGGCAGTGCCTGGGACATTACGTCGTCCAGGTCCCACACCCGGCGGAAGGTGCGGTTGCCCGGAGCACGGGAGATCCACGTTATCCAGTCCTCGCGCGCGTAGTTGAGGGTTTCGAGTCCCATGCGCACGTCGAACCCGATCCACAGCACCGCGGCTACTAGCGCGAATGCAGCGGCGTGCGCGGGTGCGCCCAGAAAGCGCGCGTTGCGCCGGTCGCGGCGGAGTGCCCAGTGCGCCAGGATGGCGAAGCCTGCGATTGCCAGAATCGGCACCAGAAAGCGCCCAACCGACCATCCGTGCGGCGGGGGATCCTCCTCCCAGAGGTTCTCCGTACCGATGGGCGTGCGCTGGAGCATGGGGCCCCATATGAAGTTGATGGTGTAGGGCTGCATCCCGTCGAACTTCCAGAATGACTTCCACATCTCCACCACCTTCTCTGCCACAGACCATCGGTGCAGCGCGACGCTATGGATAACGAGGTCGCTCCCAGCCGGGAGCCAGAGGCCGATCTGCGGAGTCATCGGGTCCCAGACGTCGTATTCCAGCACATTCACGCGTACGGTGTGCACGCCGGCCGGGAAGAACACCGGCAGCTGGATGAGGTCGCCCTCCGCGCCGTCACGCGGACGCCAGAGCACACGCGCGTCGAAGTCACGAGCACTTCCCACACGGATGGAGATCGCGTCGCCCGGATGCGCGGCGTCATTGAGGTGTAGCAGCTGGCCCTCCGTGGCGGAACGTACCCGCAGTCCCTCCGCCGTGGGTTGCACCAATTGCAGGCCAATCGCCTGCCAATCGCCCGGGACCGTGCCGCCCGTAAAATCCCACAACGTCTCCTGCACCGCCGAGGCACTCGCAGGCGCGAGGATGCAGGAGAAGGCGACAGCGGCGAGGAGCGCGCGGGTGCGGATCACGGCTGATATGCTACCGGCCTCCCGCCGGTCGGCCCAGGGCATCGTCGTTGGGCTGAGGGTGACACGTTTCCGTCTGTGACGTGAACGATCTCCTAGCACTGCTCACGCCTGCCCCGCCGTCTCGATCTCTGCGGGACCGCCGCTAACGACGGCTTTTATGCGGCGCACGCCCGCGCTGGAGCTCTCCTCCTTCTGGATCGTAAACGAGCCGATCATCCCGGTGCGTGCCACGTGCGGGCCGCCGCAGATCTCCTTGCTGAAGCCGCCGTCGCCCACGGTGTAGACCTTTACCTCGGATCCGTAGCGGTCATCGAAAACGCCGATGGCGCCTTCGGTCTTGGCTCCCTCGACAGTAGTCAGGTGGTAGGCGACGGGGAGATTCTTTTGGATCTCCTCGTTCACCAGGCGCTCCACCTCTCGTACCTGCTCGGGCGTCATTTTATCGGGATGGTTGAAGTCGAAGCGCAGGCGTTCGGCCGTGATGTTGGATCCTTTCTGTTGGATGTGCGTGCCGCCGGCAGGTACGACGAACCCGCCCTCGCGGGGCTGCATCACCAT
>CAZYAK010000106.1:0-3424 GCA_964645935.1 uncultured Candidatus Peribacteria bacterium | reverse complement strand
AGACGTGGATCGGTATGGCGACGCTACGCCGGTGCGTCTTGCGTGCGCGTATCGCCACCATCCAAAACGGCCCCGCGCTCCGTCCATTCCCCAACCCAGCCGCGGAGGTCCCGCCCCGCGGGTGGCGAGCATAGCAGCCGCTTCCCTCGCCAGTTCGCACCGCGGGACCAGTGCGGCTGGGCGTATGTGTGTGTTTGATTGCGGCTGTGTCAGAACAACCAGCCACGTGAACGGAGATCGCGGGATCCGTTCCTGCTAGGCTTGCCCCATCACCCCCGTCCACTCCCTCGCCCCCGGCAAGATCATCCTCTCCGGCGAGTACGCCATGGGACTGGCCGGCAAGCGCGGGCTGGCGATCCCCTCCTCCGCAGAGCTGGAAGCAATCTTCGAGGAAGACAAGACGCTCGACGGGCTACAGGTGGATTGGCACGCGGCCGATGCATCCTGGAAACGGTACCTGGGCGGCATCATCCAGGGCTGTGCGGAATCCCGCGGGGACGCGTTCCGGGGGCGGCTGTGGATCAAGAATGCGCTGCCGCTGGGCAAAGGCATGGGCTCCTCCACTGCGCTCGTGGTGGCGGTGTGTCGGGCGTTGCTCGGCAAGGACTGTGAGGGCGTCGCCCGTCACGTGGAGGACGTCATGAACCCGGGCCAGAGCGGCATGGATTTTGCGGTGATCTGGCGCGCAGGGCCGGTGATCTTCCGTAAAGGCGAGGAGCCGGTGGATTTCCCCATTCCGATCCCCCTCCCCCACCCGGTCCTCGTGGACACCGGCTCGCCGGACCAGAGCACACCGGAGCTGGTGGCGTGGCTCACCAAGCGCAAGGACGAGCGTGTGGTGCAGGATGCCTTGGAAGCCATTGGCCGGTGCACGGACCGCTTGCTGGAGGACGAGCCCGCCATCATGGTCTTCCCCGACCACCACGCTGCACAGCTGGCACTGGGGGTGGTGCCGCCAAAGACCGCAGAGCTCGTCGCGGCCATCCAGAAAGCGGGCGGCGCGGCCAAGGTCATCGGCGCAGGTGCCCGCACGGGCGGCGGCGGGATGGTGCTAGCCATACATCCGGCGCCGTGGAAGTTGGACGAGGCACTGAAGGGCTACAAGACGATGCCACTCTGATTAAAACAGGTGCGTGTCCACGAGCCGCGCCCCGCGGCCGGGTTTGTTGACGATGGTCCGTTCGACCCCGACGGAAGCGAGCCGCTCTTGCACGGCATCCGTGTCCTTCTGCATGCAGATGAGGTGCACGTCCTGGCCGGTGTTCACGGAGTAGTAGACCCCAAGCCCCTCCTGACGCCAGCGCGGCACCTGGCGCATCAGGTCCACCGCGGGCCCGTGCAGGTGCAGGATGCCCGCAGCCAGGAAGACAGCGTGCAGCTCCAGCGCCTCACGTTCCATCAGCTCTCCGAAGCCCTGGAAGTCGCGCTCGCCGATCAGCGCCTGGCACCGGTCGGCCTTGCCGGCAACGCTCTGCATGCGGGCGGCGTAATAGGGCGTCTCGGTGACTTTGGCATGCGTCATGGTGGTGGAGAGCTCCTTGCGCGCCGTGCTCACCACGGCCACGACGTCGGCGATGGCCCAGTGATCGGCCGGGAACACCGTCTCGGCGTAGGACTCCGCCGACGTCTCGCCCGCCCTCCACCGCACGAACCCGCCGGGGACGGAGCGGCTGGCGGAGCCCGACCCGCGGCGGGCCAGAATCGAGAGCTCCCTCTCGGAGAGGGCGAGTCCTGCGGCTGCGGCAGCGGCCACCGTAAGGGCAGCGAAGCCCGAGGCCGACGACGAGAGGCCCGTGCCCGTGGGGAAGTTGTTCTGGCTGACCACCTTGGCGCGCAGTGCGATACCGGCCTTGGCGCGGATGCGGTCCAGGTGCGCGGGGACCTTGCCGTACTCGCCGGGCTCCTGCTCGCCGTTAATGATGACGATGTCCTCGGGGTACTGATCCGAGAACTGCACAGTGGTGGTGCTGGTCATGGCGTCCAGCGTCACGGAGAGGTTGTCATTCTCCGCGAGGTTCTCGTCCTCGGAGCCCAAAGGCTTCCTCTTCCCCATGTACTTCACAGGAGCGAGGTTGGATCCGGCTTCAGCGGTGGCCTTCATCTGGTCCATGGCGGGAGGTGGGGAATCACTCGAGACGCACGCCTTCCGCGTGCACGGGGACATCTAACGGCGTGCCGCCCGCGTCCTGGATGGCCGCGGAGACGCGCTCGCGGGCTTCCGGCGGGACGACGGCGATCATGCAGTCCCCTCCTCCGGCGCCCGAGAGCTTGGCGCCGTACGCTCCTGCTCTGCGCGCCGCAGCGATCATCGCATCCAACTCCGGGCCGCTGACGCCCAGGCCCGACAGGAGATCCTGGTTGAGGTTCATCAGCTCGCCGACCGTTTTCCAGTCGCGCTTGATCATCGCCGCGTGCGCCGATCCCACCAGCTCGCCCATGGTGCGGTACGTCTCCTGCACCAGGGTCGGCTCGCGTTCAGCAAGCGCCTTCACCTTGTCGATGAGCGTGACGGTGTCGGCCTTGATGCCGCTGTAGCCGACGACCAGCGGCAGGTCCGGCAGCTCGACGGGTTCCAGCACTTCCCCGCCGTTTTGGTAGCGCAGCGTCCCACCAAACACCGCCGCAGCGACATCGAACCCCGAGCCCTTCTTCTGCACATCGAGCACCGTCTTGTACGCGAGCTGGAAGATTTCGCGCGGGGGAAGCGCCAGCGCCAGCAGCTCCGAGAGTGCCCGAAGCACGCACACGGTCGAAGCAGACGACGAACCAAACCCAAATTGGGACGAGAACTCCGACACGGTCTCCACGCGCACGCCTCCCGTCAGCGGGTGGGCCGCGACGAGATTCCGGATCGCCACCTCCACGAACGCCGCTCCCTTGGGGATCTCACCCATCCCGAGCGCATCGAGCGATTTGCGGTAACCCGCCACGTTCACCTCTGGCGCCTCCAGCTCCAGCACGCGCTCGGACGTCTCCGAGACGATGGCCTTCATGCGCTGCCCCACGGCCGTGACGAGGCACGGCTGGCCGTACACGACGGCATGCTCGCCGAGGAGCATGAGCTTGCCGGGGGCCGACGCAGTGACGGTTCGAGCCATGGAGGGCCAGTATAGGAGGGAATGACCAAACACCAAATTCCAAGCAGTAAACACGTGTTTGTGATTTGTCGCTTGATGCTTGATGATTCTCTCGATGGATTTACGTGCGCTGCCCGACGGCCTGTCTCCGGAAGCCCGCTGTGACATCCGTCGACAGCGCGTCGAGGCTTCCACCGGAACGGACCTCTCCGCGGTCGCTGCCGTGCCTGGACGCGTCGGTGCCGCTGACGAGCGCAACTGCGAGCAGATGATCGGGCACGTGCCGCTCCCGGTCGGTATCGCGGGGCCGCTCTCCATCCGCTTCAGCAAGGGTGAAGCCGACGTGC
>CAZYAK010000105.1:0-3432 GCA_964645935.1 uncultured Candidatus Peribacteria bacterium | reverse complement strand
CATTGAAAAAGCCGAAGGCGGTCAAGAAGCCGAAAGCGGCGAAGGCCGCGAAGAAGGCGAAGACCAAAGGCAAACGCTCGGAGTAAACCCCAACCCTTGAGAGACTGACGATCATGAGCAAGCAAATCACACTGACAGTGCCGGATGTGGTCCATGAGGCCATGGAGCTGAAGGGCCGGCTGTTCGACCTGACGGCAGGCGAATGGCTCAAACAGAAGGTGCTGGCCTCGGCCATGGGAGCGGATGTGCCGCTGTGCCTGGAGCCCGCGGTGGCCGCAGAGCGGAGGATGCGAGAGAAGCAGACGGAAGAGGAGCTCGTGTTATTGGGACAGGACGGCTGAAGAAGGCGGGGACTCAAGCCTATGAACAACCTGGATGCCGCCGAGCTGCGGGAACGTGTCCGCCATGCCCTGCCCCTGGCAGAGGTCATGGAGCATGACGGCATGCAGCTCCGGAAGGCGGGGCCGACGCGGCACACGTGCGTTTGTCCCTTCCATGAGGACGGCAGTCCGTCCTTCGTGGTCGGAGGGAAGGCGGCAGACCGGGGCCACTGTTTCGGCTGCGGCTGGGATGGCGATATTTTCGCCTACTGGCAGGAGCGGCGGGGGGTGGACTATCGCGCTGCACTGGAGCAGCTCGCCGGGCTGGCGGGCATCGCCTGCAGTGGCGTGGTCTATGAGCGGCCTGCACGGGGTGCGGCCCCGGCGCGTTCTGCGGAGCGGCTTGTGTCGAACGATTCCGCCAAGCCGTCACTTCCGCCACTGAGGCACCTGACGCGGGAGGAATGCGAGCAGCTCGCCCAGGTTCGGGGCCTGAGCGTGGACGCGGTGCGTTATGCGGCATTCGAGGCCAAACGCATCGGAGCCTGCTTGTGGCCGCAATATCAGGGGCACCACGGCTGGGAGCCGCGCAGCTCCGGAGCCTGGCCGAGCTGGGTCGCGACGGACAACACGCGCAACGTCGCGGAGTATCGGCGGCTCGATAATGAGAAATATCCCAAGCTCGACGGGGGAGGCATCAAAGCATGGTCCACGGCGGGCAAAAACTGGCCCCTGGGAGCGGATACCATGGCAGGCCGTGCGGCCGTGTTGATGGTGGAGGGAGGCCCGGACATGATCGCGGCCTATCATTTCCTGATGCAGTGGCGCATGGTCGATAAGGTGGCCGTGGTGTGCATGCTGGGGGCTGGGAATCGCATGAGGCCGGAGGCACTGCCCGCCTTCGCAGGAAAACGGGTGCGGATCATGATGGATGCGGACACCGTGCGCGAGGACGGCAGTGCTCCAGGGGTGGAGGCGGCAGCACGCTGGCAGGCCCAGCTCGTGGGCGCGGGCGCGGCGGTGGAGACGTTTTCACTCTACGGACTGACGCGGGCCGATGGTGAGCCGGTGAAGGACTTGAACGATCTGGCGCGCTGCGCGCCCGAGGTGCAGACGATGCCGGAGATACGGGAGGCATTCCGGGTGTGGGATTTCTGAGGTGCGACAACCATGGCGAAAAAATCCACAGAGCCGAATCCTCGGCGGGGGAAGGTGCGCAAAGTCGAGGGCGAGCCCGCGAAGCATGAGGCGGGCGATGCCGTGCCGCCGGTGGGTTTTGATGAAGCGGCCATCGCGGAGGAGCTGAGGCTCTATTGGAAGAGTGGAGCCGGGGAGACGTTCGTCATGCAGGGGGAGGATGCTCGCTGGTCGGTGTGGCCTCAGCAGGCGACCATTGACGCCATGCGTGCGCTGCCTGGGCGCATGGTGGCCATCAAGGCTAGGGAAAGCGAGATGCTGAGTGAGGTGAAGCGCGTGTTTCTTTGGGTGCGGCGGAATCGGTGTCTCGATGAAGTCTTCGCCGCGCTGCCTGGCTACAGCGCGGGGATTCACGAGCTAACGACGGGGGAGAAGGTGCTCGTGAAGACGAAGCCGAAGATTGTGGAGCCCGAGGCCGGGGACTGGCCGAACATAAAACTGCTCATCGATGGCCGGCTCAATCTCGCATCGCGTGGCGATGTGGACCAGACGCCGTGGTTTCATAGCTGGTGCAAAGTGGCGCTGGAAGCGCTCATGCAGGGCCAGCCAGGGCACTGGCGCGCGGGGCACGCAATGATTCTCACCGGACCAGCGGGTTGCGGGAAGAACCGGCTGCAGGAGAATCTCATCACACCGTTGCTGGGCGGGCGTTATGCCAACCCCACCAAGTTCCTGTTCGATGGGGACGAGTTCAATGGGGACGTGTTCGCGGCAGAGCACCTGTTGCTTGGCGAGGTGCCGTTGCCCTCGCAGAAGACCGTGGACAGGAACGCCCTGGCAGAGCGCATCAAGCAGGTGGTGGCGAACAGCGCGCAACGCATGAGGCTGATGCGCACAGAGCCGTGGACGGTGTTCCCTTACTGGCGGCTGACGATCTCGATCAATGACGACCCGGACAAGCTGCGGTCGCTGCCCCTCGTGACGGCGGACTTCGGCGACAAGGTGTTGATTTTGCACTGTGCGGCGGCACCACTGCCACTGCTCCAGGGCGACAGTATTGCTGAGCAGCGCACGTTCCGGGAGACCATCGCGGCCGAGGTGCCCGCGTATGCGCACTGGTTGCTCAACGAGTGGCAGGTGCCTGCGGAGCTGACGACGTATCCCGATGGACGCAGCGCCACGCGCTTCGGGTTTCGGGAGTTCCATCACCCCGTGATCAAGGGCGAGCTGTTTGATGACACGCCTGCGGCGCAACTGCTCAACCTCATCGACATGGCGGAGTTTAGCGGAGGCGAATGGGGCGATGATTTCTTGAGCCGCTCCCGCAAGCTCTGGGAGCTGCCGAGCAACGTGGATGATGAGTCACCCGTGCGAGGCATGGTGTGGCACGAAAGGGCCGAGACGCTCCAGCAGCTATTGACAGGCGAGGGAGGTGCGACATGCTCGGTCGCGACGATGGCAAAGAAACTATTCGCCCACAACCCCTGCAATCGCATGCTGAGCCGACTGGCCAGCGATGAGGTCATCGGGGCAGAGCGCGTGCTCAAAGCAGACACCCGCCATTGGAAAGGCTGGAAGATTAGCCAGCCCGTGAAGCGGGCCTGAGCCCGCTCGACATGGCCCGATGAGGCTGATGTCGGATTTTCGGCTTGTGTGGCGGGTGTGACGCCACATTAAAGTCACTCCGTCACGCTCTAGCCCTAGTGCCATGGGCGTTCCAGCGCGCTGTGACGGATCGACGGTGCTTGCTGCTGGCTGCTGCTGCCGCAAGCCGCTTTTCCTTTACTAAGCAGTAAGGAGGTAAGGCTTAGAACTTCAGTCACTCCGTCACAGCAAGCTGGAAGGCCCGTGGTTGAGGGGCTGGAGCGTGACGGGCAATCCGTCACAGGGCGTCAACATGTGTCACAAAATGCCAAAATGAGAGGCAAGGAATCTTTTTAGGCACCGCACCCAGCCCCACGCAGGCATTCCGTCC
>CAZYAK010000104.1:0-3471 GCA_964645935.1 uncultured Candidatus Peribacteria bacterium | reverse complement strand
CAAGAGCAATTTTTTGTTTCAGGTGGTGCACCCTTCATCGCGTGGTAGTGTTCGCGACATCCGCCGAACAGGATTGTTGTTCAGCGGCCCTATTTTGCACCATGGTCACGACCCTGACATCGCTGGCCCGAGACATCCTCAACAAGGAGTTCTCCGTGCCAGGCGCCGATGTCCAGTGGACCATTCCCAAAGAGCTGTCGCACGGCGATTTCGCCACGAATATTGCGCTCCAGCTCAGCAAGCAAGTGGGCAAACCGCCCCACATTCTGGCGGAGGTCTTGGCGAAAGGACTCGGGGAGCATCCGGACGTGGCGAGAGCCGAGATGGCGGGTGCTGGGTACGTAAACCTGCACCTCACCCCGGTGGCCCTCCTCAAGGCACTGGGCGACGCCGGAAAGACGGTGAAGCCGCAGAAGACCCGTGCCAAAGAGCGACCCGTCATCGTGGAGTACTCACAGCCCAATATCGCCAAGCCCTTGGGCATCCACCACATTCTCAGCACCGTCATCGGGCAGTCGCTTAGCAACATCTACCGCCACGAGGGGTTCCCCACAGTGGCCATCAATCACCTGGGCGACTGGGGCACGCAGTTCGGCAAGCTCTCCGTCGCGGTGGAGAAATGGGGTGATAAGCCTGCGGAGGAGTGCACGCTCGCGGATTTTCTGGCGCTCTACGTCAAATTTCACGAGGAAGCGGAGAAGGATGCATCCCTGGAAGACGCCGGACGTGACGCGTTTCGCAAGCTTGAGGCGGGGGACAAGAAGCTCCACGACTTCCGCGATGTCGTGGTGGCCACGACCATGCGCGAGGTGGAAGCGGTATACAAGCGCCTGCGCATCTCCTTTGACCACGTGCACGGCGAGAGCTTCTATGAAGACAAAATGATGCCCATCTTGGAGGAGGGGAAGCAGAAGAAGGTGTTTACGGAAGGTGAGAAGGGCGCGCTCATCACGCAGTTCCCGGAGGAGACAGGCATGCCCCCGGCCATCGTCCTCAAGGGAGACGGCGCCACCATCTACCACACACGCGACCTCGCCACGATCCGCTACCGCATCGACACCTGGCACCCCCAGTCCGTCCTGTACGTCGTGGATGTTGCGCAGTCGCTGTACTTCCAGCAGCTCTTCGCGATGGTCGCCATGCTGGGCTGGGAGCTGCCGAAACTGGAGCACGTGGTCATCGGCCGCATGCGCTTTGCGGATCGCAGCATGAGCACGCGCAAAGGCAACATCCTGCGGCTCCAAGAGGTGCTGGACGAGGCGGTCTCGCGCGCGGCCAAGATCATCGCCGACCGCGGCGATTCCATCCAGACTGACAATCCCTCCGAGCTCGCCGAGATGATGGGCACGGGCGCCGTGGTCTACGGGATCGTCAGCCAGAACCGCAAGATGGACATCGTCTTCGACTGGGACAAGATGCTCTCGTTTGAGGGCAACAGCGCGCCCTACCTGCAGTACACCTACGCCCGCGCGCGCTCGGTGCTGCGCAAGGCCGAGGCGGGCGAGACCGTGAAGCCGCCCAAGGAGGTGAAAGCCTTCGAGGACGCGGAGCGCCTGGTGCTGCGCACGCTCCTGCACTTCCCCGACGCCCTTGAGGAGTCGCGCCGCACGCATATGCCCCACAAGCTGGCCAACTTCCTCTACCAGCTCTGTCAGGACTACAACGCCTTCTACAACGCCTTGCCCATCGTGAAGGCCGATGAACCTGCCCGCACGCTCCGTCTCTCGCTCACTTCTCTTACGGCTTCGGTCCTCAAGACCGGCGCCGAGCTCCTCACGCTCCGGGTTCCGGAGCGCATGTAATTCCCCGTTTCCCCAGTCCGGTATGTACCGATCTTCCCGTCCCCGTTCCCGCACCCGCACCCGGCCCGTCGCGCGCCGTTCTGGCCTCGTCTCAGGGCCGCTCATGGGCTTTTTGCTCATCGCGTGCTTCGGCATCCTGTTTGCGGGATGCTCGGGCGTCCGCGGACCCAATAGCCAGCAGGCCCTGGAGGACACCACCTTTACCCCGGACGATGTGGCAGCGTTCCAGCAAACGTCGTCGGCCGACAGCCTCATGGGCACAGATCCCTCTACAGGCACGGGCTCCGAGGACATCGCGCTCGCCCCGCTGGAGACGGTGACGGAAAGCGGCGCGGCGGTGCAGTTCCCGCCGGTGGACCCAGCACTCCTCGCTACCTACGAGGCCATCCGCTCCGTGCCGGAAGGCTCATCGGTCTCGTTTCGGGTAGTGAACGACACGCTCAACGTCCGCGCCTCCGCGAGCACCACGGCCCCGTCTGTAGCGGTGCTGCGCAACGGAAACGCCATTTCGCTGATGGAATTCGTAAATGCCGGCTGGGCCAAAGTACGCCTTCCCGACGGCAAGGAGGGCTTTGTTTCCGCCAAGTACATCGCCAAGGAAACCACCTCCGAGCGGGTGGCCGAGGAGGAGAAGGCATACGAAAACCTTTTCTACGTGAATTACGCGTTCGTGAACGTGCGCAAGAATGCAGACTCCAAGAGCGAGAAGATCGGCGAGATCCCGGGCCAGGCCTTTGTGCGGCCTATCGGCATGGATGCCGATTGGGCGCGCGTGTCGGTGGATGGCAAGGAGGGCTTCGTGTCGCGGCAGTTCCTCTCCGCCTTCCGCCCCACATTCATTGTGCGCCAGAACACGTTCCGCTTGCCGGTACTGCATTATGACGTAAGCCAGCCGGACATGGTGGAGACACTTAAGAAGCACGTCGTCGCCCTCAAACAAGATGGCGCCCGGCTCGTGACACTTCGCGACTTCTTTGACATCCTCCTGCTCCAGGAACAGAAGCAGCAGAACCTGCAGCCGAAGAGCGTCGTGGTTGCGATCTCCGGCGCCACCCCCGAGACCGTGCGCCAGGTGTCGCAGCAGCTCAAGAGCCTCGGAGCGCGCGCTACGTTCTTCCTCCAGACACGCCACGTTGGGATCACCGGCATCAGCGAGAAGGAGCTGCTGACTCTCCAAGCCAACGGGTTCGATATCCAATCCGGCGGCCACACTGGCGATGATCTGCGCACCCTTACGAGCGCGGGCCTGCGCTTGGAGCTCTCCGAGAGCCGCACTCTCCTCGAGGAGATGACGAACCGTACGGTGTTCGCAGTGGCGTACCCGCTGGGCGGCGTCAATGACCGAGTGCTCGGCCGCGCCAAGGACAGCGGATATCTCTTTGGGCTCGCCGGCGTCCCGGACACGCAGTTCTCCCGCGACCAGTTGCTGCGGATGCCGAGTGTCTCGGTGACCTCCTCCATGACTACGGACGACGTCCTGCAGCTCGTCCGGTAAATACCTGCATTCCATGTTCAGCACGGGAGCGCTCCGCACGGACGCTTCCGTGCTGTTGTTGTAATGTCGGGGCGTGCCAGAAGCGCTCGATTTTCGTCTGTTCTTCACCCGTGAGTTCACGCCAGGGTTCGCCGTTTCTTTGAGCGCCAAAGAAACGGCGGAAAGAAAGGCGCT
>CAZYAK010000103.1:0-3750 GCA_964645935.1 uncultured Candidatus Peribacteria bacterium | reverse complement strand
CCGTGCACGGAACGCTGTTCGATGGGGAACACCGCCACGCGAGGATCGAACACCTGCGTCACCGCCAGGGCGTTCAAGGCCATGTGCCCGTCCGCAGCGAGGTCGCGGTCACCGCGATGTAGACCCTTTACCCAGCGACGGGACGCGTCACGCAGGAAGCCCCGGATGTCGGAAGGCGATCGTAGTTGCGGCTTCCAGCGCACGAGGATGTCCTCGCGGATGCGGGCCAATCCCCCACCCTCCGCCGAGAAGCCCTCCTCGCCAAACGCGTCGACGCCCGCGGCTGCGAGCGAGAGGCACGCGCGCGCGATCCACGCTTGCGTGTCCGCGATGCGCCGGGCCTGGAAGCCCTCAAACCTCCCCTTGAGCACGGGATGCACCTGCCCGATGCCAAGCACCAGGCGCGAGGCGGTCCGCGGTCCGCGCAACTGAAGCTTGGCGCCGCGGAGTCCCGTCTTCCGGAGACCCAAAAGCAGGGCATGGGCGGGACCGGAGGGACGGCTGAAGGGCCAAGGCACGGCGCGAGCGTAGCAAAAAACCGGACCCCGTGAGAGGTCCGGCGCGCTCCGTCACCCGAGCAGGTGCCCGAGTGTCGCGCAAAGGACACGACCGACGACGGCGAGGATCGCCAGCGCCAGACACGCGCACGCGAGCGTGACGCCCGCGAGGTACGCGCTGCCGCCCACCGCGCGCGGGGCCAGGGCGCAGAACATCCACAGGCCGCCGCGACCGCGCCACGTGTCGGCCACGTCATCGCAGACGCCGCGGATCGCGGCCGCGAGGACGAAGACAGCGAATGCCCGCAGCAGCATCACATCCCTCCCGTGGAAGCGGTCCACACCACGCTGCCGATCAGGGCGAGCAGCGCGCAGGCCGCCGCCAACACTACGACGATGAGCAGCAAGGCGAGGATGATCTCGCCCATGAGCACAAAGGCGTATCCCAGCCTGCACCATTCGTCATCGCGGCGCTTCAGCAGCTCCCCCAAGCCGCTCATGCCGGCTCCGACCAGCAGCACCACGAGGACGATCAAGGCCACCGTCTGAGGCATCGTTTCTCCTTCACACAAGCGCTCCCGTCCGTCGGTCCGTCCGATGGCGTAAGGAGCGGTCCGACCATTCTCTACATCGGCGGGCGCGGCACCACCGGTCGGTGGCGGATTCGCGGAATGATGGAAAATGCCGCTTTGATCGCCACCCACAGGTCGAAAACCTGTGGCTGGGGTAAGGGAGGGCTGACCCGGGAGGAAGCAGATGGAATGTGTGCTGTCTGGTCTTTGCCGTCTTGATCGCCACCCGCGGGGCGGGACCCCCGCGGCTGGGTTGTTGGTGGACGCGCCGATCTGCATACAGCACACAAGCACACCCACAACACACATGCCCAGCCGCACTGGTCCCGCGGTGCGGACTGGCGATCAATCCTGCTGCGCGAAAAAAAAGACCCCCTTCCGGAGGTCTTTCTTCAGAGCGGGATCAATTCTTCTTCTCCGACCGCTTGCGGTCCGTCTCGTTGAGGAACTTCTTCCGGAGGCGGATGTTCTTGGGGGTGATCTCCACGAGCTCATCATCCGCGATGTACTCTAGAGCGGCCTCGAGGGTCATGGGGTTGATGGGGGTGAGGACGACGGCCTCATCGGTGCCGGAGGCACGCATGTTCGTGAGCTTCTTCTCCTTGATGGGGTTCACGGTCATGTCGTCGTTCTTGGCGCTCTCACCGATAATCATGCCTTCGTACAGCTTGGTCTGCGGGGTGATGAACAGCTGGCCGCGCTCCTGGAGATTGAAGAGCGCGAAGGCCACGGCTTCGCCCGTGATCATGGAGATCATGGAGCCACGGGTGCGGCCGGCGAGGTCGCCCTTGTACGGCTCGTAGGCCAGGAACGAGTGCGTGAGGATCCCCTCGCCGCGTGTCTCGATGATGAAATCCCCGCGGAAACCGAGGAGGCCGCGGGTGGGCACTTTGTATTCGAGCCGCGTATGGCCGTTCTCTGTCTTCATGTCGAGCATCTCGCCCTTGCGGCGGGCCAGCATGTCGATGACGGTGCCGGTGGAGGCCTCTGGCACGTCGATGATGGCGTGCTCGACCGGCTCCATCTTCTGGCCATCGATTTCCCGCATGATCACCTGGGGGCGGCTCACCTGCAGCTCAAAGCCCTCTCGGCGCATGTCCTCGAGCAGCACCGCGAGGTGCAGCTCGCCACGGCCGGAGACCTTGTATGAGTCCGTGCCGGGGACATCCTCCACGTGCAGACCCACGTTGGTCTCCTTCTCCTTGTCCAATCTCGCCTTGATGTGACGGGTGGTGACGAGCGTCCCCTCCTTGCCGGCGAACGGCGAGTTGTTAACGAGGAACGTCATGGAGATGGTCGGCGGGTCGATACGGATGGCTGGCAACGGCTCCGCATCCTCCTTGGTGGTAATGGTCTCGCCTACGTAGATGTCGGGGATACCAGCAATGGTGACAATGTCGCCCGCGACACCTTCCGGCACCTCCACGCGCTTGAGGCCCATGGTGACGAAGACCTTGGAGATCTTGCCCTTACGGGTGGCGCCCTCGGCGGTGCGGACGAAGACGGACTCGCCCACCTTCACCTTGCCCTCGAAGACGCGGCCCACGGCCAGGCGCCCGAGGTAGTTGTCGTAGGCCAGAGAGCTAGGCTGCATGCGGAACGGCGCGGCCGAATCCTGCTTGGCTTCGGGCACCTCCTCCATGATGAGCTCAAAAAGCGGTGTGAGGTCCTTGCTCTCGTCCTCGAGCTTCCGCTTAGCCACGCCCTCGCGGGCGATGGCGAAGATGTAGGGGAAGTCCATCTGCGTGTCATTGGCACCGAGCGTGACGAAGAGATCGAACACCATATCCACCACGGCCAGCGGACGCGCGGCGGGCTTGTCGATCTTGTTGATCACGACGATAGGACGGATGCCGAGCTCCAGGGCTTTCTTGAGCACGAATTTGGTCTGCGGCATGGGTCCCTCCTGGGCATCCACGAGCAGGAGCACGCAGTCGACAGTGCGCAGGATGCGCTCCACCTCGGAGCCGAAGTCTGCGTGACCGGGAGTATCGACGATGTTGACCTTGCAGTCCTTGTACTTGATGGACGTGTTCTTGGCGTAGATGGTGATGCCGCGCTCCCGCTCCTGGTCATTGGAGTCCATGATCAGCTCACCCACGGTCTCGTGCGCGGCGAAGGCTCCGCCCTGTTTGAGCAGCGCGTCGACGAGTGTGGTCTTGCCGTGGTCGACGTGAGCGATGATGGCGATATTCCTAATCTGCATAACGAGAGGGGAAGTGATCGATGCGATGCAGTCCGATCAGGCGTCAGCCATGATGCGGATCTGCGGAGAGCGGGGAGAAGTGCGAACGGGCGCGAGAAAAAAAGGGCTCCGCTCCGCCGGGCGGAAACGGACGGCAGTGTACAGGGAATACCGGCCGCGTAAAGCGCGAATCGCCCGATTCGGGCCGAATTTGGGGGGATCGGGGGAATCAGCGTTATGTCATGTTCTCTTGACCTTTGAGATGCCACGCGCCACCCTCGGTGCGACATGCCCACCCCCGACCGCCTGAATGAGGCCAATGCGTTCCTCCTCTCCCCCGACGCCATGCTCTGCGGCTTCGGGCGCATGGCCGCGGAGGCGGGCGGCGTCCTTCTGGAGACGCTGCCTGGCGCGGACCGCATCGATGCGCTGCAAGAGACAGTGACGCGGGCGCTGCGCGGCATCATCGAGGGCGGCTTCGCCGCGAGCGTGCTTG
>CAZYAK010000102.1:0-3924 GCA_964645935.1 uncultured Candidatus Peribacteria bacterium | reverse complement strand
CGCCGCCATCGCCCTCGTCAGCGCCGCCCTGCTGCTGCCCGTCACCACGGTGGCCTCCGGCGCCCCGGTGCGCATCGGCACGGGGTCGAAGGCCTGCACGCTGGGGCCGAAGGCCAACTGCAAGGGCGTGAAGGCCCGATGGGGCGTGCGTACGCGCTGCCGACGTGCTCGGCGCCCGGCATCCCACTGCCAATCGGCGACGTTGCTATCGCGGTCCGCAACTTCCTCGCCGCCGCTCGCACCACGCTGCGGCCAGTGCTTTCAGGTGTATCCGTCCGGTCGGTGGATTCGCAACTCATCCTCGTAGCCACAGACAGTTACCGTCTGTCTGAGTACAAGATCCCCACTGAGGGCGGCACGGAGCAGGTAGCCTGCATCATCCCTGTCAAGATTTTGGACGAGGTCAGGGCGGCCCTGGGATCGGCCAAGGGCGAGCGCAAGGGTAAGGAGGGCGCGGCGGCCCCATCGCGTGTCGCCATCGCGCTGAGTAAGCAACAGGTGGAGATCCGCGTCGGCGAGACGCGTCTCATTTCCCGCCTCATCGACGGTAAGTTCCCCAACTATGAGCAGATCGTCCCTAAAGAGCATAAGTCGCGCATCCGGTTCTCTGTGGGCGAGCTGTTGCCGGCCGTGAAGCGCATGCACTACTTCGCCAAAGAAATGAATAACAATCTCACATGTAAGTTTGGATCTGGTGAGGCCCGCATAACTACGCCCCAGACGCAGTCGGGCAAGGACGAGGCCACTATCGCCGTGGAGGTGGATGGGGGCGACAATACCATCGCGCTCAGTTCCTCGTACCTCCTAGACTTCCTCAATCACATCGACGCCACTGATGTGGAGATGCGCATGCAAGATCCCCAAAAACCCGCCGTGTTCTCGGTGCCGGGCGACGTGCAATTCTTCCATCTCATCATGCCTTTGAGGATGCAGGAGGAATGAGCAGAGGAGGTAGGAGTTAGGCTTTAGGGTGTAGAGATGGGAGCGCTGATCGGAGGGGAATTGTGCACTCTAAGTCCTAAAACCTACAATCTCACGCCTCGCACACGTTGTCTTATACTTGTGCAATCCTACGTTTCAGCTACGATAGACGCACAGCAACGTCCGTCTGAGCTCGCGCGCGGTTGCCGCCCTTTATTTGAGTGGGGCGACGTGCGGTTACAGGAAGTGGCCAGACGGATCGGCCGACCACGCGCATGCACCCCTCTCTCCTCGTCGGGAAGGAGACCCATCGGGAATTATCAGATCTCCTCCATGCCGAGGGGCGCCTCGTGTTGTCCGGCGCGAGCAACGAGACAGCCAAAGCACTACTCCTCGGGCATCTGCTCGACTTCCGTTCCCGACCCGCGGTACTCGTCACGCAGAATCGCGCGTCTGCGGATGGACTGGGGCACTGGCTACGCTTCTTCGGGCGCGCATCGCACCCCCTCGGTGCCGTGATGGACGCAGAAGGTGTTATTCAGCCGGAGCAGCTGCAGCGCTTCCTCTCCCTCATGCAGGGGGCGGAAGACGCGGTGTATGTACTAGACCGAGATACTTGGGACCAAGATTTTCCGTCTTTTGAGGAGCTCTCGGAGCGGCGCATCGTCCTCGAGAAAGGCAAGACCGTGCGCTTTACGGAGTTCTTTGAGAAGCTCATCGAACGTGGTTACTCCCATGGCGAGGACCTCTACCTGCACCCCGGCGAGTACCGCAGGATCGGCGACACGCTCGATATCTTCCCCATCCAATCCTCACACTCGTACCGCGTCACTTTTGAATTCGACACAGTGGAGGCCATCCTCGCGGTTGATGTACACGACCTCTCCAAGACCGAAGATGCAGGCAAGAAGCTGGAAGTGTTTCCTGTGCTCTTCTCGCATGTCACAGCCCTCTGCGACCAGATCCCCGGAGGCACGCTGCTCGTACTAGACGATCAGGATGATGTGTCGCCTCCGGCCGGCACGGACACTCTCAGCTTCACCGCGTTCCCAGAATCGCAGAAGCATCACGCGCACGTGCGCTACCTCTCCGTGCTCAAGTTCTACACGCTCACAGATTTCCTCAATGATGTCCGCGACAAGCTGGGGCAGCACTGGACGCTCATCGTGGTAACGAAGCGCCTAGATGAACTGGCCGGCATCCTCCGTGAGGAGCATGTGCCGCACACCAGCGCGGAGGACCGCCACCCCGGCGCGCTTACACTCATTCCCGCGGACGAGAGCGACCTGCTCCCCCATTCTCTCCAGAACCCGGACCTCCACTGCGCTCTCCTCACGGACCGCGAGATCTTTTCCCTCAAGAAGGGCATCAAGCAACGCAGTGTGGCCAAGCTGGCCCTAGATTTCGTGACGTCGCTGCAGCCAGGTGACTACGTCGTGCACATGGAGCACGGAATTGGCCACTTCGAGGGTATGACGCAGAAGGAGGTGGACGGCATCTCCCGCGAGTATCTGGAGCTCACGTACGCGGAGGGTGACAAGCTCTTCGTGCCGGTGGATCAGGCGGACAAGCTCAGCAAATTCGTGCACGAGGAAGGTACCGAGCCCACGCTCACGCGCCTCGGGACCGTGGAGTGGAAGCGCCTCACCGAGAAGATGCGCGCGGAGACCAAGGAGATCGCCAAAGAGCTGCTTACCCTCTACGCCCAGCGCGCCAAGGCAAGAGGGCACTCCTTCGGTGACGACTCATCGCGCCAGTCGCAGTTTGAAAAGGCGTTCCCCTACGAGGAGACGCCGGGCCAGCTGGCTGCCATCAAGGACATCAAGCATGACATGGAGAGCGAGCACCCCATGGACCGTCTCGTGTGCGGCGACGTGGGCTTTGGTAAGACGGAGGTGGCCATGCGTGCCGCCTTCAAGGCCGCGGACGCTGGTAAGCAGGTGGCCGTGATTGCGCCCATTACCATCCTTGCGGACCAGCACTTCCGCAACTTCGTGGAGCGCATGCAGCCCTTTGGCATCAGGGTGGAGATGCTCTCGCGCTTCCGCACTGCCGCGGAGCAGAAGGTCGTCTTGGAGCAGCTGCGCAAAGGCGACGTGCAGGTGGTCGTGGGCACACATCGGCTCCTGCAGGAGGATGTGAAATTCTTGAACCTCGGACTCGTGGTCATCGACGAGGAGCAGCGCTTTGGCGTGAAGCAGAAGGAGCGCTTCAAGGAGATGCGCGCGTCCGTGGACATTCTTACGCTCACCGCCACGCCGATCCCCCGCACGCTGAACCTGGGGCTCCACAAGCTCCGCGACATCACGACCATCACCACGCCCCCGCCGGGGCGCCTCCCCATCATCACGGAAGTCCGCAAATACTCGGACGAACTCGTTCGCCAGGCACTCCTCGCCGAGCTCAAGCGCGGTGGCCAGAGCTTCGTGCTCCACAACCGCGTGGAGACCATTGAGGCTTTTGCGGAGAAGCTGCGCAAGCTCGTCCCCGAGGCCACGTTCGTGGTGGGCCACGGGCAGCTGAAGCCGGAGCAGCTGGAGGAGCGCATCGTGGACTTCAAGAACGGCAAGTACTCGGTGCTCGTGAGCTCCACCATCATCGAGAACGGCATCGACCTGCCGCGCGCCAACACGCTCATCGTCAACGAGGCGGAGCGCTTTGGATTGGCCCAGCTCTACCAGCTGCGCGGTCGCGTGGGACGCAGTAAACTCCAAGCCTTCGCGTACTTCCTGTACCACACCCAGAAGCTCAAGGACGACGCCAAAAAGCGCCTTCGCGCCATCGTGGAGGCATGCGAGCTCGGATCGGGCTTCCAGGTGGCCATGCGCGATCTGGAGATCCGCGGCGCGGGCGAGATCCTGGGCGCGAGCCAGTCCGGGACCATGCAGACCGTGGGCGTCAGCCACTATCTGCGCATGCTCAAGCAAGCGGTGGAGGACCTCAAGGGTGGTCGCAAGGGTGGGGACGACGCCGACGAGGGCGGCACCGTGGAGATCCAGCTCC
>CAZYAK010000101.1:0-3926 GCA_964645935.1 uncultured Candidatus Peribacteria bacterium | reverse complement strand
TCACCAGCTATCTGATGCGCGAGACGTTTAGCGGTATCACGCCTGTCTCCGTCGTCGATCGCGCCTGCGCCAACGCCTTCCGCGAAACCTTCCGCCATGTCGAGATGAAGGACGTGGTGAAACTCGGTGCGCAGGATTTCCCGGCGCTGATGCGCACCATCCGCTCCTTCATGGAGCGCACCCTTTGCGATCATTCCCGGCGGGGTTCGGCCCCCCTCCGCCCGCGCCCACCGCGGCACCGCCCCGCCGAGACGCGGCGCGACGAGGGCTGGCCGTCCTCCCTGGCCTGAGTCACCGCGCCTCATACACCGGCATCTCCAACCCCTGTTTCGTCCCACTCTTCACCGACAGTGCCGATCCTTTGGTGATGGCGTTGCGGCCGAACCGCTCGTGGATGACGTCGAGGGTTCTTTGCACGTCCTCGGAGCGGCATGTGCGTTCCGCCTCCTCGAAGAGTGAGAACTGCACCGCGCCCTGAGACTCTAGCCGCCAGAGGGCCAGGCCCACCTGCGTGTAGGATTTGCGCTTTTGGTACAGGCTCCGGAGCGCCCGGCGGACGTAGGGCTGGATGGATTCTTCTGTGGCGGAGGGTTGGGGGAGCGATGCGTGGGCGCTCTCGTAGCCGTACTGGTCGTCCCGCAGCCACACCGAGATGCCGCGGCAGGCTAAGCCATGCCGCCGCATCTTGAGGACGGTGTACTCCAGGTGCCGTAGCAGATGCGCCCAGAGAGTCTGAGGCTCGTTCTCCCGGCGGAAACTCCGTGCCCGCGAGACGGACTTGGGTGGCGCGGTTTCTGAGCTCACGCCCGCGAGACATTCGCCAAGGAGCTCCCGTTGCATCTCCGCGCCCGGGCGGCCGCACAGCTCCACCATCTCCGCCGTAGGTGCCACCGCGATATCCCATGCCGTCTTCCACCCGCGCGCCTCCACGTGCGTCATGCGCCGGTGTCCGATGCCGGGGATGGCGGCGGCGGGACGGTCTTGGAGCATGGCTCGGATGCCCGTGACGGTCGTGCCGGGGTGGCGCAGCGCGAGGGGCGGGGGACCGTGAAGGTCGTCTTGAAGCACGGTGACGCCGCGCGGCTTGCGATACTCGCCGGCCATCTTGGCCAGGAGGCGGCTCTCAGCCACGCCCACGGACACCCACAGGCCCGTGGCGCGTTGCACCTCCGCCTGCGTGCGCGCCCCCCAGCCCGCGGCATCGACGGGCGAGCCGCCCACGAGTGCGCGCAGGTCCAGGTACCACTCATCGATGGAGGCCTGCTCCACCAGTGGGCAGCTGCGGCGGAGGATCTGCTCGATCTGCTCGGAGGCCAATCCCGCCTCCTGGAAGTCCGACGGCACGCGGATGGCATCAGGTGTGAGTGTCAGGGCTTCTTTGAGGGCCATCCCGGTCTTCACGCCCAAGGCCTTAGCCTCGTAGCTTGCGGCGATCACGCATCCGCCGCCCATGCCCGTGGCCAGGAGCGGCTTGCCCTGGTAGCGGGGGTTCTGCCGGACGATGACGGACGCGAAGAAGGAATCCGCGTCGACGTGCGCGAGCATGGGAAACGCGAAGAAGAAGGATGAGGAGCAGGTGCTGTACCCGGTGTCAGTACTTCCGTATCACCCCTCGCACCACGCCTGCCACCTGGAGCTCCTCCATGGCGTAGAGATCCGGGTACGCGGGGTTCTCCGCGTGCAGGAAGAACTTGCCAGTCTTCTCGCGCTTGAGGCGCTTGAGAGTGAACTCGCCGTCGAGCACGCCCACCACGATATCGCCGGGCTTGGGGGTCTTGCCGCGCTCCACCACGACGAGATCGCCCTCGTGGATGCCCGCTTGGATCATACTGTCTCCCTTCACGCGCAGGAGGAACGTGGCGGCCTTGTCCTGTACGAGGTAGTCCTCCAGGGTCACCGTTTCCTCCGACTGCTCCTCCACGGGCGCGGCAAAGCCGGCGGCGATGGGCCCGAAGAGCGGGAGGCTCAACGGAGCGGAGAGGGCTGCTTGGATCTGCTCCAGGATCTTGATGCGGCCCTTGGGGTCCTTCTCCAGGTGCCCACCCTTGAAGAGCGCATTGACCACCTTGGCGATGGCGTTCTTGCTTCGCACCCCGAAGGCGATGGCCAAGTCCGAGAGCGAGGGCGAGTAGCCCCGCTTCTGCTGAAACTCCCGGATGTAGCTGAGCACGGTGCGCTGGTGAGGGGTGAGCGTGTCGGCCATGGAGGGGGTGGGAACGATCGTGCACCAGCGTACGGTGTACGATCGTGCACTGTCAACGGATGTTGTACAAACGCGCAAAGATCATTGTTCAGAAGCCAAAATCCTGTCACGCCCCCGGACGGGGTTCCGACACCTTCCAGAACCGTGCCAACATGAGCAGTGTCACGCTTCCGCCGATGACGCCCGCGATCATCATGGCGGTGCGCAGATCCAGCGCATCCGTGAGGTACCCGAGCACCGGAGCCGTGAGCGTGAAGAGCAGCCGGTGTCCGAACGCCTTCACCGAGAGCACCGTGGCGCGCACGTCGGAGGAGGTGTGGCGGTTGACCATATCGTTGGTGAGCGGCATCACGATGGCCCAACACATGCGTCCGAGCGGGAAGAGCAGGAGGATCCCGAGCGACGGGAACGCGGCCAGAAAGACGTAGCTCCCCATCAGCCCGAGTGCGAGCCAAAGCAGCAGCGCGCGGTCCGAGACCCACCGTTCCAGCCGGTGCGTGACGCGCGAGGCCACGGCCCCGCACCACACCACCACGGTGTGCGCGATACCGAAGAACACAAGTGGTAGTCCCACCGCCGTCTGGTACGGCTGCGTGAACCAGAAGAGCGAGAGGCCCATCGTGGAGAGGACACTGAAGAGGATCACCGTGAGGCGCAGGTGACGACTCCGCACCGTCTGCGCCGCGATGGCCAGCATCGTGCGCAGGTGCCCCGCCACCTGCGGCCGGTGGCGGTGCGGCTCACGGAGGAGCGCAGAGATGAGCAACGTGCCCGTGTAGGGCACCAGGGAGGCGTAGAAGGGCCATCGCAGGTTGATGGACGCCAGGAGGCCCCCGAGGAGGCTGGCGAGCCCCTCGGCCCCAAAGAACCACGCCCGGTTGATGCCCGACGCGCGGCGGTAGCCCTGTGTCTTCCCGTCCTCCAGCAGGGTGTCGTAGAGCAGCGCGTCCACGGTGCCGGAGTGGAAGCTTAAGCCCAGCGCGATGAGGATCTCCGCCGCCACGAAATGGGGGAGCCCGGTGCCCAGGCAGTACGTCCCCAACCCCAGCAGCCGCAGCACCGACCCCAGCATGAGGGTCTTCCTCCGCCCCCAGCGGTCGGACACGTATCCCGTGGGGATCTCCCCAAGGAGCATCATCGCCGCGAACACGGTCTGTACTAGGAACACGTCGCCCGTGGTGAGGCCCTGGGAGAAATAGAACGGCACGATCGTGGCGATGTACACCATTGACCCGCTGGAGGCCATGAGGGCGTGCATCAGCGGCATGTTCCGTTTGCCGGTGGAACCGGAGGGAGAGGGGATGGAAGTGTTGTACGGGACGGGGGGAGGCTGGACAAGATCGCGTGCTCTTTCCAGAAGCGTGGGGTTCGGGTCGCTCCTCAACCGTATGCGCTCGGCAGGGGTTGGTCGCAGGAGGGGGAGGAAACCTCCTCGGCTCCCAGCAGCAAGCTCTCGCGCGTCGCGCGCGTCGCGCGCGTGGCTTGATGTGCAGTCCCGCCGCAGTCGGGAATTTCCTACCCCCTCCTGCACCTCCCTTATCCTTCGTTTTGGAGCGATGGCCAAAAGACAGGATCCTCGTTGGCCCGGTACATGACCGCAGGGACGTAGTGGGCAATCTCGTTTTCCCCTCGTCTCAAACCACTGACCCCTTCCGAGGGGGGAGTGGGCTCCGCCAGGGTTCGCCGTTTCTTTGAGCGCCAAAGAAACGGCGGAAAGAAAGGC
>CAZYAK010000100.1:2792-3984 GCA_964645935.1 uncultured Candidatus Peribacteria bacterium | reverse complement strand
GCGCTTTCTTGGGTACTTCTTTGTCGCGCACAAAGAAGTACCACCCTCGGTAGAGTGGACCGTGCGAAGAGAAGGGCAACTGCGTTATTCGCAAAAAAAAGACCCCCACTCCGGGGGTCCTTAGGTTCGAAAGGGAGTCCTTTTACGCCCGGCGGCCCTGCTGCATGCGCTTGGACAGCGTGCGGAGGTAGCTTGTGGAGACCTTCATCTTCACGAAGGTGCCGGAGACGGGGTCGAATACACGCTTCTTCTGGATGTTCGCCTTGAAGGTGCGGCGCGTGTGGCGCATTGAGTGGCTCCGGGTGTTCCCGAAGGCAGTTTTCTTGCCGGTCTTGACGCAGGTGCGTGCCATACGGATGGACAGGGGAGAGCGGGCAGCGGAAAATGATTCCGTCGCCTTTGACGGGCGCATTCTCTACGGTCCTCCGCTTCCTGTCAACCGAACCGATGCTTTCCTCGCTCTTCGATCCCATCTACATCCTGGCTCTGCTGGTGGCCCTGACACTGCATGAATTCGCCCATGCGTGGGTAGCGACACGTCTGGGCGACCCCACCTCCCACAACGAGGGCCGCCTGACGGTGAACCCCGTGGCGCACCTGGACCCCATCGGGACCTTTATGATCCTCTTCGGGCCCTTTGGCTGGGCCAAGCCTGTCCCCGTGAACCCCGCGTACTTCCAAAACCCCCGGGTGGGCATGCGGCTCACGGCGCTGGCCGGACCCGCCATGAACTTCCTCCTGGCACTCATCGCCTACGGCGCGTTTCGCCTCCTCACCGGCGAGACGGGGTGGTCCCTGTGGGGGATGCTCTCGTTCCAGGGCGAAGGCGCGCCGCTCACGGTGTTCACGCTCCGGTTCCTGGCCATCTCGGTGTCGGCCAATATCAGCTTGATGGCGTTTAACCTCCTGCCCATCGCGCCGCTGGATGGCTCCAAGGTGCTGGCGTCGTTCCTGCCTCCGGACTTGGAAGACCGCTACCTCGATCTCATGCGTCATGGGCCGATGATCCTCCTCGCGGTTATCATCGTGGAGAACTATGGCGTCCTTCCCGTCGCGCCCCTCTCGTGGTGGGTGCAGACGGTGGGTGGCGCGGTGCTCCGGCTCTTCCAGCTCCTCTTCGGGGCGGGGTGAGCGAGTCGCCGCCCGCAAAAAGACCCCCTCACCTGAGGGGGTCTTGCGAACAGTCCGTGCG
>CAZYAK010000100.1:0-2692 GCA_964645935.1 uncultured Candidatus Peribacteria bacterium | reverse complement strand
TAAACACGCGGGCTGCGCGCTGGGGAGAGAGAGTGCGGGTACTCATAGGGGTGTGTAGGTGAGTGTTGTAACTATTGTACTATATTTTTCAAGAATAAGCAAGTATACCGTTCCATACTTCCCAAAGGGGGGGGTGCACGGTGGCCGCCGCCCGCAAAAAGACCCCCTCACCTGAGGGGGTCTTGCGAACAGTCCGTGCGTCACACACTCGGAGGCGTGTTCAGTTCGTGGTGGCCGTGAAGACGACCGTGGCCCTGTACACGTCTGTGGGGACAATGGCCGTGCCGTTGATCACGGCGCGGAAGCCCACGTTCTCGGTATCACCCGCCACCGTGGTCTGCGTGGCGCGGTTGGCGATCTGAACGGCGGAGCCGGTGGCTACGCGGAGCCACGTCTCCGACGCGCCGTCGGCGCCCCAGGTCACGGAGCCGCCACCGGGGGTGGTGCTCGTGGAGGAGAGGCGTCCGGCCCAGCGGGCGGAGTTCTGCACACCACCAGCCGTGTTGTCGGCACCAGCGGGGTTGATGGCCGCGGGCGTGGTGTTGTTGGTATTGAAGAGCGGCTGGATGCGGTTGTTGGCAACGAAGCCATTGAGGTGGCCGGTGCCCGAGCGTGCGCCGAGGGCGCCCGTACCGTTGTTGATGATCCAGGTGAGGTTGTAGCCCGTAGTGTTGTTCGTGGTCACCGTGCACACGGTGGCACCCGTGGAGTGGTACACACCCGTGTCACCCGTGCGAGTGATGGTGCCCAGCGATACCGGGCTGGTGCAGTTATTGGAGATGTCCGCGGCCACCGTCAGCGTGACGACCACGTTGGACGTGGACGCTGCGGCGAACGAGCGGAGCGGTTCCGCGAAGGCGAGCACCAGGGCATAGAGCGAGACGGTCGCGGCGATGCCGACCGTAAACACGCGGGCTGCGCGCTGGGGAGAGAGAGTGCGGGTACTCATAGGGGTGTGAGGAAGTGTGTGTGAGCAACGTAATCTGGACTTTTCTCTAGTATAACAGAATCAGTATGTTTAAACAAGAGCCAAATAAGAGCTTACCAGAAAGGAAAAGTCACTTCGTATGCCGTTCTTCACCTTTCCGTGTGATCTCGAAGCGGGAGAAGAAGAACTGCACCAGGAACGAGACGAGGAAGATCAGGAACAGTGCCAGCAGCAGCGGGAGCGCGGGGAATACCCAGAACGCCGTGGTCATCCGTGGCAGATCCTGCCCGTAGGCCGTCAGCTTGGCGGTGGCCGTGTAGCGGCCCAGTGCGAAGCGGGGGTTCCACATGAGTGTCTGGGTTTTTCGCGAGTTGCGCAGCAGGTACCAGTCCTTTACCGGGAGCTCGTCGACCACGAAACCGAGGATGTTGCGGATCTCGATGACGCCCTCGGGTTGCGAGAAGACCGTGCCGTCGTTCTTGGCGCTCAGTTGCAGGAACGCCGGGAAGAACCAGTACAGGCCTTGGCGCGAGGAGAGGGAGAGTAATTGCGTGTCGCGGACCACGGGCCCTTTGACCGTAATAAGGAAGAGCGTGCCCACGCGTGAGATCACGTCGAAGCCGCGGCTCGTGGTCTCGCCAGGGAGGAGTGCGCGGCGAAGGAGCAATGCGGCGTAGTGGTCACCCGGCTCAGCGTCCTTGGGGACGCTGATGGTCACCGGCACGTAGGCGCGCTCGGCGAAGCCAAGGTGGAAACCAGGAACGGCGGGCTTAAGCCAGGTGCGCGCGGGATACGGGCCCGCAGAGGCGCCGAACAGCGTGGTGCTGCCGTTGCCGTCGTCGGACACGCTGTAGTCCTCGCTCTCAAAGGCGTAGCTGCGCAGACCATCGGTGAAGGAGGTCACCAGGACTTCAATTGTCTGCTGCTCACCTGGGGCCATTTCCACGGTGATACGCCCCGGTCCCATGGCGAAATCCCCGCGGCGCGGCGAACCGAACTGGTAGTTGATCTTCACGCGTGCGTCCCGCAGCAGACTCTCTTCCTCGGGGGTGCGTGTCTCCTCGGGGGCCTCGACCGCTGGAGCTGGTGCCGGGATGGGCACGGGCGTGGCCGCCATCGCGACCGTGGGGAGGAACACGCTCGCTGCAATCAGCGACGAGAGGACACGGAAAGACCGGGAGGGAGTCATGGACTCGATCCTAGCGTAGCGATTTGAGCGAAAGCAAACCGGCGCTAGACTACGGGCCATGACTACCCCTGCTGCTTCCCGCAAGCGATCGTTTCTTAAGGCGTTTCTCCTCCTTGCCGCGCTCTTCCTTCTCTTGGTGGGATGGAAAGGCTTGGTCCTGGCTTCGCTCGCGCACGACGCCAACGCGAAGGTGGGGGCGGTGACGCGTTTTTACCGCGACAGCATCGCCCGCCAGGCGCACAGCCTCGTCGACGCGGGCACCGAGGCCGGCGCATTGGCTGCCTCCCTTATAACCCTAGAGGAGCCCTCGATAGGCGTGGAGGACGTGATCTCCGTGCAAAAGGACATCATGCGGTTCCAGGATGCCGTCGCCGGCCCACACGAGCCCGCCGTGGAGCCCGTGGCCGCTGCCTTCAATAAAGAACTAGGCCGCAATGGTGAAGTGCAGCCGCTCCTGGACGCCTACAATATCCGCGCCCAAGCGTGGAACAACCTCATCCACGATGACCCCGTAAGCCGCGTCTACGCGCGCCTCTTCGGCTTGACCGATCGCTTGCTCCTGCGCGCCGACGGCG
>CAZYAK010000099.1:0-4283 GCA_964645935.1 uncultured Candidatus Peribacteria bacterium | reverse complement strand
CCCTTGAGAAAGCCAAATACATCGGAAATAAGCACCACGTTTAGATTGAGCCCGCTTGGATGGCCAAAAATTTGGGTTTTTGCTATACTGTTGAGGAAAACACGAACATCCATGCCCTCCTTTAGCACCTCGCGCTTCTCCTGGCGCCTGCACTGGCAATTTACAGCCTTCGCGCTCGTCGTGATGGCCTTTGCGGGCGCAGTGGGCACAGGCTTTTATCTGCGCGGGCGTGCGCTCATGGAGGGGCAGCTCCGCCAGCGCTTGCAGGAGGCGGCCGCGGTGGCCGCCGAGCAGTTCGACGCACACACGATCCAGGCTATCCGTGGCACCGGGTCACTGGCCTCGCCGGGTTTCATGGATACCGTGCGGAGGTTGCGCGACGTGCGCGAGGCCATCCCTACGATCCGCTACGCGTACCTCATGCGTCGCACGGAGGACCCGACTCAGCTGGAGTTCGTAGCAGACGCCGATGCGTTAGCTTCCTCCGCAGAGCTGGATGAGGACGGCAACGGCACTGTGGATGTGGACGAGGAAGCGTCGTATCCCGGTGACCGTTACGACATTTCGCGCATCCCCGCACTCCAGGGCCCTGCCTTTACAGGGCCCGTGGTGGATGCCGAAGTCACGCACGACCAGTGGGGTGTGCTCCTCTCCGGGTACGCGCCGGTGCGGGACGCGTCCGGCGTGACGGTGGCTGTGTTGGGCGTGGATATGGACGCCGAGGAGTACTACCGCCTCACGCGACAGATTTTCTCGCCCGTGGGCGTGCTGCTCGCCATTCTCGCGGCTGTGCTCTTTGCGGCGTACGTAGCGCTCTATCTGCGCAATCGCCGCCTGGACGTGATGCGTCGCTTAGATGAGGAGCGCTCGGGCATCCTCCTCCTCACGTCACACCAACTGGGAACCCCCATGACCATCTTCCAGTGGACGGTGGAGGCTCTGCGTGAGAGCCGCGACAAGGGTACGCTTGTGGAGGATTTCGAAGCCCACGCGCGGGACATGGATACCGCTCTGGAGCACCTGCGCGGCCTCCTCACCCAACTGCGCGAGGCGGGCCAGGCCGACCGGGGCGCGTTCGCATACCGGCCGGAGCGCATGTACCTGCGTGACCTCGTAGTGGAGGTGGTGCATGACCTGCGGCAAGAGCTCAACAAGAAAGACATCCACGTTGCGCTCGATCTCGACGGCAATCTCCAGCTGAGCGTGGACAAGACGCTCATTGGCGGCGTGGTGCGCGAGCTAATCCAAAACGCCGTCCATTTTTCCCGCCCAGGTTCAACGGTCGCTGTCTCAGCCCGGATGCGTCGCGGCAAGGCGGAACTCTCGGTGCGCGATGAGGGCTGCGGGATTCCGTCCAAAGACCTGGACCGCGTCTTCGACAAGTTCGTGCGCGGCAGCAACGCGCACCTCTCGCGACCCAACGGCACGGGGCTTGGCCTCTTCGTGGCCCATGCCGTGGTGCGGCGCGCGGGTGGGCACATCTGGATTCGTAGTGTCGAGGGTAAGGGTACCGACGTGCGCATCGTGCTCCCCCTCCATCCCCCCACAGACCCCGCGTGAGCCGCAGCACTTTCCTCCACTGGCTCCGGGAAAACCTTGCTCCGGTCGCGCTCGCGATGGTCACGCTTGGCACCATCGTTACGTTCGGCTTCCTCTACTACGCCAACGGCTCGCGCATTCTCGACGAGCAGCTACGGAGCCGCCTGAGTTCGACGGCCGCGCTCGCGGCCATGCAGTTTCGTGCCGAGGATCTCACGCTCCTGCGCACCAAGATGGATATGGACCGTCCGGAGTACACCGCGGCCGTGCGTCTGCTCGACCGCATTCGCGCCCAGAGCCCGTCCATCCGCTACGCCTACATACTTCGGCACGTGGAGGGAGGTGCGTACGAGTTCGTCGCGGACGCGGACTCCCTGGCCAAAACTGCGATCGTCGACCTCAACGGCGACGGCGTCTTAGACGAGTCCGACGAGCCGACGTTTCCGGGCATGCCCTATGACCTGAGCGATGTGCCCGAGGCCGCACTCGCCGCCGAGTCACCGCAGGTCACCGCGGAGCCGTACTCCGACCAGTGGGGCACCTTCATGACCGGCTTTGCCCCCATCCGCGATCCGGACGGCGAAACCGTGGCCATCTTGGGTGTGGACATGGAGTTGTCCCACCTGCGCAACGTTTCCATCCAGATCTTCTCGCCCGCGGCGATCATGCTCGCGATCTTTGCGGCCACGGGCCTTGCACTGTACTCGGTGCTCGCATGGTCGCGCCGACATATGGCGGACCTGCGTCGCGCCGATGACGAGCGCGCGTCGCTGCTCAAGCTGGCGTACCACCAGCTCGGCCAGCCGCTCACTATCCTCAAATGGTCGCACGAGCTGCTGGTGGAGAAGTTTGGATGGACGCCTTCCGACCCCGATCTCAAGGAGCACATCGAGCGCGAGGCCGACGCCATCCAGCGCTTCTCGGACATCTTCCGCGCACTCGAGCGTGCCGAACGCATCAGCGAGGATCAGCTGCGGTACGAGGCCAAGAGCATCGCCCTGGTATCCATCGTCAACGAGGTGTTGGAGAAGGTCCAACCTCGCTTGGAGAGACGCAAGCAGCGCGTCGAAGTGTCGCTCGAAGCGGATCTGCGCGTCAGTGCGGACCCTGCCCTCGTGGCTGGCGCACTGGAGGAGCTGGTGCGCAACGCCGGCGACTTCTCGCCAGACGGCTCCGCCATCCGCATTTTGGCCTCCGCCGCGGTCGCGAACGCCGTTATCCGCGTGATGGACGACGGGTGCGGCATCCCAGCCGGGGATCTTCGGCGCCTGCTCACGCAGTTCACGCACAAGGCGGACGCCGACGCCATGCGCTCGGATGGCACGGGTCTGGGGCTCTATGTGGCCAAGGGCATCATAGAACGCGGAGGGGGGCATATCGGCATCGAGAGCGTTGTAGGGAAGGGGACGACGGTGACTATGACGCTCCCCCTTGCTTGATATGCACCAACCCAACCAAGACGGCCCGTACGAGATAGAGGGTCACGGATTTTTTCGTAAGAGCGCAGAGCAGGGATCCATCGGCGCGCTCGAGGAATTGCGCGATCTGTCTGCGCTCGAAAGGCGCTCGTTGAAGGGGATCATTGCGCTCCTGTCGGAGTACGGCCTGCGGAGAGAGCCCGAAGCGCAGACTCAGGGCTGGGGCGCTCAGGTCGGCAAACCCGAGGTCTCCACCTGCGCGCACCTCGTGACGCAAGATTGCCACGTGATCCGCCTCGCCATCGGTCCGCACGGCACCTACCAGCTCCACATCCTCGCCAGCGATGCATCGGTGTCTGAGATAAGCGATGCCTTGGCGGCAGAGTTGGGCTCGATGCTCGGCGCGCGCGATACCATCTTGGAGCGGACGGTGGGGCACTTTACCCGTAACGGTCCGGTGTTCGAGGGATGGCTCCGGTGGCAGAACACGATCCATGAGCGCGTGCAGGCGGAAGCTCAGCGAATCCGCACGCTGCTTCCAGGGCTGAATGAAGCGGAAGGGGAGCCAGGAGACTCTGCCGGCGCCTGACCTGGCAAAGAGCGCCCTTTTCTTCGCTCCGTTGCGGAAAAACGGTATACTGACGTGCACGATCTCTCAAAACACCGCCGACACTCGATCGCGACCCAATCAACAAGTCGTGCCGAAAGCAGGCTTTGCCTGCCTGAGACACTCCTCTTAGGAAAAAGAGAGCTCATAAGAGAAACCCGCAGGTTTTTTCTTTCATGCCTCGTGGGGATGACAGGCTTCGACAGCGTGATTCATGGCGTGCGATCGCCCCCGTCCGGGATGGCAACGGTTCCCGTCACCCACATGTTGCACACCATATCTGCCAACAATGGCATCCTCGCCAAGGCTCGCGAGATCGCCGGCAACGTCAAGCTGCCGTCCCTCGTCCCCGCCTTCGCGTAAGTTTCTTTTTTAAGAAACACGTCTCCCCTCCGACTCCGCTACGAGGATCGAGGCGCAACTTAGCGGGCTGAACCCACATCGGACGTTGTGTGGTGTTCAGTACCAGACGTCACCCCTCGCCCTCATGCTTGTTCGTTCCTGAGAGGATGCGAGGTCCGGAACGACCATGACGGTACGGGTATCCGCGCTACACGTTGGACCCGGGTTCAATTCCCGGCATCTCCACCATCATATTTTCCTACTGTCATACGCCCAATGCAGTAACGCCTGGCGCTGCCTTTTTCTACATGACAGATCGCCGCGATCGCAGTTGTTTTTCACCTGCGTGATGTGCCGCTTCATCGCAAGCCACCTTC
>CAZYAK010000098.1:0-4478 GCA_964645935.1 uncultured Candidatus Peribacteria bacterium | reverse complement strand
CTTCATCGTGGCTGGCATTGGATTTGCCCTATTCCACCCTGTGGCTTTTGCCTTGGTTACGCGGATCTCCCCGCCCAAGGAACGGGGGAAGAATATGGGAAACTTCACGGCAATAGGTGACCTCGGAAAGATTGGGATTTCTTCCGCGCTTACGTTCATCGTCGTCTATTTGGGATGGCGCTCCACGGCGTTGCTGTACGGAGTAGTCGCCATGGGCTTCGGCCTCTTGTTTCTGGTGCTGCATCGGAGGCATGAGCAAGAGATGAAGCCTCCTACACAAAGCACACCTTTTCGTTTACGGCAGATCCTGTCACGTCCTCCATTCCTGTTGGCGGTGCTTACATCATTCTTTGATGTGTTCTCCAGTGCCTCTCTGTTTGTCTTCCTGCCGTTTCTGTTGCTGGCACGGGGTATTGATCCTGCGCTCATCGGTTCATGTTCGGCTGTGTTCTTCGTGGGAAATCTTCTGGGAAAGTCCGTGCTGGGTAGGTTCTCGGATCGGTTCAGTTCTGCAGGCGTTGTCATCGTTTCGGAGCTATTGATGGCTCTGTGCATCTTGTTACTCGCTAGCTCAACGTCCGTAGTCGTGATCGTTCTGACCTCCATCATTGCCGGCATGTTTACCAAGGGAACTGTTCCCGTCATTCAGACGATGATTGCAGCGGCATCAGATCATCATGGACACTTTGAGCGATCATTTGCTGTCAGCGGATTCATCAATGCTACCGCGCTGACTATTTCCCCCGTATTTCTCGGCTATGTGTCGGATCAATGGGGCATTTTAGCGGCCTTCCATGCAATGGCCATAGTCGCCTCGCTTGCCGTGATTCCTGCCTTCTTCGTTCTTCTCACCTCGGACAGTCGCGTACGGTAGTTGTGGCACGTTCGTTAACCAAACCGAAACCAGACAATTCTCTGCACGACGAGCTGACTCACGCCGAGTGCGGGCTTTTGAGATGTCAGGTGGAAGATCAGGCCTTCTTGGCGTCCTCCCACAACCCGAGCACATTGCCTGCGGGGTCGGTGACGTACGCATAGAAGCCCATACCGAGGTCCACCTTGGGTGAAACCGTCTTGCCCCCGGCGGCTTCGATTTTCTTCACGTATTCGTCGATAGATGCGACCGAGATGGCGAAGATGGGAGCTTTAGCCGTCTTGGAGCGCTTCATGATGCCTCCGTTGATGGAACCGGGCTTGAGAGGCATGCGCGTCTTCTCGTCGATGGGCGTGGTGTGCACGCCGATGTACGTGGAGCCATCGGGCATGGGCCAGTCCATGAGCGACCACCCGAAGATAGATGAATAAAAACCGCGGGCTTGTTCCAAGTCATCCACGGGGATCTCAAAGTGCACAAGGGGGTCCATGAACACCTACTTTACGCAAGCTCCAGCGCGCCTGCAAACACGACGCCCCGCGGGCGGGGTCCGTGGCGGACTGGGCGTATTTGCCGTATACTGCCCTGATGGTAGAAAAAGCTCCCTCCTACCGTGACGGCATCGTCGAAGCCCTCGGCCAAGGCATGATCACGTACGTGCAGAAGGGCCGCATCGTCGACAAGCCCGGCACGCACGACATCTACGACGCCAGCACCCACATCAGTGGTATGAACGCACGGGAGCTGAACGAGGGAGGACGTGAGTTGGTCCGGCTCTTCACCGCGTGCCGGATGGTCACACGGATGCTTGCCATCGGCGCCGGTTCGGGCCGCGAGTGTGCTGAGGCTCACGACATCGCGCCAGACCGGATCGTTGTGGACACCGTCAGCCATTCACCCGTAAACCCGTGGGTGCGCTTGCCCGGGTCGCACCGCGCGGTGCGGCGTACCATCGAGGCGCTTCGCGCACGCTTGAACGGCGTCGCGATCCCGAAGACGCCCAAGAACATGAGTTTCGATTTCGTCATGCGTGTGCAGCAGCTCCTCAATGATTCCGGCAATACCGGCACCGAGCTGGTCCGGCACGAGCCTACTGCGTTCATCCGTCACCAGTGTATCGGTACGTTCCCTCAGGACTTCGTTCCGCCGGACGAACAGACGCCCGAGATCCTAGCCCCGCGCACCTATCAGCTTGTGTACGACTCGCACGCAGCATTTCTCCACGCACGTGAGGGACGTCCTACGATTGCCGACGGCTACCGCTACACGGCGCGGGACGGCGTGCTCTGTATAGAACCCGGCGACGGAGAGCGCTTGGAGGAGGCCATCGAGTTCGCGGATGCCTGTTCTCTGGAGAATCGTCCCACCGTGGTCATGCAGGCGAACATGCGAAACCGGACGCTTCTCGTCGCGCGGCCCAGAAGCCGAGTGGCCGTCGCGGCCGCGGCGATGGGAGAAGCGAATCCGATTCTGGTGCCAGACCTAGAGGCGTTCCTCCGCGCGATCCCCCGTCCGGCGGACGACGACGTGGAGGCGCGAGTGTAACGGAGTCGACGCCACGCACATGAGGCTCAGGCGGCACGCCGCAGCCACTTCCACCCGTCACGAATCCACGTGGCGAGGCTCTTTTTCTTGGACTCCGGTGTGGAGGCGGAGACGGAGTTCTGCTTAACGTCCGCGGCTGGCGTGCTCTCGGCGTAGGCTCGGACACCGCCAATGACCGCGCCGATGGCGACAACCGTTCCCGCATCCACGTGCACAGAGGCTTCTGACGTGTGGGACTCCGGCTCATAGGACTCCTCGGCAGTTGAAATGTGCAGACCGCTGCGCTCGGACTCCGCGTGGGCTACCGCTCCATGCCCGTTCGCATGTGTGCCGTGATCGACGTGGTGATGTTGGGAATGGATATGGCCACTGTCATGATGAGGGTTGTGCCGGTGCGCAAGCAGATGCGAAGCCCTCATCTCCAAGTGCTCGCGCAGTTCCCAGGCCCGCCCCGGATGGGAGAATTCCAGTTCCTCGAGGTACAAGGCGGCGTCGAGCGGAAGCATGGCTTCCAGCTGCTCGATTTCTTCCTCCACACTGTGATCGTGCTCCGACCCGTGATCGGACCCGTGTCCTGCAGTATGAGCAGCGTTGTGCCCGGTGACATGGGCCTCATGACCCGTGCCGTGACCGGCACCGTGGTCAGTTCCGTGACCAGGCCCATGATCGCTTCCGTGACCGGTACCGTGACTTCCGGAGTGACTTTCGTCGTGTGGATGGTGGTGGTGCTCTTCGTGCTTCTCGTGTTCGGTGTGTTTGATCTCGTGCTTTTTTCCGACCTGCGTGACATCCAACCGCTCCGGCTCCCGCCCGGGCATGGTCAGGATGGCCGGCTTATCCGCATCCACCAGGGCGAAATCCGTCTGGGACAGCTCCACATGCTGGGGGCGGCCCTGGGAGAAGTACTCCAGCGTGGTGCCGTGCGGCATGTGCTCAAAGCGTAGGCTAGCAACGGAGCCCGTGCGCAGCGTAACGACGTACGACGGAGTATGTTCGGCCGTCTCCACAGACTCGTCGTGCGAGCCAGCACCCCCTTGCGTGGACTCGGAAGCAGAACCGTCGTGGGCTTGGGCGACGCTCGCGAGAACCGGGTTGTGGGCGAGCACACCGTGGATCTGCATCGAGGACTCGTGCGATCCATCCATTACGCGTACGTGAGCCTGCTCGAACGACACGGGGCTAACGCTCGGTACGACACGGTCTTCGAGCCTGAAGTCCAGAGAGTCGCCGAGACGGACGGGAGAAGCGAGAGCCATGGGCGGGCTGGGAGAAACAGTTGAATCGACATTTTCAGAAAAATGCGCCATTTGTCAAGGGTCTAAGACCTCATTTTACTGTTGAGGATTGCCAAACGCAGGCACACCCCACCTCGTGATCACCCTTCTAGGCCCAGGAAATCGTCCACACCGTCGGATTCGCCAAATCTAAGGATGCAGGCGGACACCGGGCAATTACCGTCGATGAGCTGCGGTTGTGTGTGCCCGGCTTCTGCGCAGAACAGGAGGTCTTTCGGAAGGATGTTCACGAAGCTCCGGCGAGGCGAGCCGCAGCGGGCAGGGGCGGGACGCAAGGTGACCTGCTCGCCGTTGGCATCACTGCCGTCCTGGGGCCTAGCGGAATCCTCGACTTGGTCTTGGAAGAGATTGCGGATCCGCTCCTGCTCGTCCTCCCGGAGATCGAAGGCACCTGAGCCGTCGAAGCCCGCATCGTCGGGCTGGTCTTGGAAGAGCTGCCGAAGGCGGTCGCGCTCGGCAACGTCGGCAGCGCTGGTGCGGTCGGGCCTGGAGACACCGAAGATGGAACGGTCCAGCCCCGGATCGTTGTCGGCGGGGAAGAAATCGCCGCCTCCTTGGTTCCGGAAAACGTCGAGGACACGATTGCGCTCACCATCAGTCACGCTCGAGGGCATTTGGCCGCCTCCTGTACCGGCCGGATCCTGTCCATCGTCATGGAGCGCACGGATGACCGAATCCCGGTCGGCTTCCGTCAGCGATGAGATCTCCAGAGCGGCAGCAATGCGCCGAACCTCGTCGTCGCTCACGCGGCCGTCACCGTCGAG
>CAZYAK010000097.1:0-4572 GCA_964645935.1 uncultured Candidatus Peribacteria bacterium | reverse complement strand
AAGCCAGGATGCTGCTCGAGGCTGTACGCGCCGAATCGCCACACTTCTCTTTTCGCATGGAGCCTGTCCTGGAGCGGGAACTCACAGGTCTCTAGCCCATCCGTAAATTCGCCATCCGGGTGAAACGATGGCTCATCATCCCTTTGCCCATCGACAGGGTGATCGCTTCGTGGAAGAGTGGTTCGCGCGTTACGTAGAGTATTCTTTCCATTTTTCTCCCTCCCCCTCCCCCGTATGAAGTCCCTTGCCCCAATCGCCGCTCTTTCCGCCGCCCTGCTCCTCTCCGCCTGCGCGCCCGCCGCGCCGGAGGCCATGGATGCCGGTGACTCCATGATGCACTCGTCCACTGCCGCCATGGAGGACGGCGTGATGGTCGGAGGTGCCATGATGGTCCGCAGCAAGAACATCGTCGAGAACGCTGCTAGCGCCAACAACGTCACGACCCTCGTCGCCGCCGTCAAGGCCGCCGGTCTCGTGGAGACTCTCTCTGGCCCCGGTCCCTTCACGGTCTTTGGACCGACGGACGCTGCCTTCGCAAAGCTCCCTGCCGGCACGGTGGAGATGCTCGTGAAGCCGGAGAACAAGGCCAAGCTGACGGGTATCCTCACCTACCACGTCGTCTCCGGTCGCTACACCGCGGCTGACCTCAAGGACGGCATGACGCTCAAGACCGTCCAGGGCCAGGAGCTCACCTTCACCCTGAAGGACGGTATGTGGTGGATCAACGGCTCCGCCCAGGTGGAGACGGCCGATGTCATCTCCAGCAACGGCGTGACGCACGTCATCGACACGGTCCTGATGCCCAAGTAAGGAACTCCCGGAGGGGGCGGCGAGCCGCCCCCTCTTTTTCGTTCACCTCCGTCCCATGCGCCGTTTTCCCTCCGTCCTCGTCCTCGCGTTGCTGCTCCCGGGATGTGCGCCCGCGCCATCGCCCGATGCCGCGGTTCGCGACGCGACCATCCTGGTGGTGCATGCGGTGCTGCGCGACAGCCTCACATCGGAGCAAGCAGCCATTCTCATTGACGGCGGTACCGAGCGGCCCTTCACGAGCGCGCTGCTGTACGAAAAGCGCGCGGGTACGTACTACGCCGCGGGGTGCGACGTCCCGCTCTTCCGCTCCGAGCAGAAGTTTGACTCCGGAACGGGCTGGCCGAGTTTCTGGGCGCCGGCGTCGTCGGGCGCCCTCATCCTCAAGGAGGACGCGACGCTCGGCATCACGCGCACCGAGGTGCGGTCACCCTGCGGAGGGCATCTCGGCCACGTCTTCGACGACGGTCCGCCGCCCACCGGCCTGCGCTACTGCATGAACGGCGACGCACTCGTCTTCGTACCGGACGCCAAGCAGCCCTGAGAGAGGCGGTGTGGAAAAGCGGCGGAGATCAGCCTTGATATCCGTATAATTTTTTTGTTCGGTACTGATGCCGACCCCTCCCGAGTGGGCTGGAGCGAAGACGACAGAATGCGCATGGGAGGATCATTCGTCGAGCTGCCCAGAGCATTGCGCGTATCGTCGTTATAGCTCGTTGCCCGCCGAGCGCACGCGCCCGGCCTGCGAGGTGTTCACGCGCATGTTCTTCGGCTCGCCATGCACGGTGACGCGTCCGGCGTGGGAGACTTCTCCCTCCAGTGCTCCCGTCACACGCACGTCGGCGCGCGCGGCATGGCGCACCGTGAGGATCGCGGAGGAGGCGGTAAGGGCGGAGGCGTCGAGGCGTCCTTCCGCCAGGAGATCGGCCTTCAGCGTGCCCGCGGCGCCCGAGACATCCAGACGTGCGCCGTCGGAGGCCTGGACCTCCAATACCCGCACCGAGACATCGGCGGACAGGCGGGAGCCTTGGTATGCCCCCAGCGCCATCGTCGCGCCCGTGAAGCCCTCGATCCGCATGCGCGCGGAGCCGTCCGTCCGAGCCAGCTCCAGCTCCGGCATGCTCACCGTCATCTTCAGGCGGCTGGCGTGACAGAAGAGGACGCAATGGCGCATGCCCACCGACGACTGCGTCGCCGTAAGGAAGCCGTACTCATCGACGTGCGCCTTCGCGAAGGTTTCCATCGCGTATTCGGGCCCCTCCAGCGTCACGGCGTATGGACCGCGCGTGATCGTCACATTCGTGTCGCCGCCCGCCGAAACCGCGCGGAATCCCGTAAGCATGGTGGTCTCCTTGACCAGATTCCCCTCGAATTGCTCCAGTGCGTCGTGCATGCGCGGCGCGACGGCGAACACACACGCCGCGGTGATGGTGCCCCACACCAGGAACTGCACGAATAGAGGCACGACGGCCTTGGTGTGCAAGGCGTTCTGAAGCGTCAGCAGCGTGCTGCCGCCGAGGATCACGAGAATCAGCAGGAAGAGCATCGCGAGGTATCCCGAGAAGACGATGACGACGTACAGGATCCACCCCACGGCCTGCGCGATGGCGAAGTCCGGGTTGAGCGTACTCGGGTTCACGAGGATGAACACGGCCGCCGTCGTGATCGCAGCGATGGTGACCGACGCCGCGATGACCACCAAGAGGCCGATCAACCGCACGACGGTGAGGAAGACTGCGCGGATGACTTGAAAAATTCCGCGCATGAGCCGGTTGATGAGCGATCCCGTCCGCCGCACCGCCTTGCCGCCTTTTCCCTTGGGTAGGCGCTCTCGTACCTTCTGCTGGATGGCGGCAAGCGTCACGCGCCCCTGCGCCATCTCCACCTTCTCCGAAGCCGTCTTGGCCTCCGGCAGGATGATCCAGAGAAGGATGTAGATGATGATACCGGCGCCCCCAAAGAAGATGGTCACGGCAAAGAGCAGACGCACGATGCTCGGGTCCATGCCGAGGTACTTGGCGAGTCCCGCGCACACGCCGCCCAGCATCTGGTCGTCGGCGTCGCGGTACAGACGCTTCCACGGGCGGGGCTCGGAAGGAGCTGCAGCGGCTTCCTCGGACCGGGCATCGTTCTTGCGGGTGTCGCCGCCTTCGAAGTCCTGGAAGTCCCGCACCGTGCCCATCGCCTTGATGAGCTTGTCTACGTCCTTCTCGGTGATCACCTTCTTGCGCGCCGAGAGCTTGGCAAAGAACTCCTGCGCGATGCGGTTCTCGATGTCCGACACGATCTCCGCGGCGTCCGGAAACGTCTCGAAGTGCGCGCGCACGGAGCGCAGGTACCGGTCCAGCTCCTGGAACGCGGCCTCCTCCACATGAAAGAGTTCGCCGGCGATCGTGATGGTCACTGTCTTATCCATGGCCGAGGAGGGAAGAGATGGAATCGCTGAGAGACTTCCAGGTGGTGACGAGCTCCTTCAGGGCGTCTTTGCCCTTTTTGGTGAGCAGGTAGTACTTCCGCGGCGGGCCGCTTTTGGACTCGCGCCACTCGTAGGAGAGCAGCTCCGCATTCTTGAGGCGGGAGAGGAGGGGATAGAGCGTGCCTTCCACGACGAGGAGGTCGGCCGCCTTGAGTTTCTCCAAGATGTCCGACGCGTACACCTCACCATCCCGGATGATCAGCAAAATGCAGAACTCCAAGATGCCTTTGCGCATCTGGGCCTTGGTGTTGCCGGAGGAAGCGTCAGGCGACATGCCGGAAATGTAGGGCATGGTACTTGGTATTGCAAGGTACTATTGAATTTTTCTTCGACGAAGAAGCACAGATCCTGTGTACCGTCCCGTCAGGGCTTTGCGAACGACCGCAGGATGGCCATGGCCTCATCAAGCTTGTCTTTCGGGACGAAAAGATGATCGTGGTAGAAGGCCGACACCGCATTGACGGAAATACCAGCAACAGCCAGCTTCTGCGTGATTGCCGCCAGGAAACCCACGGCCGCGAGATCGGAGTGCACGGTCAGTGTGATCATCGACCAGCGCGGCGAGTCCGACTGCAGGGCTTCGGCGATTTCCGCCTGAATGATAAGCGTCATCCCTTCGGTCTCGCGGAAAACCATCACGGCGTTGTCTTGGGCCTCTCGGGAAAATCCTTGTCGAGAAGTCTGGAAAACATAGTCGCCCTCCTGAGGGTCAGGATTCATCGTGCCCAGCAGGACATCCAGGTTCTGTTCGCCGCTCATGGGAGCGAGTGTAGGGACGGGCTCCGCAGCGAGCAATGTGCGCTCGGCAGGCTAAGCGCGATTTCTTGAAGAGCGTATTCGAGCCTGCAGATCGCGCTTGGACGCGTTGAGCGTGACATGCTGTGGTTTGGGTCATTAAGGGTGCTCTCTCTTTTTGTCATCAGCAACAGTGTCATGGTGAGGTGCGGTCCCAGAGGCAAGGATGACTCATGCTTTCCAGGGTCGCTGCGAGGCAGCCGAGCCTCGAACCATGTGCCGAGGCATTACCCGCCGTCCGCATGTCGCCCTTCGAGGCTCCGTTGCGATTGCGGAGCACCTCAGGGTGACATGCTGGGCTGCTCGCTGCTTTTGTTCCTCATGCGGACACTTTTCCGCTTAGATAATGATGGGAGTGCATCGAATTCTCCCCGGATCAACGCTTCCTTTTTCCTCCGGCTCCACCCTTTGATCCTCTTCTCCCACGCGATCGCCTCGTTCACGTCCGTGAACGCCGCCGAGTACGCCAGCGTCACCGGGCGCCGCGGGTGCGT
>CAZYAK010000096.1:0-4572 GCA_964645935.1 uncultured Candidatus Peribacteria bacterium | reverse complement strand
CTGCAGCGGCTGGGGCTCTAAACACCGACCCAGATGGAATGAAGAAAGGACGACGGCCCCCCGGTTCTCACGCACCGGGGGGTTTTCGTGAGTGTTGGATTCCACCTGCCGGGCCAAGGGGCCGTATCTGTGCATCTGTCTGCGGAAATCAAATAATTGACATATATGTAATAATATTGTTAAATGCAATACATGGGGCATTTCAGTCACCTCACTGACGATGTTCTCAACGCGATGGTCCCGCCCCCCCAAGGCGAGGCGCTGAAGCATGAACTCCGCCGCCGTGTCCAGCTGGAAACCATCGCTCAGGTCTTCGCCCTGCTCAAAGAGACGATGAACATGACCAATCCGCTCTCGTCCCGCCACCCCGCCACCGAGGACGACGTCCAGCAGCAGCTGCATCAGATGCTGGACGTCTCGCGCAACCGTGACTCGGACATACACTTTCGCCACGTGCTGTACTCGGAGTTCGTAGGACTGCTGGACGCGTTCGAGCAGGACGGCGTGGATCTCGCCCGGATGCGCAGCACGCAGCGTGTGGTGGCCCTGATGATGCGCGACCGCGAGACACACTCCTTCGCGGTGCGGGAGCTACTCGGACGCGGGCAGCTGGAGCCGGTGATCCCTATCTTCTACCGCACGGACCGCCCGATTGCGAAGTACGACGACCGATACGGCTTCAGCCTGCGCGGTCTCCTGAAGGAGTTTGGGGAGACCGGCGTACACCGCACCGTGCTCCAGTTCGGGCAGGGGAGCGGCGCCTCGATGCGCCAGTTGGAGCGCGATTCCGCCATCCGCGGCACATGCACGCAGTACGGCATGTGTGACGTGCTGCGCTACCAGGTCGACGCGCTCATTCTGGAGGTGCTGGACCGTGAGGCGCTCCGCCGCGGCGGAGCGGATCTCACCGAGCCAGAGCTGCGCGCGTTGGCCATGGCCCTCTACAAGATGGTCGTGATCCGCGAGGGACGCACACACGAGGACGACGTGCCGTACGACGACGATGCCGCCGCGGCGCTGAAGGCGGACCCCAACGCGCTCGTGGAGCTCTTGCGCCGCCGTGCCCCGCTGCTCAAGGACACCGCCGTCCTCCCCGATGACGTGGGTGCGGTGGACGCGTCCGGGCGCGTGGTGCACCCCCGCAAGGCCCTAAAACCGGAGTCGGCCGCGTACCGTCACGCGGAGGAGCTGCTGGCCGAGGACACGGACGCGTTCCTGCGCGCGGGTCCGTACAAGCGCGACGTCCGCAGCATGCTGCTGCCGGTAGCCTACCCGGCCGGCACGCTGCTGGCGGATTTCCGTAAGCTCGGGCGCCTGAAACCCGGGCAGATCGACGTGTCGTTCGGTGTGCGGTCTACGGCGTACCTGCAAGGCGACGATTTCGTGCGCTTCGGGCATGCGCTGGTGCGCTCACTCGCTCCGAACGGCATCCATGTGTGCGACGGCATCCGCCTGAACTACGGCCATGGCTACCAGCTAGAGGAGGCGCGCGCCGTCGGACGCGACACGGGTTTCCCGGTGAGAATCATCACTGGCCCCGCGCCGGGTAAAGAGGACCCGCGCCAGGACCACGTGCCTCTGGGTCTGGTGCTCAGCGAGGATCCCGCCAAGATCGCCTACGTGCGCGCCGGGCTGCGGCCGGGCTTTGAGCTCACCACACCCGATGCGCTGCTCGACGACGCGGACTACGTCCGGTCCCTGTCGCGCCGCGGCTGACCGCGGGCGGGATCGAGCGATTCCCACACGAGCTCGAAGAGCAGATTGAAGTTCTTGGCGAGATCCGCGTGGCGGATGCCGATGCCCACGGCCGCGCCCTCCTCGAAGGAGAAGATGCCCACGACGTCGCCGCACAGCTTCACGTGCCACGAGAAGGGAAACTTCTTCGGGTCCACCGTGCGCACCTCCAGGAACTTGGCGGGATCGGACACGTTGAGCGGGCTGCCCTCCGGTGCCACGCAGCGGTTGGGGATTCTGCGCTCCACGCGCTTGCGCACGAACTCGTAGGGGTAGTCCGAGAACATGCGAATCAGCTCGCCCTGCTCCTCGAAGCTATCGATGGGACATCGCATGTCTAGGATGCTGTCGTACAGCTGGATCATCCCTTTCTGACCCTCATAGAATCTCACCTGCGGGAGCGCGGCGTGCACGTTCATCATCTGCGTGAGTGGGCCGATGATGCGCTGCACGCGGTTCTCCTTCTCGTCGAGCGCTTCACGCTGTCGTTGTAGGAGGAGCAGCAGGCGCTCGGGAGACTCCGGTGTGAAGAGGAATACGTTGTCTTTGCGGCCCAGAGAGGCCACCCCCTTCTTGGCGAGCTGCTGGCACACGTACTGCGTGGTACTGCGCGTGATGCCGGTGCGCTTGGCCAGAGCGGAGGCGGGCGCGGTGCCCACCTTGAGGAGGGCGACGTACACCGTGATCTCCTTCTCTCCGAGTCCGAGCTCGGCAAGGGTGGCGGAGATGTCGGGTTCCGAAGAGGAGGGCATGCGGCAAGTATAGGGGATTCCTCTACATATGACAATCAGTAGTTGGCATATATTTGTGTTTTTCTTAAGCCAAAATATCCGAACAATACGATTATTCATATAGTTACATATTGAACATGCAGCACGCCGCTGTTAGGGTGAGCCCTTTTTTCCTTATTCCTTTTATGGCCAAGCGCATCCGTTCGTTCATCGCAGCCGTCATGGCTCTCTCCGTGATCGGTTCCTTGTCGGCTCACATGCCTTCAATGAACTCCTGGAGTCCGCTTGTCGTCCCCAAAGCGGAAGCGGCGCACATCGAGAACTTCGGGTGCAACGATCCCACGGCGCTCAGCCAGATCGTCAATTGCTGGGGCCAGGTCGTAGCTCCTGCCGGGGATACGGGTGGAGAGGGCGGCAATGTCCGAACCTTTTACTTTCACTGGCCCAGGACGTTTCCCGGACTGGCATCACTGAGTGCCCCGGGCTATTCCTGTATACAGGGTTCACGGGCCGATGGGGTCAATTACTTTCAGTGCACCGGCCAGACGCCTGCGAACTCCCGCACGCAGTTTGACTGGACGTTGCACGTAGTAGGCGCGTGCGGCCAGGTGTCCCCAGTGTATGTGGCAATAACGCAGTGGTATTCCGCACATGGGTATGCGCACGATGCCATCCGCTTCCCCGCTTGCCCCGCTCCCAAGCCCCAGTGTTCTGATGCCAACGACAACGACGGTGATGGCAAGATCGACCTTGCGGATCCGGGTTGCCTCACGCCCGACGACACGAGCGAGACAGACCCGACCTACTGCGCGCAGCCCTCGGGCTCCGTGGACTTCGACGACGTGAGCGGCACCGCCGAGAACGGCCACGTCTTCAAGGGCACGCTTGTCAGCGGCAACTATCCCGGCGTGACGCTGTCCTCTAACGGCGCCCCAGCCATCGTTACCCGTGGCTTCTCTCAAAACGGCGTCTTCGAGGCCGCATCCTCTCCCAACTTCCTCATAGGCAACGCTGCGAACGGTGCAACGGATTCGTTCCAGCCCATCCAGATGCTCTTTACTCCGGCCGTGCGCCGCGTGAGGTTTACAGCCGTCAGTGTGGGCGCCTCGGGCCTGAAGATCACCTACAAGTCCGCCGACGGCACTGTCATCGGTACGCGTACAGTCGCGAAGAGCCCAACGCCCGCCGACGGTTTCGCCAACAGGAACGTCATAGACCTCGCTGCTAGCCAGGACATCGCTTCCGTGCTGGTCGAGCGCCTGGAGGCTTCCACCGTCGACGGTTTTGGCATCGATGACCTCACCTTCCATCCGCTTACCTGCCCGAATCCCGGCCCAACCCCCCAGTGCTCCAACGGTCGTGATGACGACAACGACGGCAGGATCGACGCCCAGGATCCCGGATGCTCGGGTCCCACGGACAACGACGAGATCGATGGCCGGTGCACACCTGGGCAAAGCGTCACGGTCACAGCCCTTGCGGGCGACAAGGACGGGTTCGGCATCGGCCAGGCCATCGGTGGCAACTACGCCGACATCAACGCATTCACACCCGACTCCGACGACCTCGACGTAATGGACCGTACCCTCGTGGCCACCTCATGGGCCCCGGCGGTCTCGCTCAACTCGTTTGCCACGAGCCCCAATTCTCGCAAGCCTGCGCCGTTCCCGTTGGACTTCCAGATCCCAGCCGGCGCCACCGTCACGAGCGCCACACTCCGCGTAGCCAGCGCCGATATCGACGATGCCATCACGCAGTATCCCATCAACGACCGCCTCTTCATCGACGGCCAGGAGGTAGATGGCGCGTTCGACGCCACGAATCAGCTTATCGCTGGTGTGGCTGGCCTCACAGGCGTGACCGCCATCCCGCTGAGCCCCTCTCTCGTTCAGAGCGCCTTCGCTAACGGGTCAGCTCAGATCCTCATCGACGAGCCCTCTCGCAACGGCGTCTTCCTGACTGCCACCCAGGACAATATCTCCGAGATCTTCGCCATCGACTACGTGGAGCTTGTGGTGACCTACATCGTCAATTCCTGTCCGCAACCCATCACCACCCAGTGCAACGATGGCTTGGACAACGCCGATCCGGAGGACACGCTGGCTGA
>CAZYAK010000095.1:0-4584 GCA_964645935.1 uncultured Candidatus Peribacteria bacterium | reverse complement strand
CGGCAGGTCAGCGGTTGCGGCCGTAGGTCCGGAAGAGCACTTTTTTTCAGGAACGAGTGTGGACCCTATCCGCTGGAGGCCGGCGGCTTGGCAGGTCGGCGCTTTCTTGGGTACTTCTTTGTCCCAGGGGATCGCGTCCCAAGCCCACGACGCGACGTCCTTGGCTTGGTGACGGAGATCGCGCACAAAGAAGTACCACCCTCGGTAGAGAAGACGGTCCGAGGTGAATTCCAGCCGATGCCTTTACTTCGCCAGCTGCGCGAACCCGATCAGTCGTTCCAGCCTGCGATCCCACAGGACCACCGTCCGCAGCCCCGCGTTCTCCCGCTCGTCCTCCGGGAGGACGTACTCCTGCGCGCCGTAGGGGGTCTTGAGCTCCCCCAGGTCTACGGTCGTGGCGTCCGGGAACGGGGCGCCGCGCGGGTCGACGGATTCCGTGACGTAGATGCGCAGTGTCGGGGCCGGATAGGTGGTGAAGGTGGAGCCGAGGTAGAGCACGCCCTTCAGCAGCAGCGCCCGGCCCTCGGTGAGCTCGGCGGCGGAGACGAAGTCGCCGGAGATGCCGCTGCGGACCGTCTCCCGCGCTTGCTGGGAGCGCTGGAGTGCGTCGCGCTTGGCGTCTTCCACGACGTCGGCCTTCTTGGGGTCTTGGAGCAGGGGATCGCCGCTGATCTGCAGTGTGGTGAGACGGTCGATCATCTCATCCCAGTAGCGTTCGGCCACGAGGGGATTCTTCAGCGGTGTGTTCGCGGAAGTTGCGCCGCCCACGGACGCGCCACAACCGGCTGCGAGGACGCAGCAGGCTAGGCTCAGGAGGAGGAGGGCGTGACGCCGCATGAAACCAGCGTAGCGTCTCGCTCGGGTGGATCAAGCGCGTTACGCCGCCATCTGCAGAGGTGTCTCGGATGCCGGGGCCTTCTTGGCGGGCTTGGCTGGGGACATCGCCGCGCCTTTGTCCCGGTCGGCCTGCTCCTCGGCGCCGATATACTCGCGAGCGCGCGGGAGCACTTCGTTAATGAAGCGGTTGGTCTGCTCCAGGGTGCCGTCCTTGGCAACGAGCAGGCCCCAGTAGCGGTGCGTGCGGTCGCCACCCTGGTCCTTGGCATCCCGAATGACGGCGTTAACCGATTCCTCGTCCTTGCGCAGGTACTTGTAGTCCGCGCCGCGACTCTTGCCCCCGTACTGGCGGAACGTGTCGTCTACCTTCTTCCCGCGCAGTGCCTCTTTTACATCCATGTGCTGCACGCCGGTCTTACGGTGACCCTCCTCTTTGATGCGCTCGGTCTGGTCCACGGCCCCCTCCTTAAGTTTCATGAGGTGGTTTTCGTTCTTGATGAAGTTATTGCGCTGCGCCCAGCCCACGTTCCACACCTGTGTGGCGAGGTCTCGGGCTGCCTTGGCTTTCTGGGGGCTCGGACCCTCGCGGAAGAGCAAGTTGTTGTAGAGGAGCGCGTAGCTTGGGGGAGAGTGCATCAGCTTGTCGCGCAGCTCCGCTTCCAGCCGGCGTTTCTTCTCTGCGGGCTTCTCGTCGGGCTTCTGGGGGCTCTTCTGTGGGGATTGGTGCGTGTTGGCGTCCACGGTCTGGCGCAGTCGGAACCACTGCTTGCGGTCCGTGTCCGACAGCTTCATGTCTTTGGTGCGGTCCAGCATCGCGCGGGCGCGCTTCCAGTCGTCGGCGTCGATGCGCTGGCGGATCTGGTCCAGGATGGGATGGTGCTCGGGCACCTCGGCTTTGCGCAGGTCCGTCTGCATCTTCACGATGTGGCTGCGGCGCGTGCCGTAGTCCATCGAGAAGAACGCGTCCTCCGAGACGGGCTTGAGGCCGGCCTTCACGCTCTGCGTGGAGAGCGTGCGGAAGCGCTTCACGTCGGCCGCCCAGTCGCGCACGCGCGCGGGGAGCGTCTGGGAGACGTACGTTTCCAGTGCCTTGCCGGAGTACTTCCCGAAGATGCGCTTCATGTTGCGTTCCAGCTGTCCGGCCGTCATCACACCCGCGTGTACCGAGGGTTGCATAGCCTGGCGCGCCTTGGTATAGAGAGGGTTCTTGCCGTGCTCCATGGCGGAGAGCGCGCGTAGGGCCGCGTCGAGTGTTCGTAGCCGATCCTTCACGCTGCCGGATTTCTCCGTAGCTTCCGCAAGCTGTAGCTCCGGCAGGGCGGAGCTCGTCACGTTGAGGCGCGCCTTGGCGGCGGCGAGCTCCTTGGTTTTGGCGCTGATGGCGGACCAGTTCTTGCGCCAGCCACTGAGAGTGGCGTCGCTTTCGGTTTCGCTGAGATAGAACGCCTTCACCTCCTGCCATGAGCCGCTGCGCCGGGCGAGCTTGGTCTGGAGGTGCTCGATGTTGCTGGTGTTGAGCGATCCCTCGCTGCGCGCGGTGGTGAGGGCGTCGTGGAGGCGCGTGGCGAACTGCCGCGATTCGCGGATCATATCTGGGACGTACGTGTCGCGGTTCTCTTGGAGCCACTTAAGCTGCGTGCCGTAGTCCTCGGCGCCGCCCTCGCGCATGTTCGCGTCGCTGATGCCGATCATGTAGTCACGCACGTCCCGCTCGCTGAGGACGCTGTCGCCGCCCATGGCGGACCGGAGTTTGCTGGCGATGCTGTTGCGGATTGCGTCGCAGTCCTCCTTGCCAACGTCGGAGGACGCCTCCTCGCTCTGCCGTCGTTCGAGGACCTCGGGTGCCATGATGGCGCGATTTTACCATCGCCCCCCGGGAAACCTGCCAGAGGTTGACTACATTTTTGGCGCGGCGGCCGCGCGCCGTCGTGTTACGCTGCGCGACATGATCCTCTCCGACAGAGACATCAAGAAGGCCATCGAGTCTGGCCGCGTGAAGATTTCCATCCCCACGGGTGACCTGGGGACGCCCCGCAGCCCCGATCTCGCGCAGCACATCCACGCCTCCAGCATGGATCTGCACCTGGGTGATACGTTCAAGCTGTACGAGCACAGCAAGTTCGCGGTCATTGACCCGCGCCGCCCGGAGACGCTCTCTGGCAACATGCGCATGATCAAGATCGAGGGCGAGGAGCCCTATATGGTCCAGCCAGGCGAGTTTGTGCTGGGCGTGACGCAGGAGGTCATCACCGTCCCCGATGACTTGGTGGTGCGCGTGGAGGGCCGCTCCAGCCTGGGACGCCTGGGGATTATCGTGCACTCCACTGCCGGCTTTGTGGACCCGGGCTTCTCCGGGACGATCACACTGGAGATTTCCAACCTCAATCGGATGCCGATCGCCTTGTATCCGGGCATGCGCATCTGCCAGATCGCCTTCGAGCAGATGTCCAGTCCCGCGGAGACGCCCTACAACAAGAAGCCCCACAGCAAGTACCAGGGCCAGCACCTCCCGGAGGAGAGCCGCTTGGATTCGGATCCGGAGTTCCGGAAGGCCTAAGCCGCTGGTCTTCGACTTGCGGACGCCGCCATTGGCGCCGAAGATCCGCGATCGCGTTAGTAGAGATCCGCAAACGACCCCAACTCGATGCCGTACCCCGTGAGGAAGGTCATCACCTCGGGGTCCGTGATCATATTGAGCTCTGTCTGGCGTTGGGGATCCAGATCGAAGGGCGTGCCTTCTGCAGCTGGGCTTCCAGGGTGGACCATCAGCTCCGTGGAGCCTTCCGGCAGGCGCGAGACGATATGGCGGAAATTGCGCTTGGAGGCCCTGCCCGCGAGCGTGAGGCCGCGGAAGTGGTCCGTGGAGCGGATACCATTGGCGGCGTAGAGCGAGCGCGCGGCCTCGGCTTGTTCGGTGATGCCTTTGGCTTTGGCCAGATCCTCGTCCGTCGCTACGTAGCCGTACGGGGGCAGCGTCTCCGCCGGGATGCGCACGAAGGCCACGCCGTAGCGGTCCAGCACTGGGAGCAGCAGCGGCACGATGGCTGGGTGCACGTGGATGTGGTGGTGGCCGTCCACGTGGGTGGGCGCGCCGTGGTGGTCGTAGAACCATTCCATCTGCGTGCGAATTTCGCGCTCCACATGCACGGGGTCTACCAGGTCCTCCGCGAGCAGGCGCTTGAGTTCGTCACGCGTGTAGAAGTTCCCGTCCGCGTTCATGATGCTCGCCACGTCCTCCGGGGCGCTCAGGGGCGGTCCCTCGGTGAGGGTGAGGTGCAGGCCGGTGGGCAGCCGACGTTCCCGCGCCCACTTGGCCGCTACGTCCGAGTGGCTCCCGTTGGGGATGAGAGTCGCCGACCGCACGATACCTTCTTCAAACGCCTTGAAGATTCCGTGGCTGCGAGCGGAATTCATCCCCAGGTCGTCGGCGTTCACGATGAGGCGTTTCATGACCGATGGATGCTAGCAGCTTCAGGCATGGAGCGCGCCTCCCGTCCCGGCCACTCTCGTGGTGCTTCCACGGGGAGGGGTTGGGAGATCCGCCTCCCAAGCAAGAAACGGGCACCACTAGTCCATCCCGTGACTGCAAAGAGCTCGCACCGTGTGCGAGCGAAGGAGCAGCGACCGAAGATGGACTGGTGGAGGAAATACAACGAAGTTGGAACCAGCTTATCGAATACTTGGAGCAGATTGCCATGCTACAGAGAATAGCGAGCCGATCACTGTCTGATATCAAATGGTAAAAAA
>CAZYAK010000094.1:0-4651 GCA_964645935.1 uncultured Candidatus Peribacteria bacterium | reverse complement strand
ATTGAAGGAGTTGGGGTTCTACGGGTTGCCGTCCGTGTGGCAGCCGGGGTCGTGGGCGTCGATCCTGCCGTCATTGTCGTCATCGCGGCCGTTGGAGCACTGGGAGGTGAGGGGGGCACATTGGACGGCGGTATGCACCGTGCCGCTGATGTTATTGGCTGAGTTTGGATCGGCGGTGGTCGCAGTGACCGTCGCGACGTTGGTCGTGAGGAACGAGTTCGTGACCGGCGTGCACGCCGCGCTGGCGAACGCGACGGTCAGGGTGCGGGACTGACCGGCGGCGAGCGTGCCGAGCGGGCAGATAACGGAAGATCCCTGGAGCCCACACGCGGGGTCGGAACCCTGCGCGCTAAAGGTCAAGCCTGACGGCACGGCATCCGTGACACGCACTCCCTGCGCGGCGGAAGTACCAAGGTTGGAGACGGTCACTCGGTATGAGGCGGTTTGCCCGGCGGTCAGAGTGGACGGGCCGGTCTTCTGCACGGAAAGGTCTGTGCCGTCCGAGCACGGAGCGCCCTCAACATAGCCGTAGAGGCCGGTGTTCAGGTGATTAACGGCCTCAGGCACCTGGCTGATATGCGTACCGAGGGCAGTTGAGTACGTCCCGTAGAAGACGTCGTTCTGGAAGCCGCAGTTCTGCGGGATCGCAAACGGGTATGACTGGTTGCTGCGCTTGGGAACGGTGTGGGTGGAGAGCGAGAAGAGGAACTGATTATCCGTAGTGCCCACCAGGCGGAAGGTCTCGTTGGTGATGGGGAACGAGCAGTCCGTATCATTGACGATGCGAACCGACGTATTGCCCTCGCGGACGTACTGGACCCTTCCCTGGACTGTGGCCTCAAGAACCTGTGCGCGCGTAAAGGTGCACGGAGCTGGGGGCGTCACGGTAATCTGCTTGCGGCAGACACTGCCGAAGCGAGCAACGCCCTCCTCACCGAGCTGCCAGGAGAAGATGTACGAGCCGGCAGTGGCAGGTGCCGTGAGGGTTTTGGTTACGCCGACGGATCCGCCCGCACCGATGTTTCCGGGCAGGCCGATTCGCCCGGTCCCCCAGATACTGTTGTCGATGGGATCATTGGACATGAGCAGGTGGCGATTGACGCCCGAACCGGCGATCCACGTCTTGGTGCCCGTGTTGCTCAGAGAGAACGTGACGTTGAACTGCTGTCCGGCTACCACCGTATCGGGTGCTCCGGCGATCTCGCATGTCCCGTTGTTCACCGGCGCGGGCGGGAGGGGGCAGGCCGGGAAGGTGATAGTGGAGTGGACCGCCGGGTATCCGTACGGCTGGGCGACGACGACGGAGACGGGGAAGGACTCGCCGCAGCTGCCGCGGACGTGCAGCATGAAGTCGATCGGCGTACGGCCGCCCACGGGCGTGCGGCCCGTGCAAAAAAAGCGCTTGGTCCCGCCGATGACATCGTGCGTGCAGGTGTAGCCGTGATCGAGCGGCTGCCCGTTGTTGAGCGAATTGATGCCGGGGAAGTGAGCGGGATAGTGGAACACGCCGCTAGCTACGTTGCCGTACTGTCCGCCTGTGTCGTTGACGGGACGCACGACGGCGTACCAGCACTGGACAAGCGAATCCCCAACTACTGTGGGGTTGTTGCATCCGAAGTTTTCGGGATGCGCGGCCTCCGCCTTGGGAACCGCAAGGAGCGGGAACGCCCCGGGGGCCGGGACGGGAACAGTGGATGCTAGCACGAGGGCGAGCACCGTCACGGCGAGGAGTTTCACGCGCTTCATACGGAGAAAGGGGAGCTGAACAAAAAGGACATACCTTATGTGTCGCATCCCCATATCTGCAATGTAAAGTTGTGTTTACTGCATCCACAGGAGAGATTTTTCGCGGGAGCATGCGGCAATTAGATGCCTACAGGTTCTTGTGGTTTTTTTGGATACCTGGTATGATTGAGCGATGTCCCCCCTCCCCGCGGACCGCATCCGCTCCACCCTCGAAAGCCTCGATCTCAGCGGCAAAGAGATCGACATGTACCTCACGCTCCTCCAGGTAGGCACCTCGCCGTCGTCTGCGTTGGGGCGGCGCAGCCGGCTCTCGCGCAGCACCGCGCAGTACACCTGCGACCAGTTAGTAAAGAAAGGCATCGCTCGTGCGAGCCAGAAAGGCAATACGCGACTCTTCTCCCCCGAACCGCCTGAGAAACTGCTGCTCCTTCTAGAACGCCAGCACCGCGAGATCGAACGCAAGGAGCGCGACGTGCAAGACGTCTTGGAACCCCTACGCCGCATGATGAACCCTCACTCCACGCTGCCGCGCGTGCAGTTCTTTGAGGGGAAAGACGGCATCGTCGACCTCTACGACAAGATCTTGGACCTGCGCTCCCCCATCGACAGCTTCGAAGATAAGGGCGAAATGTTGGCCTTCATCCCCGATTACGTGCACGAGTTCGTGCAGAAGCGCGTGAAACGTGGCATCACGAACCGTGTCATCTGCCCCGCAGTAAACCAGGTCAACGTGCACTCACCCCAGGAGCTGCGCGAGACGCGGACGCTCCCTGAGTCAGAGTTCCCATTTACCTGCGACATCAAGATCTGCGAAGACCTCTTGAGCATCTTCTCTTTCGACCACCACACTGCCGTGGGCGTGGCCATCCGGCACGCCGACATCGCGAACAATTTCCGTGTGCTGTTCGAGTCCTACTGGAGGGCGCTCGGCTCCAAGGAACGCTGAGTCTCCTCCACCTCTGCCGCCACCATGCCGTGCTCGCCGAGGAGCGCGAGGTGTTCCTTATCCGCACACAGCTCGTCGAGGGAAACGAAGCGGTATCCGACACCTTCTGCGCTGGGACGACGCTGATTCCACGAGTCCTGGAAGAACTCTATCTTCTCGGAGCTGCGCGTCATCACCACGGCTAGCGGCACGCCGCGCTCGCCCTGGTACGCATCCTCACCCGGGAACGCCGGGCCCACCATGACGCCGATGCGCATGGCCGAATCCGTACGACGCAGCTCATCCTGCACGCGCAGCCATTCCGGCAGACGGTACCGCCAGCCGTCGTTATCGCGGATGCTATCGCACACAAAGAGGCCTGACACTGAGAGCTTGCGGGCGATGGCGCCCACGAGACTCTCATACTCGGCGCCTCGCTTGTACACGAGACCGCGTACTGAGAGCACGGCGTCCAAGTCGCCGTCGGCAACGTGGCGCACCTCGTCGAAATCGCCAACAATGACACCCGGCGGATACACCGGCATATGCTGCAACACCGTCTCAGCAGGGTGGAGGGCCGAGGCGCCGAGGCGCGCGACGATCTCGAACGCGGCGGCGAGCATCGGTTGCTTGGCGGGGTCGGGGCGCAGGATCTTATTGGGGTACGTTACGCGACCGTCTACGTGCTTGCTCACTGTGTCCGGCACACACGGAGCGTCTGCCATCAGGCGAGCCTTGCGGTCGAGGATCTCACGCAAACTCTCGGGGTCACGCTCCAACTCGGCCATCACCTCCTCGTCGTACTCAAAAACTTCCTCCCCCGTCTGCCCTTCCCGGATGACGAGGATTTTGTGGAGGAAATCGCTGATAACCTTAAGGGCCAATGGGTGAAGATCAAGCACCGCGGCATCCTTATGCGGCATTCCGCGCTCCTGCAGCAGGTTGCGCGCCTCCCTTTCTAGTTTCGTGAAATCGAGGGAGCGCTCCAGGAGATCCGCCACGGAGTAGTACAGTTTGTTGCAGAGCGCCATGTCCACGTACGAGCCCGAGGTATGGGCGTTGCGCTCCGCCTTGTACGTGCAGCTGCCGGGTCCCAGCTCCAGGATAGTCTGCACGCGCGTAGGATCGGCGAACTCTTTGAAGAATTCCTCCATGCGCACACCGAATCGGCGCTCATACTCGGAACCCGTGCGGTTGACACGCCAGTGGATCTCCGGCGACGGACTGAGGAGTCCCTGGTTATGAAGGCTAGACATCATGAGCGTCTTCACCCACGGATACCGGAACAGGTTGCGCATCGCAGCCTGTCGGTCCTCCTGGCAGCGCAGGCTCACCCCCGCGGCTTTGCCATCGACATCTAAAGATCGCACCTGCGACCCCACAAACCGTGACAGGCAGCGCATGCTCGCTTGGCGGAATCCGTCCTGGTGGACTTGGAGCAGGAAGGACTGACGCGCAATCCCCGAGACCATGCCGCGGCCCAGCGCCAAGTGTCCCCACGGGCTACTGCACCTTGCATCCTGTTCGATCTCCTCACCGAGCGCACGCTGAAGGGCGGAACTTACAAGGAACTCGCCGCGGATGTCATCGAGCAACCCGAAAGGGAACATAGACGTGCCCTTCGCTGCGGCGTTGATGGGCAGCTGCCCATCAGGGGCGGGCTGCAGGATCTTCGACCAATCGTACTGGTCTAATACACTCGGCAATGGGGAGCCAACTCCTTGTGTACTACTGGCCGGCTCAGGGGCTTCAGAAGAGGGCATGCAGAAAGGTAGTACTTTTATACTATTTTTGACTTTTAGTCAATGACGACGTAATGCTGAGTAGCCCAAAAGCGATGAATACCCGAATCTCGGGTATCTCTGGATGTTGTTCCCCCCAACAGGGCGTTTTCTCTGTAGGAAGCCGTCTTCGAAGACCATTGCATCCAAAAACCCCTCCGGCGGGTTCCGGAGGGGCGTTGGCCTTTCTTCATTCCAT
>CAZYAK010000093.1:0-4674 GCA_964645935.1 uncultured Candidatus Peribacteria bacterium | reverse complement strand
GTCTACCAGGAAAAGTACTACGCCGGAGGCAAGATCGCCGGCAGCCGCTTCCGCAAGCGGGAGGGGCGTCCGGGTGACGACTACGTGCTCATGGCCCGTGTCATCGACCGCGCCCTGCGTCCCATGTTCCCCAAGCACTTCCACCGCGATATCCAGGTCTTCTGCACGGTGCTCTCCTACGACTTCGAGCATGAGCACGACGTGGTGTCCGCCAACGCGGCCAACCTTGCGTGCGCCATCTCGGACTGCCCCATCGACGGGCCTCTCGGCTCCGTCCGCGTGGGTCTCATCGGCGGCGAGCTGGTCCTCAACCCTTCGCACGAGGCGCGAGCCAAGTGCGACCTGGACCTCTTCCTCACGGCATCCCTGGATCGCATCGTCATGATCGAGGCGGCCGCCAACCAGGTGCCCGAGGCGGACGTCCTCAAAGCCATCGACTTCGGCAAGAAGTGGGCCCAGAAGATTGCCCGCTTCTTCCAAGACGTCCAGAAGGAAATCGGCCTGCCCAAGTTCGAGGTAGAACCGTCCTACTTCCACCAGGAGGGCTACGACTTCCTCAAGGCGTGGTCCCTGAACACTGTCCGCGACGCCATCAAGAAGGATTTGAAGAAGGGCGAACGCCGCGACATCTTCAACACATTCATGGCTGAGTCGGCCGACAAGCTCAAGGAGAAGTTTGCGGCCCTGCCGGAGGAAGAGCTGGCTCTGCTCATCGCCAACGGTCCCAAGCTCGTGGATAAGATCATCAAGTCGGAGGTCCGCCGCCTCGTCCTCGAAGAGGGTGTGCGCATGAGCAGCCGCAAGGTCGACCAGATCCGCCCGCTCACCGCGACGGTGGATATCCTCCCCAACCGTGTCCACGGATCGGCGCTCTTCGAGCGCGGCGAGACCCAGGGCCTCACCACTGTCACGCTCGGCGCCCCCGGCGACCAGCAGATCGTGGAGGGCATGGAGGGCGAGCACAAGATCCGCTACATGCACCACTACAACTTTCCGCCGTTCTCCGTTGGCGAGACGAGCAACCGTCTCTTCGTCGGCAACCGCGAGATCGGCCATGGCAATCTCGCGCAGCGAGGTATCGAGCCGGTCCTGCCGGACAAGGAGACCTACCCCTACACCATCCGCACCGTCACGGAGATCCTCTCCAGCAACGGTTCCAGCTCCATGGCGGCCGCGTGCGGCTCCACGCTGGCACTCATGGCCGCGGGCGTGCCCATCAAGGCCCCCGTCTCGGCCATCGCGCTGGGCCTGATGTCCGATGAAGAAAAGGGTCAGTACGTGGTGCTCACGGATCTCCAGGACGAGGAGGACTTCGGTGGCGACATGGACTTCAAGGTTACCGGCACGGGAGCGGGTGTCACGGCCATCCAGATGGACATCAAGATCAAGGGTCTGCCGGACAGCGTGTTCGTCGAGGCGCTGGAGAAGGCCAAGGTCGGCCGCGCCGAGGTGCTCAAGGTCATGCTCGCGGCCATCCCCGAGCCCCGTAAGCAGATGAGCCCCTTCGCGCCCCGCATCGAGACCATCCAGATCAACCCCGAAGACATCCGTCTCGTCATCGGCAAGGGCGGCGAGACCATCCAGAAGATCACGGGTGAGCTCGGCGTCGAGATCGATATTGAGGATTCCGGTCTCATCTTCGTCACCTCCGTCAACGGCGAGTCGATGCAGAAGGCCAAGGCCTGGATCGCCGCCATCGTGGAGAAGCCGGAGGTCGGCAAGGTCTACAAGGGCAAGGTGGTGAGGATCATCGACGGCACGGGAGCCATCGTGGAGTTCTTGCCCGGCAAGGACGCGATGATCCACATCTCGGAGATGGCCTGGGGTCGCACCGAGAAGGTGGAGGACGTGCTCAAGATGGGCCAGGAGGTGGAGGCCAAGGTCATCGAGTACGATGCCCAGGAAGGCAAGACCCGCATGTCCCTCAAGCAGATGACCACGCCGCCCGCCGGCTGGACGCCCCCGCCCCCGCGCACCGGAGGGTTCGGCGGCCCGCGCCGCGGTCCCGGAGGTGGAGGATTCCGCCGCTGAGAGATCCATCGTCATGCACAACCCGCCGCGGCCCCCCCCCAGGGGCCGCGGTTTTGGTGAGTGCTGGTCTTAATGACGCTTGTGCGTGGCCGCGGTGCGCGCGGCGAGTGCGTCGGCGGCACCGCGCACGCGGGCGAACCAGACGTCGTTCTCGCGGTGTCCCACGCGCTTCCACTCGGGCAGGAGCTCCGCAGTGACACGCGCCAGCTCGTGCAGGTCCTGTGCCGTGGGCGCGGCCTTCCAATTCACGTGTGCGCCGTCGAGTGTCTCCAGCACGCGGTCCAGCCGGCCGTAGGTGCGGTGCACGGCTTCCAGGAGCAGGCGCTCGCGCTTGACGTCGAGCGTCACGAACTCGCGCTGGTCACTGTAGAACCCCAGGATTCCCTCCAGTAGGCGCTGCCCTTCCCACGACGCCACGGCCAGGCGCTCCCACGCGTCGTCGGAGAGCTCTTGATCCTCTTCGGCTTCTAGGATGACGGCGTCGAAGTCCTTGCGGATGGTAAAGAACCCCTCGCGCGTGCCGTGGAACTTGTTCTCAAACATGAGCGCGTGCACCTCCTGGATGGCGAGGTCGGACTTGGATGAGAGGAGCTTGGCGATGAAGACCGCGAACACGAAGTACCCAAATACGGCCTCCGTGGCTGCGAAGAACTTGCCGAGGCCCTGCGGCACCAGATCTCCGTAGCCCACGGTGGTGGATGTGATGAGGCTGAAGTACAGGCTGTTGCCGATGCGTTGCAGCGGTTCCATCTCCTGCAGGCGCGAGAGACTGTGGCCGCCGTCTAGGAAGCTCAGCGCGAAGAACACCACCGCAAAACAGACCACGATGCCCGCCCACACCCCAAAGAGCGCACTGTACGGCGTCTCCGTGATCTGCTCCATGAGCCAGAGCACAATGCGCGACGGCCGGCGGGAGAGGGGAGTGCGCATCTGGGTATTATACCCCGGATTTCGGCTTCGGAGGAGGGCTTTTGGGCTCTGATGCCTTGGGGGTGGCGGGGGCAGGAGGGGCTGGCGTGGCGGGTTTGGCGGGCTCCGCGGGTGGCTTTGCGGGAGCCAGGCGGCTATCGGTCTTGTACCAGCCCGCGCCTTTAAAAACGACTGCCGGCGCTCCGATGCGCTTCTCCACCGTCTTCTTGCCACAGGAGGGGCACGGCGGGTCCTTGCGGTCGGTGAAGGAGCGGCTGTGCTCGAACACGGTGCCGCAGGCGAGGCAATGGAAGTCGAAGGTGGGCATATCCCTATCCTATCAGCCCTGCTTCCGTCCGCTCAGCGCTCCGCCCGTGATCATGTCCACGCCCTTGCCGAGGATGAGCAGCGGCAACCCCACGGCCAGCGCTGTGCTCACCCCAAAGCGTAACGTGCTCCCCAGCAGCGCTCCCGTCTGCTGGATGGCGCCGGAGGCCGCGCGTGCCGCCTGGGCCGAGAGGCCGGGCCCGGCAGTGAGGTTTGGGACCATGGGCCGCGGGCGCAGGAGGCCGCCCAATTCGGGACCTGGAACCGGGGGAGGGACGTTGAGGGGTTGCATGTGGATGTCCTTTTAGTATACCGGATTCCCGGCGTTTCAGCCATTCAGACGATGCCGCTGAACACGTTCTGGTAGGCTCCGCGGAAGGCTTTCACGCCGAAGTACAGCACCGCGCCCACGGCCAATCCCGCCAGTCCCAGCTGAAGCAAACTGTATCCGCCGAGCACCGGGGTGGTGAAGGCGGCTTCCGTCGCGGCCAGGGGGCTCTGTGGGACGAGCATTGGGGAGGCAAGGCGAGCGGCACAGGCCGGGAAATCGAGCGGTTGAGCGGGTTTTTCAGGCCACCTGGCGAACCATCTTGCCCGTACCGCCCAGGTGCACCACGTCGCTGAGCATCCCGCCCGGGATGTCCGTCACGGCCGTGAAGAGCTTGGCGGCGATATTGAACGGGTTGCCCTTCGGGAAGATACGGGCCTGTGTGGCGTTGCGGATTCCGTTGATGGTGCCGGAGATGGGGCTCGTACGGTCCACCACCTCGAACCTCCCAGCATTGAACGGGGACGTGATGGATGAGGCGAGATTGTCCAGCGCGCTATGCGTCTTCACAATCAGGTTGTGGGCCCAATCCAGGCCTGTGCCCATGCCGGGGCCGTCGGTGACCTTGTCCTGCTGGACGAGGTTCCAGTTGGCTTCGAGACGATTCATGCCCATACAGATAGTGAGGTGGGACGATGAAGGCGGGTGACAGGGGGAAATGTACAGCAACTCTTGCATTGACCTCCAGATCAATGTATAACTTTTCGGCTTTGCTCGTCGCCTCCGGGCGATGGGTGGCTCTCGTTCTTTCTCTCTAACGAATGACCGCCCGCAAGGGGGGTCATTTTTTCGGAGAGAGAAACCTGCGGCCCCCAAGTGCCCTTCCCTACAAGCGGTGTCTCCCCGATGCGGGGCCCACGCCTGCGTGCCGGAAGGACTCCGGTATTGCGAGACCAGACGTCCTATTGGCCAAACGAGCACTACGGCGTGCAGGCACGAGACCCGCATCTGGAAGAATTGTTTGATGACGCAGAGGAGTCTCTACGAACATTCGAAAAGTCGCTTATGAGGGACGGCTGAGGGTTGAGGCTCACGCCTTGGGTTGCTCGCCGCGGGCGATGGCGCTCTGGCGCTGGCGG
>CAZYAK010000092.1:0-4687 GCA_964645935.1 uncultured Candidatus Peribacteria bacterium | reverse complement strand
CCTCATACACTTCTTCGTATTCGTCCACGTACTCCTCATGGTCTAGCTGGAGCATGAGCTCGCAGACATCGTCCGAACCGCCCAGTGCGCCGTGGTACACCTGCTGCGATCCCAACCGGCAGTTCCATGTCGGGCAGTTTACCAATCCTGTCTTCACGCCCGTCTACGCACTCTGTGCCCTCGGTCGCAACGGCACGGGCCCGTGTGTCTACGGCACCCGTCCCGACGGCTCGTGCATCACAGGCGCTACGGGCCAGGTACAGGTTCCCATCGCGCAGTACTGGACCACCACCTTCAACCAGGACGTGGCAGCATGTGCGGGATCCTCATCCGCGCGCTCCTCAAGCCGGTCGTCCGTCCGCTCCCGCTCGGCTTCCTCCCATTCGGCCTCCATGCCGGTCCCGTTTGCGTGCACTCGGTACATCCCGTCGGTGCCCACGTGTTCGCTGCTCACGCCCGCTACGGACATCACCAAGACCACCGTCTTCCTCTGGCCGTACACGCAGGCGCAGTGCAGCGGACAGTGCCCTGGGTTGCAGAACCTTGTAGCGTGCTGCGATCCTACCGCCGGCTGCCGGCCGCTGGACTTCCAGCGCTGCACCGACAACGGCTTCGCGTCCGTCTCGTACCCCACTGGCGGCCTCAATTTGTGCAAGAATATCTTCAACACCATCGGCTGCTGAGGCGCGCGGAGAGATTGTGCTGACACGAGCTTGAAGAGGGTGTTATAGTGCCGGCCATGGGACGTGCACAAACGCTCGTGGGTCTTCTGATCGGATTCATATTGATGGTCGGCGTGGGCTACCTCTCCGGGTATTGGTGGGACGCGCGCCCGCAGCCCATCCCGGGTTGGTGCTGCGTCCGTTCCGGTGAGGCCTGCCAGCAGAAGGGGAGTCTCGGCGCGTGCCAGGGCGAGGGCGGTACGGTGTTCGACGTCAGCAAGTCCGTCTGCGACATCGTCTGCAGCACTCCCGCCCAGTGATCCATGACCCGCGCGCTGCCCCTCTTCCGCCGCGTTCGCTCCTCCTTGCTCGTGACGGGAGCGCTCTTCGGCTTCGCGCTGCCAGCTGTCACCCTCGCCCAGAGCTCCGCGTCCGGGATCGCAACGGGCTTCTGCTGCATGTCCACCGGCAACCTGTGCTGGTACGGCTTCACCGATTACCAGGACTGCGCCACCTACGACGCTGACGGCAACGGCACCGCGGACGGCAAGATCTTCGATGACACCTCCCTGGACCACTGCAATGAGGCGTGTGGCCTCAGCTACGACTTTGCATACTGCACCAACCAGCCGCAGGTCGCGGCTGGCACTGAGGCGCCGGTCTGCAAGCCCAGGACCCAGATCCCCGGAGGCGCTCCCGCCCATCAACCGGGCTTCTTCCTTCCGAGTGCTTGCGAGCTAGCCTGCAGCGTCGTGGGCTGCGATGACTGCTACTACTGCAACTACTCGGCATACTTTAACATGCCGTGCACGCAGTCGTTTTGTGAGAAAAATCCCCGTTGCACCGCGATCCCGTATCTCGATGAGTTCGGCAATCCTGACCCGCAAGGCTTCCCCACAGAGACCGGGCTCTACATCTACGACTACGTAAGCTGCGAACCCACCAACCCCAGCCAGTGTACGGGCAGCTCGTCATCACACTCTGCCTATTCGTCCTACGCCTCGTCGTACTCTCGGTCCTCGTATTCATCCTACGCATCGTCGTACGCCGCTTCATCCTATTACGCGTCGTACGCTTCCTCCTACCGCTCCTCGTATAGTGCGTACTCGAGCTCCTACAGCTCGTACTCCCACTCTTCGTACTCCAGCTGGTACAGCTCGTACTCCCACTCTTCGTACTCCAGCTCCTACAGCTCGTACTCCCACTCTTCGTACTCCAGCTCCTACAGCTCGTACTCCCGCTCGTCCTCCTCGATGTCTGCCGACATCTACGTCTGTTGCAACGCTCGGACGGGAGTGCTGCAGATGGCGGTGACGGATCCCAACTACTCGCTCGGCATCTATTCCGGCGTGGCCCAAATTGATAGTGCCGGCCTTCTGAACTGCATGGCTGCGCCCCTCAACGCCACCTCTCGCTTCGACCTCAGTCACGTGCCAGAGATCCCCGAGTTGCAGAAGTTTGCCTCTCGCTGCCGGGCGCCGCGTTCCGCTGGTAACGACGCCTCCGAGGGCCGTATCGACTACCCCGACTTCCAGCCAACTAGCAAACCCGGAGGTCCCTACACCCCCCCTGCATCCAAGTCCGCCGCCTCTCGCTCATCCTCGTCGGCGCCGCTGCCGTTTGTGTGCAGCCGCTACATCCCGTCGTCGCCTGCGTGCTACGTGCTTACCCCCAGCACCAACCTCTCGAATTCCACCCTATTCCTCGACCACACACAGGCGCAGTGCAGCGGAAAGTGCCCCGATCTCCAGAACCTGGTGGCCTGCTGCGATCCCACCGTCGGCTGCGCGCCTCTGGACTACCAGCGATGCACTGGCAACGGTTTTGCGTCCGTCACGTACCCGGCTGGCGGTCTTGGCCAGTGCAATGCAATCTGGACGGCCGTCGGTTGTTGAGCATGGCTGATAGATTGTGCTGACAGGCCCTTGGGCCGAGTGCTAGAGTTCCCGCCATGGGTCGCAATCATCTCGTCGTGTTCTTCTTGGTTCTGGTCCCCTTGGGTTTCCTGACGGGATTCCTTCTGCACGGGTGGATGACACCGCCCCCGCCCCCGCCCGCCGCGGCGAGCTCCGATCTGGAGCCCCCCGAGGTACCGCTCACCCCCGAGCAGCTGCTTGGTTGGTGTTGCGAAGCGGGTGCGAACGCGTGCACCAAGTCCGACTCCGCCAAGGTCTGCCTCTCGGGTGGCGGCCGCACCTTTGCGCCTGACCGGGCCAAGTGCGACAAGATCTGCGCCTACCTCTCAACCCGCTGATGTCCCCGCGGCGGCCCATCCTCCTCCGGCTGGGTCTGCTCATGATCCTGCTGCTCGTGGTGGGCATTGGCGTCGCGTCGCGCACGATCGTCCCAGGCTTGATGACGGGGTTTGCGCCGCCTCTGCCTGGGCGTTGCTGTGCGGTACCGGGTTCGGGGAATGCGTGCACTATCGAATCGAACATGGATTGCTTGTCTCGTCCCACTGCTGTTGGCGATGACCCACCAGCATGGACGGTTTCCCTTACTTTTGATCCCGCGACAGACAAGGATGCCATCTGGGCGTGCGACTACGTCCAGTGCAACAAGCCCATTTTCTGCTGCGTGGCGAACATCGGTGCGGATGCCGACACGGGCTTGTGTAGCGACTTCCCGGTGCCGATGAACGAATGCTGGGAGGCGATCGACCCTGCTGATCCGGATCCGTTCTTCCAAATCTACGACACGGGTAACGACGCGGCCGACAAGGCCCTCTGCGACGAAAACGCCACTAAGTGGAATTGCCGCCCCAAAGCGCCCAAGGTGTGCTGCAACCCCAGCAAGGCCGTCAATGACCGTTGCGAACTGGTCCGCGACGGCAACTGCCCGCGTGTAGGGGCGGATCCCGCAGCGTGGTCGTACTGGACCAACTTCGCCGCAGACGACGACGCGGGCTGCGAGGCGGCGTGCGGTAAGTACTCCTGCATCTACTCCGACGGCTCTCTGGAGTACAGTAAGACGAGGGGAGAAACGTACCTGGGCCTTGTTCCGAACACGGTAGTTGTGAATACCGATGTCAGCGCCCAGTTCCCCGGCGTGGGAGAGGTGCCTGTCTACAAAGTCCAACGCTTTCAAGGAGATACCGGCGCCCCGTTTGACGTTGGCTTCGCCTACATCCAAGGATGGTGGCGCTGGAAGCAGCTCGTCCCGCCGGACACGGACTATCCCGATTGGTACTACGTCGGCAGCTACCTCTACGGTGAATGGGATGAGGCGGAAGAGGACTTCAACAATATCTCCGTCGATCTAGAGAGTTACGATCTGGACGTGTTCGCACAGTGCCTCACGTACCCCATCGACCGCCTGGACGACGCCAACCTGTGCGTCTACGACGCCGCCAATGCCGGCGCCGATTGGGACGACAGTGTCAATTTCGGTGGCTACGTCACGCTCTATGCGCCGTACTGTGCACCACGAGTCGGAGCTCAGTTGCCCAACGATGACGATGAGGATGTTCGGCTATGGGGGACACGACGCACTGGCACCCAGACACGATATGACACCTTCGCTGCCTGCGACACGCCCTGCAAGGCAGACCCGCCTAACCCCGTCCCGCCGCGGCCGCGACCGCCGAATCCCATCCCCAATCCGGTGAACCCGGGACCACGCGGCCGTCCCAACATCAACGGCCCCAACATCAACGGCGGCCTTCCCACGGGCCAAGCGCAGCCAGGCGGCCGCAATATCCCCACGAACCTCGGCTTCGGTGGCACTCCCCCCGGAGGCACCCCTCCCGGCGGCACTCCTCCCGGAGGCACCCCTCCCGGCGGCACTCCCCCCGGTGGCACTCCCCCCGGTGGCAACCAGACCACCAACCAATCCTCCAATCACGGCGGTCCGGGCTCTGTACCAGGGGGTCGATCCTCCAATCCCACTGGTGGCGCATCTTCCAATCCCACTGGTGGCGCATCCTCCATCCGCGCCTCCACGCCGACGGTGTCCTCCATCCGCGCCTCCACGCCGACGGTGTCCTCCATCCGCGCCTCTACACCCGGCCAGTCGTCCGCCCGCGC
>CAZYAK010000091.1:0-4849 GCA_964645935.1 uncultured Candidatus Peribacteria bacterium | reverse complement strand
ATGGAATGAAGAAAGGCCAACGCCCCTCCGGAACCCGCCGGAGGGGTTTTTGGATCTAACGGAGGCCAAAAGCTGATATTTGACATATCAAACAATAAGTTAGATAATATTTTTCAATGGTCGAACTTCCGCAGCCGGCTGAGCCCAATCCATTCCAGCTGACCTTCCCGACGGATGGTTCAGGGACTCTGCTCCAGCGCGCCACGCGGGTGCTCCTGTGCGAAATTGGGCTGCCCGCTCCGGTGGAGCAGGGAATTCTCCACCCGACGCCGGCGGTGCGTGCGATGGTGAAGCAACTCTTTAAGGCTTTGGAAGAGCTCCCGGAGGGTGCAGGTATCCCTGCATCGTTGCCGTTTCCCATGCCTAAAGGCGGTCTTGCATGGCTTCGCGAAAACACCTACTCACGTTCGCCGGATCGTGCAGTGCAGCATGCTGCTGCTCTCCTGAGTAGCATCCATATGATGGGTGTCTACGAGGGGCTGCCTGTTCGAGCGGGGTTGTTCTTCGCACGCTCGCTCGCCGATGAACTCGTCGACCGGCCCGTGGACCCCTCAACCTTCGCCGCGCGTGCGCCGTTCATCCACGCAGCCAGCAAGGAGTCAGAAGCTCCCCATTGGGCGGGAGCGGCCTTACGCCTACTAGAGCGACGGCCCGAGGTTAGCGCCAGCCTGCATGCTGCCGCACACCGCGAGCGCGCGCTGCTCACGCCGCTCGTGGGCGCTTTGCGCAGCGACGCGGCTGCGGACGCGGTGTTGCGTCTGCTTGATGACGAAGCGGGACGGGATGTACTGCGTGCTTGTTCAACCGCCGCGGCCGCAGTGCGTAGTGACGTGAGTCGAGTGATGTACCTGTGCCGCAAAGCAGGATCCGAGCCAGATCCACTGCTCGTGCGCGACCGCCTCCTGCACCAGCTCAACGCGGCGATCCTGCAAGGCACACCGCTCGCTGTGCGTTCCCTGCTCAACACCGATGCTCGTTTGCTGCGCGCGGCCTCCGGTGCGGCACGCTTCACGCGGCTGGATTGGAAGGAGGTGAAGGAAGCCCAGTACGAAAGCTTTGTGCCAGCCGCCGCACTGACCGCGCATCCGGAGCTGCTTGTCCGCATGCGCGACCTGGTGGAGGGCACTTACCCCGCGGGCGATGCCGAAGAGTTCACCGAACGCTACGTGCAAAATCCCCTCGCGCGCGTAGATGCGGTGACCTGCGGTGGGGAGCTGGCGGCATTCGTGGGGATAGAGGCAATGCCAGGTCTTCCCCAGAGCCCGCTCTACGTAGATTGGCTCTGCGCCGACCCACGGACGGTGAGTGGTCTCTCCACGGCGCTGCTGGATCGCGCGATGGGAGCGCCCCAAGGCACGTTCCACGCCATCAAGCCCTGGAGTGGCGTGCTCGCGCCCATGCTCAACGATCTCGGTGGCGTCTGCGACGGCATTCCGCGTGGCGGCCGAGACGGTGCAGACCACGGTCGTGGGGACCGGGAATACAAGGACTGGGGTTACGTCTTGACGCGCCGCCTACCCGAAGACGCGGAGGCGTATCCGGTGCGTTCGCTCGGCGCAGCTCGCGTTGCGGAACTGCTGCGCGGACCGGGGACGGCAGGCTTGCCGGAACGCACCGTTCTGCCGTGGATCATCGACGGCCGCGAGGCGCGGATCTGCCGTGTGCACTTCTCCAACTTGGAGGGTGGCACGCAGGCGGGTGCGGAGCACGATTGGTTCTATAAGACTGTGGAGCGCGAGGTCTCTGCGGGGAACGTGATGACGCTGTACGTGCCGTCGGACAAGGGCATGATTTGCATCTTTGAGCCCGATGCCGCCTTGCCCGAACGCCGCAAAGAACTCGCGCGCGTCCGTGAGGCGCGCCGCCGCAAGCACGGGTCTCACTGACCAGCAGCTTTCCACGCGAGTTCGAACATTGCGCGGTGCATCGACGCGATGCTCGCGTTTTGTACGATGTACGAGAAGATCACGTCGTGTTCCACCGCGAGTGCATACATCCGGTCGTGGTAGATGAAGATCTCCACGGGGGAGCCCTCGAATGGCAGGCCGTCCACCACACGCGTCTCGCGCAACTGCTTGGTGTCCCTGGCCTTCCACGCCGACGACTGCGGCGAGGGCAGCGCGATGACGCGCGCGGAGACGCCCTTGGCGACGCGGTCCTCCACGAAGCGGTCGAGAAGGCCCTCGATGCGGAACGGGTCGTCGCGCAGGTCGATGGGGTTGAGGTACGTGAGGATCTCGTCGCCCGCCGCGAGCGCCGAGAGCACCTCGCGGTATCCCTCGGCAATGCCGTTCCGCCCCTCGTAGAAATGTACCTTGGGGAGCGCCGAGAGGGGATTCATCATGCCCTGCAGGCGACCGAGCACCGCCTGCAGGTTCTGCTCCTGCTCGTCGAGCGCGCGCTTGCGGTGTTCCACAAGGTAAAGGAGCTTGTCCGGCGGCTCGCTCGAGAAGAGGTAGAGGTTGCCGCGCCGCGTGACGCGCGCGAGACCCTTCTTCACCAGCTGCTGGCAGGTGAACTGCGTGGTGCTCTTCACGATGCTCGTGCGCTTGCTGAGCGACGAGGCGGGTGAAGTGCCGGAGGCCAGGAGTGCCAGGTAGACAGCGCTTTCCTTGTCGGAGAGACCGAGCCCTTGCAGCACCCGGAGTATGGCAATGTCGGGTTTCATATCGACAACGCTTATTGTCACTAAATTTACTCTGTTTGAAGCCAAAAATCAAGGCTGTTTGGCCTAGAAAGCCAAATGCAATTGTCTTTCAGCACACTGCGACGTACCTTGGACCCTTTTTGCCCTTCCCCCCTGCTTGTATGGTTCGCGCGAAACGTGCCGCCAAGGTCCTCGTCATCGCGGTGGCCCTCTCCGCCGTGCTGCCCTCGCTCGGCTCGGTCCCGGTTGTGGACGCCGCCGTCGTGAGTGGCATCGGCTCGGAAGTCCGACTGTCCGTGGATGGCCAGCTCTTCCAGCCCGATCTCGTCGGCGCGCTCGCGGTGAGCCCGGGCCAGCAGGTGACGGTCCGCCTGCTGTACGACAACCAGACCGTCGCGCCCGTCTCCGGCGTCAGCGTCCGAGGGACGCTGCCCGCGGGGGCACAGCGCGTCGGGGGGTCGCTCCGCAACTGCCTCACGCCCGCCGCGGGCGAGACGTACTGCAACACCGACGCCGGCATGGGCTCGGTCATCCAGGAGCAGGTCGTGACGCAGGACAATGTCATCACGATCTCACCTTCTGCGAACCTCTACGATCTCCCCACAAAACATGAAGGCATGTTGCTCATGGGTCGCAAGAAGTTCTTCTTCTACCAGAACTGTGACTACGCATTGCGCCAGGGTTGGAATACCGACGACGTTTACGGCTTCCTCCTCGGTAACACACAGCCCAACCCCGCGCCCTGCGGCCCCGGCGACCAGTACGCGTACCTGCGCGCGGAGCAGTCCCGCCGCCAGACGTTCACGGTGCCGCGCGCCCGGTACCTCAGCGCCAACAACTGTGATTCCATCCTGGTGAACGGCCTGAACACCGACGACACGCTCATCTTCTACCCGGCCAACGTCCCCTTCCGCGCCGACTGCGGCACGGTCACGCCCGACGGCAATGCCGTGGTGCGCCCCGCGCACTCGTGGTTCCACGCGCTCGATCTCGTGACGAGCGGCCGCTACCTCAACTGGCGCGATTGCGACTACCAGCTTGTGCATGGCGAGAACACGGACGACGTGGCCGGCTTCGCGCCGAGCGGTGTGCCCTTCACCACCCTGGGTTGCGGCGCCGGCGACGCGAACGCCGTGCTGCGCCCGGCCCAGTCCGCCTTCGACCCGCTGGACACCTGGGACGCCTCGCGCGCCAAGGGTTTTATCGAGGTGCGCGTCACTGCGCCGCTCGCACCGGGCATCTACCCTGTGCGAATGGATCTCGCCGGTGCGGGGGACATCGGGCAGATCGAGGTCCGCGGCGGTTCCACTTCCTCGTGCCCCATCCCGGGACAGAGCACCGTCACGCTCGGCGCCATCAGTGACCATCGCGATTCCGTGAACGGCGATCCCGGCAACGGTGCTGGCGACTATCGCCCCATCAGTGCGTCGCTCCGTTGCCCGGCGGGGCATGTCGTCACAACCGTATACTACAGCGACGATCTCGTGAACGGTCCCAACAGCGATGCCGTAGACGCTATGACGCTCGGCTGCGCACCGCTCAATGCGAACGGCACCGTGGGCGCGACCACGATCCTGGCCAATTCTGACTTCGACGGCAATCCGCGCTTGCGGGTCGCTTTCACCTGCCCTGTCGGATCCATCGCTGCCGGGTTCCGTGGCAAGGATTCACCCGCCGTTCCCAACTCCGACGTCTTCGACGGCATCACGTCGGCGTGCGCGGTGCTCTCCGCCTCCGGCCTCGGCGCGATCCAACCGCCTGCGCCCAACGGCGACATCGATGGCAATCCCCGCCAACTCGTCAGCTACACCTGCCCTGCGGGTTCGGCACTCATCGGGGTGGAGTACGTCCACTTTGGATCGAACTACCCATACCTCAACACCGCTTCGGCGGACGCCACAGATGCGATTCTCTCATGGCAGTGTCAGCAGATCATCAGTCAGTGCATCGTCGTCCCCGCCTGCTCCAACGGCCGCGATGACGACAACGACGGCAGGATCGACCTCCAGGATCCTGGCTGCTCCCACCCCGACGACAACGACGAGACGGATCCGTACGTCCCCCAGTGCTCCAACGGCCGCGACGACGACGGCGACAACAAGGCCGACTCCCAAGACCCCGGCTGCCACACGGACGGCAACCCGTATAACCCCAACTCCTTCAATCCCAACGACAACGACGAGTCCAGCCCCATCACCACGC
>CAZYAK010000090.1:0-5050 GCA_964645935.1 uncultured Candidatus Peribacteria bacterium | reverse complement strand
GATGCGCAGATACGACCTTCCGGACTTTGCGGGAACGTGGCATGGAGAGGGTGTGAGTATTTTAAGTACATTATACCAGAAAACAGCTCATATAACCATCCGCCCGACTCGATCCGCTTGTATCCCGGTCAGGCGAGCGTGAGCCGCACGTAGTAGAGGCTTGCCCCTTCCTCGGTGTCCAGGATGAACTTGGCGTCCAGCTGCGACAGATTGAGGATGGTCTGGCACATCTTGAGGAGCATGTGGGGCGGCAGGCTGACGCCGGCCTCCAGGCACGTGGCGCAGAGCCCGGCTGGGTCCTTGGATCGAATGAACTTCTCGCCCTTGGCGAGGATGACGTTGTAGAGCGACTCCTGGATGCGGAGCACGTACTTCTCCACGTAGATCTCCAGGTCCTCGACCGGAATGTCATGCACCTCCGGCAGGGCCTCGACGATGTCGAGGTCGCTGTGGATGGCATGGGCGATGCAGGCGTCGAGGGTCATGGGTGGGTGTGGGTGTGTGTTTGTCCCAGCCCCGAAGGGGCGAACTGGGGAAATCCAGACATGATAGCAGAAAACAGGTCTTCGGAGAAGGGAGACCTATCGGGTCGAGCTGGACGGGATGGGTGTCCGGCGCGCGGTGTACGTGGGGTCGGACGCGGAGGATTCAGGCCGTGGCCCCCAACGCCTCCATCCACCGGTCCAGGCGCGCCTGGGTCTGGCGAACGAGGACGAGGGCCTCGCCGCCGATCTCCCGCTCATCCGTGCGGAATTTCGCACGGATGCGCTCCCGGTCGGCCGCTTCCTGCGCGTCGAGCGGCTCCAGCATGGCATTGCTGCCCGGCTGCATATCCATGAAGGCGGTATTGGACGCGTCCTTCCGTCCGGCCCGCCGGTACGCGTCCCCGCGTGCGCGCTGGAACCGGGGTTCCGCATCTCCATCGATGCCGATCAGCAGGTCCGCGATCCGGTCGATCGCTCTCCGGGCTGGTACCGTGGTGGGTTGCTTCGGAGGTGGGGAGCCGTTCTCCCCTTCGAGCCTCTCGATGATGCCGATTTGCAGAAGCCGCTCCGTGGGCACCTCCTCGGCCGGGAAACCCGCGAGCGCGGCGAGCGCGCTGACGTCCTGCAGCAGGTCGAGCGCCCCGCCCGCGGGGTCCTCCTCCCGGGAGATGCTGCGCCTGCCATGGCCGCAGGAGAGGTTGAAGGGACGCTGCGGGCAGTCTTTGTACTCCGTGCGCTCCAGCTCGTGGCGCTTGCCGCAGGCGATCACCTTGAGGGCCGACAGGCGGTCGCGCAGCTCCTGCACGGTCGCGTCCTGGTAGTGCAGGACCAGCTCGTGCGACTCGTGGCTCGGATCCGCCAGGATGGCAGCGAACTCCGGAAGCTCGGCGAGCGTGAGCGATGTGTTCATTTGAAACATTATACCATATTACGGTACACACAGCCATCCGCTCCGCGTGCCCGGTTTTCAGCTCAGGAGGTGCGCGCGGATGTCCCGGAAGAGGTCGGGCTGTCGCGCGGCGTCGTTGACCTCGGAGTGGGTGGTGCTGGCAACCTGCCGCGACACGTCGCCGGCGCGGGTGTCTTGGAGCGATGCGCCTTCGATGGTGGTGCGGATGCGGCGGTTCGAGCCCTGCCAGGCGTGGAAGTGACGGGACGAGGCCGTGGCGGTTACGGGCCGGCGGCGGATAGCGCGCGGCGGGACGCTCTGAAACTCGATGCCGTCCAAGAATGCGGTGCGCTCCACCGGGGGTGTGGGCCGTCCCGATGACCGCCTGGCCTCGATGCGCTGGATGATGCGCTGCGCCATGCCGGCCCCGTAGCTGTAGCCGAAGACGGAGATATCCGAGACCTCCAACCCAGCAAATGCGCCATGCTGCTCGAGGATGTCATCCACAATGTTTTCGATGTGCACGGCGGCCACTTCGTTGCGAGAGCCAGGCGAAGTCGATAGCGCGTTGCCCACACGCAGCTGCACCACGTGGGCGGGCGCGTCGGGAGTGCTGAGGCCGTCGTAGAGGTGCGTCCCGCCGCGCAGCGGGCCGGTAGGCGTTTCTTGCGATAGTGACTCGCCGTTGCCGCAGAACACGAGCACGAGGCGTCGACGTCCGGGCTTGAGATTCATGCGCATGAAGTGACGCTCGGGATCCTCGCGCTCGCCGGGCTGCAGGGTGATGCGCCGGTGGTACTGGGCTGCGTCCACGCCGAAGCGGGTGCGCGCCTCGGTGAGCGCTTGCTGGAGCGCTTGGAGATCCGTCTGCGCCGTGCGGGGATCCAGGGTACGCGACATGCGGTCGCGTACGCCCCGGATCTGATTACGCAGGCGGCCGAGCTCGCGGGCTTCCGGCTCGCGCCGTTGGAGCAAGCGGATCTGCTGGAGAATGTGGATGGCCCCGTCTGCGAGTTGGCGCGCGCCTTCCATGCGGTCCGTGAGCCGCTGCGTGTCCGTGAGGGGGCGTTCCTCGAGGGAGGAGGGCGCCGGCTCGCCCTCCACTGCATGCAGCAGACGATGTTCGCGGACGGAGGTCCATGCACAGGCGCCGCGGCCGGAATGGAGGAGGAATGTGGGTATCGGGATAGTATACGGGTTTTACGGCATTCTGACAATACTCGACGGGGGTTTCCCGGAAGGGGATGGGCTTCTAGAGTGCGTCGCGTGACGGAAGCAGAACCCCTCCCCCGACTGCCGACTCTGAAGACCATCCTGCTCGTGATGGTCGCTTTCTTTGGAGTGACGTTTGGCATCTATGGCCGCGGTCTCACCAGCGAGTTCGTGCGCTGGGACGACGGCATGCTGGTGTACGAGAACGCGGCTATTCGTGAGATCTCTCCGCGCTCAGTGGCGTACGTCTTCACCCACTACGATCCAGAGCTCTACATCCCACTCACGTTCCTCAGCTACCAGCTGGATTACCGCATCGGCCAACAGGACCCGTTCATCTACCATTTCACCAACCTCCTCCTCCATACGCTCAACGCGCTCCTTGTGGCGTGGCTGGCGTTTTTGCTCTCCCGCAAGGGCTGGATGGGCGTGCTCGTGGGCCTGCTCTTTGCGGTGCACCCGCTGCACACCGAGGCTGTGGCGTGGGTGAGCGCCCGCAAGGACACGCTGTCTACGTTCTTCTTCCTGCTCTCGCTGATCGGCTACATTCGCTGGCGCGACGACGGATCACGCCGGACGGTAGCGCTCAGTGTGCTTGCCTTCGCGCTGGGATTGATGTCCAAGGTCATGGTCGTCACGTTGCCCGTGGCACTCCTGCTCGTGGACTGGCTGGAGGGAAGGAAGTGGAGCCTCAGGATGCTCACCGAGAAAATACCGTATCTGGCGGTGGCGGGGGTGTTTGGCGTGATCGCGGTGTTTGGGAAGACCGGCGTGATCCAGTCGTCCACGCTGTCGGCCAAGATCCTCATGGCCTGCAAGAGCGCGGTGTTCTACCTCCAGCAGATCGTGTGGCCGATGAACTTCTCGCTGCTGTACCCGTACGTGAAGCCCATCACGCTCTCCTCGCCGGATTTCCTGGTGCCCATCTGTGCGCTAGTTGTTCTCATCATCCTGGCGTTCCAGTCCGCCAAGCGATGGCGCATGCCCGCCTTCGGGTTGGCGTTCTACCTGGTCACCGTGGCGCCGACGTTCGTGAACTTCGCCAAGGGTGGTGAATTGGACGTGTACTTCGCTTCCGATCGCTACGCGTACGTGCCGTCCATCGGTGTGTTCCTGGCGCTCACGTGGCTCGGCTGGCGTCTGGTGGAGGCGTTGCCCGGCAATCGCGCGATCCTGCGCAAGATCGGCGCCGCCGTCGCGGGCGCGGCGGTGGTGCTGCTCGGTGCTCTCGCATTCCGCCAGTCGTTTGTGTGGCGGGACACCGAGTCCCTCTTTGCCCATGTCATCCAGCTGTATCCGGAATCCTCGCATGTGGCCCACAACAACATCGGCAACGTACACCGCCTCAAGGGTGACTACGCCCGAGCCGTGTCGGAGTATGAGCAGGCCATTGCCATCCGGCCGCATGCCAAGACGCTCAGTAACCTCGGCACCGCGTACCGTCGCATGGGCGATCTGACTAAGGCGGAATCCGCGCTGCAGAGGGCGCTCACGGTGGATCCCCGTAGTAAGGAGGCGCATTTTGGGCTGGGGCTGGTGCGGTCATCACAGCAGCGGTTTGTGGAGGCACGGAAGGAGTACGCCGTGGCACTGGAGACCGATCCGTCGTACGAGGAGGCGTACGTGAACGTGGGCGCCATCGACATGGCCACGGGCAAGCTCGCCGACGCGGAGATGGCGTTCCGGAAGGCCATCGCCATCAATCCGTACTTCACGGACGCGCACTACAACCTGGCCGTGGCGCTGGCGGACCAGGGCAAGATCGAAGAGGCCATCGGCGCGTACCGGCTGGTGACGCAGATGGCGCCGCAGTTCACGCCGGCACGGCTCAATCTCGGGTTGCTCCTGCACCAGTCGGGCAAGCTCCCGGAAGCGCGGGCGATGTTCGAATCGGTGCTGCGATACGATCCCGCGAACCGGGGAGCGCGGTCGGCGTTGCAGCAGATGGGTGCGGCTCCGGCCGCTCCGCGCCTGTGACGCTTGTATCCACGGTACGCGTGGTCACCAGTACCTGGTGGAATCGCTCGCGCGACGACGAGCGCAGGAAGTGGATGGCCTCGGGGCCGTGTTCGTCCGGCAGCACGATTGTCGTGAGATAGTCCTCCGCCTCCTGCTCAGATTCCATCAAGTACACACGGTCGCCGTCGGGACCATGCACTGTCTCTTCCCAGCGGCGGTAGCGGTAGCGCACTGCGCGCGTGATGAGCGTGATGGGCGTGAAGGCGCGGAAGGGTGCTCTGCGCAGATTCGGCTCGCGGTCTCGGTTCGCCGAGGGGCGGTGCGAAGAAGCCAGTGACCGCGCGAAGGGATCCTCCATGCGGTCCGTGATCTGGTCCGGCGGTCGGCCGAGGAGCATCGACAGCATCCAGCGGTGCATATCCACCAGCCGGAGCGCGCGTGACGTCTTGTCCGGGAACGGCGGAAGGCCTCGCCCGTCTTCACGGGGGGAGGTGGGGTTGGCGTC
>CAZYAK010000089.1:0-5090 GCA_964645935.1 uncultured Candidatus Peribacteria bacterium | reverse complement strand
CACACCCTGAAGTTTGCTGCCACACCGGCCGCTCACCAGAAGGCGCACGACCTGCTTGCGCGCCCCTCGCCGGTGGGTAGAATGCGCAGCGGGCGCCTGTCCTGAGCGGCGTCGAAGGGCCTCCCACGGACTGCCCGATTTCTCCCATGGCCAAGAAAACCACCTCCGGGGTCACGAAGACGATGCGAAACCGCAAGACCGGCTCTTCGACCCGGTTCATCATCGTGACGGGAGGGGTGTGCAGCTCGCTGGGCAAGGGCATCGCCGCCAGCTCCATCGGGGCCATCATGAAGGCGTGCGGCTTTAAGGTGTTCGTGCAGAAGCTCGACCCCTACCTCAACGTAGACCCCGGCACCATGAGCCCGTTCCAGCACGGCGAGGTGTACGTCACGGACGACGGCGCGGAGACGGACCTCGACCTCGGCCATTACGAGCGCTTCATCGACGAGCCGATGAGTAAGCTGAGCACCGTCACCACGGGTCAGATCTACCAGTCCGTGCTCGGCAAGGAGCGCCACGGCGACTACCTGGGCAAGACCATCCAGGTGGTGCCTCACATCACCAACGCCATCAAAGAACGAATGCAACAAGCAGCTGATCAAAGCGGCGCCGACGTGCTGCTTGTCGAGATCGGCGGCACCGTGGGCGACATCGAAGGCGAGCCGTTCCTGGAGGCCGTGCGCCAGATGCGCTCGGAGCTGGGCTCGGAGCGCGTGTTCCACGTGCACCTCACGCTCCTGCCCTACCTCGCCGCCAGCAAGGAGCTCAAGACCAAGCCCACGCAGCTCTCCGTCCGGGAGTTGCGCCGCATCGGCCTGCAGCCGGACATGATCCTGGCGCGCGCGGATGCGGACATCCCGGGGGAACTGCTCGACAAGATCAGTAGCTTCTGCGGCGTGGAGCGCCGCGCGGTGATTCCCGCGCCCACCGTGCGCTCCATCTACGACGTGCCGATGAACTTCCACAAGTATGGCTTGGCCGAGATCATTGCCAAGCAGCTCGCCCTCGGTCCCGTACGGCCCGAGATGCGCGAGTGGGCGGCCGGTACCAAGCGCCACGACGCGGCGCAGGGCAAGGAAGTACGCGTGGCGATCGTGGGCAAATACACGCACCTGGACGACGCCTACCTCAGTGTGATCGAATCCATCAAGTCCGCCGCGGTCTTCGCGGGGAAGCAGGCCAAGGTGGTGTGGATCGACTCCGAGAAGCTGGAGAAGCAGGACAAGGAGACGTGGGCGCTGCTGCGCTCGTGCCCGGGCATCGTGGTGCCCGGCGGCTTCGGTAAGCGCGGCATCGAGGGTAAGATCGCGGCCGCGCGCTACGCCCGCACCGAGAAGGTGCCGTACCTCGGCCTCTGCCTGGGATCCCAGATCATGACCATCGAGTTCGCGCGCGAGGTGCTGGGGGACAAGACCATCACCAGCGAGGAGTTCGACGAGGACGGCAAGCTCTCCCGCGACAAGTACGTGGTGCACTTCCTCCCCGGCCAGTTCAAGGAACGCTCCAAGGGGGGGACGCTGCGCCTGGGCTCGTACCCGTGCGTCCTCAAGAAGGGTACGAAGGCGCGCACCGCCTACGCCACGGACCGCATCGACGAGCGCCACCGCCACCGCTACGAGTTCAACAACGCGTTCCGCGAGAAGCTGGAACAGAACGGCATGGTGATCTCCGGCGAGTCGCCCGATGGAGGCCTCATGGAGATCGTCGAAATCAAGGACCACCCGTTCATGGTGGGCAGCCAGTTCCATCCGGAGTTCAAGAGCCGACCGCACAAGCCGCATCCGCTGTTCAAGGCGTGGATGGAGGCGGTGACCAAGGCCTGAGCACGGGGTTGACGTCAGGGTCTCGCGTGCGTGGGCGCGCTGCGGTCCGCGACTCCCTGCGGCGCATCGGGCCCGGAACCTGACTCACGCGTACCCCGTGACCGCCAGGTGCTCCCGCAGCAATTCCAGTAGCCGCTGCTCCATCGCGCCCTGCACGCGCGCCACCGCGGCGGCCAGGTCCACCATCTCCATCCGCTTGTCCGGATCCGTCCCCACGGGCGCGTCTACGTCGGCCACGACGGGCCGCACGTCGAACACGTAGCGCGTGCCGTCGGGCAGGACATTCATGCCCACGAACTCCACGTTCAGCGGCATCCCCCGACCCACGCCCGAGGCCACCTTCTCCGCCACGATGTCGTTTGCGTCCGCCACCTGCGAGCTGCTCAGGAGCACGCTGTCACCCGCGGTCTTGCGCACGGCCGGCTGCCCCTCGCGCGTTTCCATGCTCTCGCGGAACACGAGGAGGATCCGGGTCCGGGTGGCATCGAGCACCATCACGGCCGGCTGGACGATGTCCAAGCCCGTGTAGCCGCTCTTGTCGGGGAACTGCCGCTGCGCATAGGTCAGCGCGAGATTCACGTCTTTGAGGGCGGCGCCGCCGGGACCGCCTACGGCGTGCAGCACGTCATCGCCCGGCGGGGACTGGAGAATGTTCTTGGAGAGCGGCATAGCGTCCGAGGATACCCCTCAAACGGGGGCCCGCACGGATTTTCCGGCCACAAACGTTGTTACGGGTGCCGGGGCGGGCCCTTCCCCGCGTTCCGGCGCGGCGAGATTGTGGGCAAGCGCGTGCGACGGCTATCATCCTCCCGTGAACCTCTCCCAGACCATCCTCGGGGTCCCCTTCTCCAACCCCACGGTGCTCGCGTCGGGAATCCTCGGCATCACCGCCTCCAGCTGGCGGCACGTCGCCGAGCACGGCGCGGGGGGCATCACCACCAAGTCCGTCTGGCTCCACGAGCACAAGGGCCACCGCAACCCCACCATCATCTCCACCGAGCACTGGACCCTCAACGCCGTGGGCGTCCCCGACGCGGGACCGGAGAAGGCCAAGGAGGAGATCGGCTCCTTCATGAAGGAGCAGCCCGTGCCGCTCATCCTCAACATCATCGCCGAGAGCATCGACAACTACGCCAGGACCGCCGAGGCCATGCTGCCGCTCCAGCCCGACTTCCTGGAGGTGAACATCAGCTGCCCCAACATCGAGGACGAGTTCGGCCGACCCTTCGCCTGCTCCGCCCCCGACGCCGCCGCGGTCACCAAGGCCGTGAAGGCCGTGAGCGGCAAGACGCCCGTGTTCCTCAAGCTTTCGCCGAACGTGGATAACATCGGGGCCATCGCGCTCGCGTGCGCCGAGGCCGGGGCCGACGGCTTCACGGTCATCAACACCGTGGGCCCGGGCATGGCCATCGATCTGCGCAGCCGCATGCCCATCCTCGCCAACAAGGTAGGCGGGATGTCGGGCCGCGCCATCAAGCCCATTGCGGTGAAGTGCGTGGCCGATGTGTTCGCCGCGACGGAAGGCAAGCTGCCCATCATCGGCACCGGAGGCGTCTACACCGGCGAGGACGCGCTGGAGCTGATGCTCGCGGGCGCCAGCCTCATCGGCGTGGGAACGGCCGTGGCCGACCGCGGCCTCACCGTGTTCAAGGCCATCCGCGACGAGATGCAGCTCTGGTGCACCAACGAGGGCATCTGGGACATCCGCGACATGGTGGGCGCGATGCACAAGACCCTCGCTCAGGTGCAGAAGAACGGATCGCTCCTCGCCTACGCCAACTGACGATGCCCATCCCCCTCCAGAGCCGGCTGCCGCGCACCTACCGCATCAAGCACATCAAGCAGGAGACGGAGATGGTGCGCACCTACACATTCGACGGCTCGCTCGGCGCCAAGCCCGGGCAGTTCGTCATGGTGTGGCTCCCGGGCGTGGACGAGGTGCCCATGAGCGTGGCGTACGACGACGGCGCCAGCACCAAGATCACGTTCTTCGCCGTCGGCGACATGACCAACATCCTGGCCAAGGCGCAGGTAGGCGACCTCGTGGGACTCCGCGGGCCCTTCGGGACGTGTTACGAGTGGCAGCCCGGACAGCACATCGTGCTGGTGGCGGGCGGCTACGGCGCGGCGCCGATGTACTTCGTAGCCAGCGAGTCCGTGCACCACGGCTGCACGCTGGAGGTGATCGTGGGCGCGCGGAGCAAGGAGCACCTGCTGTACCTGGACGAGCTGGAGGCGCTGCCGCACGTGTCGCTGCACATCGCCACCAACGACGGCTCGGTGGGCTACAAGGGCTTCAACGTGGACCTCCTGGACCGCCTGCTCGGCAGCTGCCCGCGCGACTCGCACGATGCGCGCAACCAGAAGTGCTCCCCGGTGGATCAGGTGTTTGCCTGCGGTCCGGAGATGATGCTCAAACGCGTCTCGGAGATCACCGCCGACCACAAGGTCCCGAGTCAGCTCTCGCTGGAGCGCTACATGAAGTGTGGCTACGGCATCTGCGGCAACTGCGTGGTGGATCCCTTGGGCATCCGCATCTGCATCGATGGGCCGGTGGTGAAAAACGATCAGTGCCTGCGCATGACCGAGTTCGGCAAATACCACCGCGATGCGCTCGGCAAGAAGCAGGACTTTGGCACGACGTCCCTTCCTGCCCCCGCCACAGCCACGCCCGGCGAGCCCGAGAAACCGAAGCTCAAGCCCAAGCCCCGGAAGAAGAACGCCGCGTGAGCGGATCGGTACGTGACAAATAGTCTTTTTTTTGTTATAATATCTTTGCTGTCGACCATCGCGAACTCCTCAAACCAGTTCGTGACGCCGGGAGCAACAAAGCTCACCGTCGTCCCCCGTCTAGGGAGATGGCGGTTTTGTTGTGCGTCAGAAGCGCGGTCAAGGGAAGGGACGTATATCGAATAATATATGTATGCAAAAGAAATCTGGCGATATTCCGGGTTTCTCCCAAAAAAACATTCACGAAGCCGGTGAAATTGGCACTCTTTTTAGGAGAGTGCTTGATCCTTAACATATCAAGGGTTATACTGCATGAACTTAATCTCTTCCTCCCTGCTTCTATGAAGATCGACGGAGGCTCCTGCGGTTGCTCGCCCATCGATGGCGGCTCCTGCGGTTGCTAAGCATCTCGCGCGTCATGCGTTAGAGAGAAAGAGCGGGTTAGCCCGCTCTTTTTTCGTTCCGACTCAGCCGAAGGGATTGACGGCTTTCGTACAAGGCACCGCCGCGGCTCGCTGCGCGAGTTCCGTCTTTTTG
>CAZYAK010000088.1:0-5239 GCA_964645935.1 uncultured Candidatus Peribacteria bacterium | reverse complement strand
GGTACTTGAGCGCGAAATCGGACCACCCCGTCGCCAGGACGACGTGCACCGATTGCCGCAGAGAATGACGCCGGGTGGCCATCCGCGCCATGGTAGCACGCACGGGACGGCCGCCCGGGAAGCGCTCAGAGCGTCACCTCCTCCTCGCGCGGGGGCATGAGCACTTCCACGCCCAGCTGCGCGCGCAGGCGGTCTGCGAAGGGATGCATCTGCGTCAGCTCTCCGTGCACAAGCACCACCTTCTTGAGGCCGTCGATGCCCTTCACGTACGCATCGAGGTCGTCCATGTCGGCGTGACCGGAGTACACGTCGATGGACACGATCTCCGCACGCTTGGGGATCATCTCGTCGAAGATCTTCACGTCGGACGTGGTGGGGTCCACCACGCGGCGACCCAGCGTGTTCTCCGCCATGTAGCCCACGGCGAGGATGGTGTTGCGCGGATTCCCGATCTCGTTACGTAGGTGGTGGCGGATGCGGCCCGCCTCGCACATGCCGGAGGCCGCCATGATAATCATGGGCCCGGGCGTGCCATTGAGCGCTTTGCTCTCGTCCACCGACTCCGTGTAGCGCACCAGCGAGAACTGGAACGGATTGTGCTGGCGGCTCAGGAACTGCTTGAACATGTCCTCGTCATAACACTCGGGGTGCTTCATGAAGACATCGGTGACCGCGTTCGCCAGGGGCGAATCGATGATGATGGGTATCGCGGGGATCTCCTTGGCGTCCCAGAGGACGTGCAGGTCGTAGACCAGCTCCTGCATGCGCTCCAGCGAGAACGCCGGGATGATGATCTTGCCTCCGCGCTTGGCCGTACGGAAGATGACGTCCTTGAGGCGCGTGCGACCCTCGCTCGCAGGCTCGTGCTTGCGGTCGCCGTACGTGCTCTCGCAGATCAGGACCTCCGCCGCCTCCATGGGGCTGGGGTCGCGAATGATGGGCAGCATGCTGCGGCCGAGGTCTCCTGAGAAGGCGATGCGTCGCGTCGTGCCGTTCTCTGTCACCTCCATGATGAGCTCCGCCGCGCCGATGATGTGCCCCGCGTCCAGGAATTTCACGCGCAGGCCCGGCACCGGTTCGAACCACTCGGAGTAGTTCTGGCCATGGAAGATCTTCATGCAGGCAATGGCATCCTCCTGGGTGTAGAGCGGCCCGTCGCAGGCGATCATGGATTCTTTGAGGTGCGCGCAAAAGTACTCCTCGTCCTTCTCCTGGATGTAGCCGCCGTCCTTGAGCATGACCTCCGAAAGATCTTTGGTGGCATACGTGCAGTGCACCGGCCCGCGATAACCGCGCTTGTACAACAAGGGGATACGCCCCACGTGGTCCATGTGCGCATGGCTGAGGATGAGCGCGTCGATGTCTGTGGGAGTGAAGGTAAATGTATTGTTCTTCACCGAAGTCTCGGTGCGGCGGCCTTGGAAGAGCCCGCAGTCCAGGAGGACTCGCTTGGGACCTTTGGGCCCGTCGAAGCGGAGTTCATGGCAGGTTCCGGTCACCTCCTGCGCCGCTCCATGAGGGATGAGTTGCATGTGTGCACTCTAGACGTCGCCGATCGGAATGGCGTTTGACGTGCGCGCCAAGGTGTTGCGCCGTTTACCACAGCCAGCCTTTGCGCACCTTGGCGCGCACCACATGCATGGCGTCACGGGCCAACTGCTTCCAACACGTAGGGTGGGAGGCGGGGGGCGGGGCAATAGGCGGGGGGGTCGGTTTCTGCATGACGAATGGCGCCAATGGCGGAGCCATAACGGGGGCCAGGGAGTCGCAACGCACAGCCATAGCTGCCCGTATGACTTCGTAGAACTCAGGATCGGCGGTGGCGACAAACAAGCCCCGGTGCGTCATTTCACCCGCACGCGGCAGCGCGTCCTCCAGGCACAGCCATCCCAGCGTCTGCAGCCGCTGCTTAAGGTACGCGGGCCCTTCGCACCGTGTATAGCGCCCCACGATGGCACTTGTATCGTGGGCCACGATGCAGAGAGGGCGCATCTTCACAAGACGCTCCACCTCAGCCGTCACCGCCGGGAGCCGGTGGTCGCCATCCAGCAAAACAAGATCATAAGGCCTTCCTTCGTCCAGCAGCACCACGGAATCGCACTCCACCACGCGCGTGCGCTCGGGATGAATACATTTCGCTACGGTTTGGCGCAATTCCTGACGGATATCAATGTCGCAGAACGTGGCATGTTCCAGCCTGCCGGCATTGATCGCCTCCACAAACGCCGTACTCGTGGCACCGTGCAGACAACCAATTTCCAAGGCCGTCTTGATGGGCCCTGAGGCCAGGATGTCATAGAGCCAGTAGATGTGCCTGCGGTCCACGCTCCAGGCCGGTAGGCGCCATACCTGCGGATACGCCCCAAGGTCGAACGGCGCGAGGTCGTCATCAGTGAGGACCCCGTCTGCCGGCGGATGTACGGCCCACACTTTGGGGTGAAATCCCAAGTGCTGCACCACGTCCTCAGTGGGCTCTTGCATCGCGCGCATGAGCTCCCGCACGCCGCCCCGGCCCTGCGGCGGCATGTAGCGGTTCCACTCCGGCCGGTCCGTCACCAGATCCGTGGAGGACGTCGCCTCCAGCGCCCAGATCAGCGCACCCTCGTCCCAGAACGTCACCCACTTCTGGAGGTCCGTGTCGGCCGCGGCGCTCGTCACCATCCCGCGCCAGGCGCGGAACCACGGCGCGGACAGATCGCGGCTCTTGCGGATCCCGATGACGCCGGCGTTGAGCAGTCGCTTGGTAGGGAAGCGCGACGACACCGGGAAGCGCTCGTACAGGCGCGCGTCGTTGGGCTTGGGGTATTCCTCCATCCAGTGGCGCATGATGAAGGGGCGCTCGCCGACGAAGTCGAAGATCGGCTGCAGCGGCCCGCGCGTCACGCAGTCGGCGTCCAGCCAGAGCGTCCGTTCGTAGGGGCTCGCCTCGCAGTACAGCGGCTTGTTCCACGCCTGCCACCCGCGCACGGAAGCGGGCATCTCGAGCACGATCGTCCGCACGGGAATGCCCCGGTCCGCGCACCACGCCCGCTGGGCGTCGGTGAGCCCTACATCGAACAGCGTTACGGGAAAGCCCTTGAGACTGCGAAATAAAAGCTGGAACCCCGGAAAGTACGACGCATCGCACGCCGTAATCACACCCCTGTCCGCGGCGATGGGAAAAGTGGATGCCATCTGGCCGAGCCTGCCTCACTCCGGCGGCGGATCAAAGCGCACCTCCCGCCACCTGCCCCTCCGCGTCCAGGCCCACGGCCCGGAAGAGGTCCTGCAGCTCGGTCTTGGAGAGCGGCCGCAACTTCCCCGGCTCCAGCGTCTCATCCTCCAGCGTCACGATGCGTACACGCTTGAGGCGCGTCACCGGAGAGCCGATCTTCTGGCACATGCGACGGATCTGGCGGTTGCGCCCCTCAGTGATGGCGATGCGGAACACGGAGATCCCTGTCCGTTCTACCGTGGCGGGCTTGGTCTTCTCGCCCGAGAGGGTGATGCCCTTGCGCAGCTTCTCCAGCGCGCCGTCGAAGACGGGCTTCTCCACGGTGACCTCGTACTCCTTCTCGTGGTCGAACTTGGGGTGCGTCAGGCGGTACGCCAGTACGCCGTCGTTGGTGAGGAGCAGCAGCCCCTCGGAATCCTTGTCCAAGCGCCCGACGGGCACGATCTTCCCCTGCAACTCCTTGGGGAGGAGGTCGCGCACGGTCTTGTCCCCCGGCTGGTCCGCGTTGGTGGTGACGATGCCGCGCGGCTTGGAGAACAGGTAGTAGAGGAACTCGCGCCGCGCATCCAAAACCTTCCCCGACACTTCGATGACGTCGATCTCGGGATCGGCCTTCTGCCCGAGCACGGCCACCTTGCCGTTCACGGTCACGAGCCCCTGCGAAATGTACTCCTCGGATTTGCGCCGGGAGGCGATACCGCGGGCCGAGAGGATCTTCTGGAGGCGCTCCTGCACGGGAAAAGTGTACAGCAACGGGGCCGCTTCCGCGGCCCCGGATAGGTCGATGGGAGGGTTTGTGTGTGTCTGCTCCGGATCAGGACAGATGGCGCTCCGCGGCCCGGCGCACAGCCGGGTCCCAGGCATCGGAGCGACGCAGCGCCAGCTCCACAAGCGGGCTCAGGGCCAGCGCGAGCAGGACGTTTCCGAGCAGATGGTTGATGGTAAACGGAATCTGACCGATGAGTCCGGTCCTCCAGGGCATCCCAAAGAGCACGGCCCCGGCCACAACGCCCGTAAGGGCATCGAAGAGCAACGTACCAAGGGCGGCGGCAAGAACGTACCGCCTGAGCCCATCTCCCGAACGCAGCAGCGCCGATGACAGCAGCGCCACGAGCGCGTACGAGACGGCCGTCACCGCAGTCCATGGGGTGAGGCCAGTGGTGATGAGGTCAAAGAGCACCATGGCGAGTACCGCAAAGAGCACGGCCGACGCCGCGCCCCGCCGCTTGGCGAACGGCATCATGCTAGCCATGATGGGCTCCACGTTCGGCGGACGAAACGGAGCCAGGCGCCACACGGTGCAGAAGAGCACACCCGCGAGCATCTGCGCAGCACGTGCGAGGCGACTTGTACGATCCAACATATAGTGATGAGTAACTGTGCAAGACACTATATGTTGTGTTTGAAGCCCTCAAGTCTAACCTGGTGTACCCGCGTACTCGAGAGCCACAGGCTACGCTAGCGGGACGAGAGTCGGGGACCGACGGTGATTCCGGTCCCGCAACGGACAGGATCGCAGGATCGCCATCGCTTCATCCCGTAGGCCTTGGATGAAGCAGATGACCTGGTCTGGCTTCTTCCGCAACTTGGCGACTCCAAAGATCAGCCGCTCGTATTCCTCCACTTGACGCTGGATCTCCTCCGGGACCTTCCGAAAGCGCAATTCATCCAGGAAAAGCATCGTGGACGTATCGGCAGCGTCCGCCGGGCTCGCGATGGTTCGGATACGTTTCGCTCTCCGCGGGCCCGGTGACTGGGCTGCTCGGCGTGATGCTTGGTTGTCAGATGCTGGAGCGCACGAAATAGACATGATGTATTATCATTATTATATTTTGGGGATAAGTCAATTTTCAGCTCTACGCCAAGAAGCCGCCCATAAGGAAGGCGAGAGACGTGTACGAAAGCCGGCTGGTCTTAACCACGTGATTGCTCTGTCCTGGCACCGACCTACTCTTACTACCTGGAAGGTGGCTACCATCGGCGCTGGCGGGCTTAACTGCCGAGTTCGGTATGGGATCGGGTGTG
>CAZYAK010000087.1:0-5319 GCA_964645935.1 uncultured Candidatus Peribacteria bacterium | reverse complement strand
CGTCCTTCGTCGGAATGCAGAGTCGAGGCATCCATGTGATGCGATGAGTAACATTCATCATGGAGGTCGGATTGCTCCTTCCTCCGTACTGTTCATGTGCTACAAGCTAGAAAGCTTGAAGCACCTGTTGTCCGTGTCTCCGCGCGCGTTACGAGCGGAGACGCGTGAAATTTCTGAATACAATTCTTGATTCTCACGTAGCGATGAGAAGATCGCTACGAGACCAGCCAATGCTTTCAATGAGCACGGGGTGCGGACACCGCCAGCTGCCCTCTACTCGGGTCTCCCCGGGTAAAAAAGAAGCGGGTGGCTCACGCGCACCCGCAGAAGTAGTACACGTTTCCTACTACTCCTACGGGTGATCGTGGTGCACCATGCGTGAGCGCCAGTGTACTCACCATGGAAGCGGGGTCAAGACTGAAACGGGGTATTTTTTGTGTACAGCCTGACGATCCGGCGAAACGGGCGTCACAACCTCCGTGGTGCCGTGCAAAAGCGACCGGCCAACCGCGGCACCCCGCTCGTCCATCTGTTTTGGCCCCGCGGCACACACGCTCCCGTACAATGGCTTGCGATCCCGATGCGCCCGCAAAAACACCGCAAGAACGGCTTCACGCTCATCGAGCTCCTCATGGTGCTGGCCATCATGGCAGTGCTCGCGGGCATCATCTTTATCGCACTCAACCCCCAGCGCCAGCTCGGGCTTGCCCGCAACCGCGAGCGCCACAACGACATCACGAGCGTGCTGGACGCCGTGTACCAGTACCAGATCGACACTCAGCAGGTGCCGTCCACCATCCCCACCGGCACGGCCCTCCAGATCTGCAAAGACACCGTGGTGACGTGCAACGGCGGCGTGGACCTCCGGGTGCTCACTATTGGCGGAGAGTACCTGGTACACCTGCCGGAGGACCCGCAGGTTTCTATTACCGGCACCGGCACCAACTACTGGATCCTCCGGGACGCCGACCGCCGCATCACCGTGACGGCGCCAGGTGCGGAGCAGGGCGAGGCCATTACGGTTCGACGCTGAACTTCTTGACTCAGGCGGTTACGTGGCGAGAATGCCCGCCCATGCCGTTGTCGGCTGTGCACCCCGGCCTCCGCGATCACCTAGAGCTCTCCGAACTCTGGGCCGAAGAGCTGCGCCGAGAGCGGATGGGCTTCCTGCGCGGTGGTGACCTCCCCTCGCGCGCGGAGAAGATGGTGCACTTCCTCAACGCCGACAAACGCGCGATTGTGCAGGAAATTCTGACACGGCTGTCCAATTGAGAAGGTAGGCATTAGGAGTGAGGCCGTAGAAGTGGACCCGCCACTCTACGGCCTACAGCCTGTGTCCTAACGCCTACGCCCGGCATTCAGACCGCGACGCCCTCCTCCGGATCCGCTTCGCTGGCCTCCACCGGCGTCTCGGCCTCCGCGGCGGCGGCCTCGCGCGGTGAGAGCAGGATGACGTCCTCGGCCACGATCTCGGTACGGGAGTGCTTCTTGCCATCGGCGTCCTCCCACGAGCGGGTCTTCAGGCGTCCGCGGACGTAGAGCGGCTTACCCTTCTGGACGTGCGTACCGCAGAACTCCGCCAGGGGGCCCCAGCACACGAGGTTGTGGTACTCCACAGCAGCCTGGCGCTCGCCCTTGCGATCCTTCCACGCGCGGTTCGTGGCGAGGCCCATGGCGCAGAGTGTCTGCCCCGACGGCAGCGACTTGAGTTCAGGATCCCGGGTGACGTGGCCGAGGAGGATGACCGTGTTCACGGACTTCATAAAAAAAGAGGAAAGAAATGAATGTCCCCATCGTCAGGGCGTGACGTCCTGTCCGGCAGACCTCTTTGGTAAGCTCTATGAAGGCATGCGAGATTTTTCGCTCAAATATGCCAAAAAACCCGTTCCTCACGTGTGAGGAACTGGGTGCTGCCCCGGCCACGAGGACCGAAACGGTATGAGGGCCCACGGGGACCTCTCAACCGTCCTCCCCTGAATCGGGAGGGTGAGATCGCGGTGGTACCAAGGAGTCCTGGCCGTGCCGTCATTCGCCGGCAGCCGCACGTTCGGCGCCCAGGGCCGCCTCGTACAGCTTCTTCCACAGTCCGCGCTCGAAACCGCTCAGCGCGAGCAAGCCCTGTTCGTCGATCTTCTCCAGCAACGTCAGCGCCAGCTCGCGCTGGCCCGCATCGGCGAGGAACTTCCCGAGGACCACCCTCGTACCTCCCACGGTGTTTTGGAGCACGAGGTCGCACGGTTGCAGCGCATCGCTGAATCCGAGCAGCGAGTACGGCCCCGCTTCGATCGTTTTCTTCAGGTACCACTGCTCCAGGTTTGACGATCCGGATTCCATGACGGACGGAGGGAAAAATCGCATCGCGCGAAGGCGCCATTCAAGAAGACTGACATCTCGGAGTCAACGATCCACGAGTTTCCGTGGTCAGATTCCGCCGCCCTCACGAAAGCCGCGCCCCCTCGGGGCGCGGCTTGGGAATCGGCGGTGTGTGCGTCTCACGCGTCGTCCATCGCCTCTTCGCTGACGGATTCCTTCATCTCCTTCTCGGCGGACTCGCCTGAGGCTTCCACCTGCTCGCCTTCCTCGATGCCAGCCTTGATCTCGGCGGCGGACTCGGCCTCGGTGGTCTCCATCTCGGCAATTTTCTCCACGCCGGCAATGAGCTCCTGCGCCTCCTCCTCGGCTTCCACGCGGGAGGTCATCTCGACGGTCTCCACCTCTCCAGCCTCAATGGTCACGCGCTCCTCAGGAGCAACCTCGTCTTTGAACTTGAGCAGCTCAACCTTGAGACCGAGAGCCTGGAGTTCTTTGACGAGAACGTTGAACGACTCCGGGATGCTCGGGCGGCGAATGGGCTCGCCCTTCACGATAGACTCGTACGCCTTCGAGCGGCCGATCACGTCGTCGGACTTGATCGTGAGCATTTCCTGCAGCGTGTAGGCCGCGCCGTACGCTTCCAGGGCCCACACCTCCATTTCTCCAAAGCGCTGTCCGCCGTGCTGTGCCTTGCCGCCCAGCGGCTGCTGGGTGACGAGAGAGTACGGTCCCACCGAGCGAGCGTGGATCTTGTCCTCGACGAGGTGGAGGAGCTTCAGCATGTACACCTGTCCCACCGTGGTCTCGTGGGCGAACTTCTCACCCGTGCGACCGTCGAACAGCTGCACCTTGCCCGAGCCCGGCAGGCCCGCGGCGGTGAGGAAGCCCTCGATCTCCTCCGGCGAGATGCCGTGCAGCGGCGGCGTGGCGATCTTGATGCCGAGGATCTGGCATGCCCAACCGAGGTGGGTCTCCAGGATCTGTCCAATGTTCATACGGGACGTGACGCCGAGGGGGTTCAGGATGATGTCCACGTGCGTACCGTCCGCGAGGAACGGCATGTCCTCCTTGGGAACAATGCGGGACACCACACCCTTGTTGCCGTGACGGCCGGCCATCTTGTCACCCACCTGGATTTTGCGAGTCTGGGCCACGAAGACTTTGATCTGCTTGAGCACACCGGTGGGGAGCTCGTCACCCTCCGAACGGTCGAAGATGTGCACGTCCACCACTTTGCCGCCGGCGCCGCCGGGAAGGCGGAGCGACGAATCTTTCACGTCCTTAGCCTTGTCGCCGAAGATGGCCTGGAGCAGGCGCTCCTCAGGGGTGAGCTCGGTCTCGCCCTTGGGCGTGATCTTGCCGACCAAGATGTCACCCTCATGCACCGTGGCGCCGATGCGCACGATGCCGTCGACCGCGAGGTCCTTGAGCTTGGCTTCGCCGACGTTGGGGATGTCGCGCGTCACGAGCTCGGGTCCGAGCTTGGTGTCGCGCACGTCCGTGATGTACGACTCGATGTGAATGGAATCGAAGTAGCCTTCCTGCACCACGCGGTCCGAGATGATGACCGCGTCCTCAAAGTTGTAGCCCTCCCACGACATGTACGCGACGAGGAGGTTTTGGCCGAGAGCGAGCTCGCCATCCTGCACGGAGGCGCCATCTGCGAGGGCCTGGCCCTTCTTGACGGTATCACCGCGGAGCACCCTGGGGCGCATGTGGAAGCACGTACCCTGGTTGGAGCGTACGAACGTGTGAAGCTTGTACGTCTGCTTGCGGCCGGAGCGGTACACGACCGAGATCTCCTGGGCGTCCGCAGCCGTTACCTCGCCGTCCTCCTCTGCCAGCACTGCGTGGCCAGAGGCGCGGGCCGCGAGGCCCTCAATGCCGGTGCCGACATACGGGGAATTGGGCTTAATGAGCGGGACCGCCTGGCGTTGCATGTTCGTGCCCATGGAGGCGCGGGTGTTGTCGTCGTGCTCCAGGAACGGGATGAGCGAGGTGGAGATGGAGAGGATCTGGCGGGGCGACACGTCGACGTGCGTCACATCGCGCACGTGCGCGAGGATCGTCTCACCGGCCTTGCGGGACGGAACGCGGGTCACCAGGAACTCCTGGTGCTCCGACAAATCCGTCTGCGCCTGGGCGATGAGGATGTGGCGCTCCTGCTCGGCATCCACGTACACGGTCTTCCCGGTGAGATACGTGCGTACCGGCACGGACTCGAGACCCTCCTTCTTGAGGAGCGAGACGACTTTCTGGGCCAGGGCCTTGGTGTCCACCACATCGCCTTCCTTGGCCACGATCTTGCGGGCCTCCTTCACCTGCACGTCGAGCGTGCGGCCGACAAGCTTGTCGGCGTCCATGGCGACGGCGTGCTTCACCTCCTCGTACGGCGTCTCCAGGAAGCCGTACTCATTGACGCGGGAGAAACCAGCCAAGTGCACCACGAGACCGATGTTCGGGCCTTCTGGCGTGGCAATCGGGCAGATGCGGCCGTAGTGGGACGTGTGCACGTCGCGGACGTCAAACGAGGCGCGCTCGCGCGAGAGGCCTCCCGGACCCATCGCAGAGAGGCGGCGCTTGTGGGCCAGCTCCGAAAGCGGGTTGGTCTGATCCATGAACTGCGAAAGCTGTGACGACGCGAAGAACTCGCGCATCGCAGCCGTGATCGGGCGGCAGTTGATGAGCTGGGTGGGGGTGACGGTCTCCAGGTCCATCACCGTCATACGGTCCTTCACGATGCGCTCGGTGCGCACGAGACCCACGCGGTACTTGTTCTGCACAAGCTCTCCCACGGAGCGGACGCGGCGGTTGGAGAGGTGGTCGATATCGTCGGCCACGCCCTCGCCGTTATTGAGGCGGATGAGCTCCTTGAGGATGCCTACGAAGTCCGTCACCTGGAACACGCGGTGCGCCTCGTCAGATGGCGTCTCCACGTTGAAGCGGCGGTTGAGCTTGTAGCGGGCGATGTTGCCCATGTCGTACTTCTTGAAATCGAAGAAGAGC
>CAZYAK010000086.1:0-5342 GCA_964645935.1 uncultured Candidatus Peribacteria bacterium | reverse complement strand
TCTATGCGTACGTCACCGACCCCGCAGGCAATGTGCTCGGGTTGTGGGAGGACGCTAAGAAGGCCTGATCTCCCACCTGACATCCCAAAAGCCCGCACTCGGTGCGAGTCAGCTCGTCGTGCAGAGCATTGTCTGGTTTCGGTTTGGTTAACGAACATGCCACAACTACCGTAGGCGACTGGCCGAGGTGAGATGAAAGAAGAAGATGCGGTTTCGAGAACAATGAAGTGGATAGAGCGTTTGTGATCATCAAACGATTGACTGAGACCAAATGAGTTCTCGTAAACCCTATGTGGTGCGCTGTATTGGAAGACGTTCAAACCATGATGTCGTTCTGCCCGGCTCCGTTTGCGGACTACGCCGAGGCACTCGGCCTTCGGTATATTCGAACATGCCAATCACGGCGTAGTGCCCAGCGGGCACGAAGCCGGATGGTGCCGACGGAGAGACTCGAACTCTCACAAGATTACTCTTACACGCTCCTGAAGCGTGCGCGTCTACCATTCCGCCACGTCGGCACGGTGATGTGGAAGGATCCTGCGCAATCCGCAGCCGTCGCATCCTAGCGGGAGTTCCGCGGCGGCTCAATGCGCAACGTGGTGCAGGGAGATCGCCCTGCGGTGGAGAAGTTGCCAAAAGCAAAAATTTATGATATTATAACTTATATACCCACACGAAGTTCATGCAGACGCTTCACACCCTGTTTTCGCGACTGACGCGTAGTGATACCGCCCGCGGCATGGCCGCCACGCTCGCCGTCCTCGCGGCGCTCGCGCTTGTAAGCCAAGCGGGCATTCTGCCGCTTTCGGGCACCGCGACGCCGACGTACGGTCCGCTTCCCACCTCCGCGCCGTCTTCGTCCGAGCCCGCGAACGACCTCGTGTCGGGCAAGAAGTCCAGCACGGTTTCCGCGCAGAAGCGCGCGGCGCGGCGTGCGAGCTCGAGCAAGCCCTCTTCTGCGGCGACATCGTCGCTCCCGGCGCATCGCTCCGGCCCGCAGCTCACCTGGGACGGCAAGGAATGTGACAATCACTCTTCCGAGCGGTGTCAGTTGAAGATCGACGAGTTTCTGGACGGGGATCTGTCGTGCCTTGCAGATGCCAAGTGCATGGGTGCGGCAAGGAGCGTGATTCACAGCACACGCTGCAGCAAGTTCAACGCCTACTGCACCACGCTGGTGCTCATGTATAGCATCTTCACGTCGATCGCGCCGGAGTGCAACGACCTCACCTCCAAGGACTGCGCATCCATCTGGGCGTACTTCCACGGCTCCCTGACGGACGCGGAAAAGGTCTGCCTGTCCTCGTTCCGCTGCATGGATCACCTCGGCGCGCTGCGGCGCGGAGACCTGACCTGCTACCTCAATCAAAATTGCGCCGCGACGGTCGCAGACATGGTGAAGAAGCCGTCATGCGCCGGCGCGGCATGGTGCAAGAAGCTGCAGTCCCTCCACGCATTCGTGTCGCCACGCGTGAACACCTGCGCGGTCAACCGCTCTGCGAGCTGTCTGAGCCAGGTGGAGAAACGCGCGTCCAAGCCCGCGATCACCCGCACGCTGCCGTCTTGCGGAGATTTGATCTACTGCGGCTTTGAAGCTGAGCACCTCGCTGAAGACGTCCTGGACGGCTACGAGACCGCATGCTTCCTCTGGAAACCCTGCGCCGAAGCCTTGATCGACGAAGAGCTCCCTGCGGCCTGCGCCATCCAGAGCACTGACCGCTGCAAGAACGGCACGAGGATGGTGCAGTTCTACACCAGGGCGCACCCCGAGTGCGTGACCAAGCCCTTCGACGCGACCTGCCGCGATCTACTGGAGAAGACGCTCAATCCGTGAGACGGGACGGACCGGCCCGCATCTGACATACTGGGAGGCGCATGCGCCTCCCAGTTTTCAAGCCCGCCCTGGCCGAAGGAATGCTCCTCGGCTTGCTCGCCTTCGCGGTGCTCTGGCGCGGCGGCAAGAGCCTGGAGATGACGTGGTTGCTCGCGTTCGCGGCGGGCGGACTCACGTTCCTGGGATGGATGCGCCGCCGCGAGCACGGCGCCGATCCGGTTCCCCCGTCCGTATGGATGGCGGGCTTCGCGTTCCTCGCGTGGTCGGTGGCGAGCTTCGTGCTCTCCAGCACGCGCAACTACGGGTTGGACGAGATCCTACGTGACACGTCTGTGTTTCTCGTGTTCCTGTGGGTCGCACGGCACTCTGCCAGTGCGCATGGGGAAATGTTTCGTCGCAGGATTGTTGCGACCCTGGCTGCGGCGATCGTGTTGGCGTGTGTCATTGGGATCGCCGTGTACGTACTGCAGCCCGTGAGCCGCTTCGTGGGCACGTTCTTTGACTCCCGTTTCCACGTCGACTACTGGCCCAATGCCTGGGCGGAGCTCGTGTTGCTCTGCTGGCCTGTGTTGCCGCTGGCACTACGCGGTCGGGGACGGATCGTCACTGCAGCAGTGACGGGCTTCGTACTAGGATGTCTGCTCCTGAGCTATTCGCGTGGGGCATTCCTCTGCCTCATGGGACAGTTGGGACTCTGGGGGGCCCTCATGCTCGCACGCGGGGTACGTACGCGGTGTGCCGCGGCCTCCCAGGCGGCTTTGATGAAAGGCGTCGCCACCGTACTTGCGACCGCAACGGTGGCCGTGTGCGTGTTCCTGGCCATGAATTCGGTACGGTCCCGCTTCCACCAAGTGGAGTCCGTAGCCGCCAAAGCCACATTTACCGCCGGCGAGGGTACGTCTTCTGTGGACGAGCGTCGGGACTTCTGGGAGCAGTCCTTCGCGCTCTCTCTGGAGAAACCGCTGCTCGGGTGGGGCCCGTACGCCTTCCGGTTCGTCCAGCAACGTTTGCAGACCGGCGTCTTCGCCACCTCCGACCACCCGCATAATGTCTTCCTCAAGCTAGCCATGGAGCGCGGTTGGATCGCATCCGGCCTCTTCCTGCTCTTCCTGGCACTGGTACTCCTGCCGGCTGCAAGGCGCATCCTTCTTGCAGCGGGCGGTGACTCCCACGTGCCCGTCCTGATGGCGGCTTTCATCGGCATCGCGGGCGTTATCGCCCATAACCTCCTGGACTACAATTTGCAGTTCGTCGGCATCGTATTGCCCCTGTGGATCCTCCTAGGGACGCTGTCCCCGTCGCGGCGCCTCCCCGTAGACGGCTTCGCGCGACGCTCGGCCGAGGTGCTTCTTGCGATGATACTGCTCGTTACAGCCGTCTCAGAAGGACGGTACCTCGTGCTCTCCTCCCTCGGACGTCGGGCGGAGGCGCGTGGTGATTTACCCGCGGCTCTGCGCTGGTACGGTGCTTCTCAGAACGAAGTGTTTTCCCGCGACCTACACTTGAGCCGCGCGGGGATCGCCATCGCGTTGCGTCAGAATGACGAGGCTGAGGACGCACTGGGCGATTCGCTCGCCGTCAACGCGGAGGATGCCCGCGTCTGGAAACTCGGCGGAGATCTGGCGCGCGATCGCGGGGACGACGCCACCGCGATCGCACGGTACGACAAGGCCTGGGGCCTCGGCCGGTACAACTACATCGTCATCACCTCCGAGCTGGTGCGCCTCGTGGAACGCTCGGGCGACAAGCCACTCATCGCCGCACGCAAGGCCGGGTTTGACGCGGTGCACGCGGCGTTCGGGCGGGCCATCCTGCTCAACAGTCACTTCATTGACCTCTCCGACAACGTGGAGGAGTTCCAGCGCGTCTCCCGAGATCTCGCCCGCCTCTACCCCTCGGACGCCGCCCGGTATCGCGCACTCTCGCAGCGGGCGGTCACCCACGCGGCGGAGGTGCGGCAAGAACTGGGAGACCAGAAGCAGGGGATGCTCTGGTGATCGTACCGGTAGTGGCAGCCGTCAGCCGTCAACGTCACTCTACTCTGCAGTGCCGAAACAACAGCAACTGACCATCGCAAGGCGGAGGGGATTTTTTCGTCTTTCCTCTCTCAGGGGGACGAATGTCGGTGCGAGCCACTCTTTCTCAGCTGATGGACGGGAGCATCATCACCATGTTCAGCGCCACGAAGGTGATGAGCACCGCGTGCATGAGCACGAGGGGGAGCGATGCGCGGTGGGACAGAGGCTTCACAAGTTTCATGCTAACCCCCGGGAGGGGGGTCGGGCAGTATACAGATCAGACAAATCCTTTCTAGACACCATTTACTGCACGCTATTTCCATGTGGGTTTGGACATATTGGGCTCCTACCCCCTCCGGTACCCCGGAATTTGGCGTCCGTTTCGATGCGCTATTGCACCATATTGTACACAAATTTTGTTCAGTAAGTCTGCGCCTAGACGGGCTGGGATACAGACAGGCATTAGTTTTGTGTTGAAATCATGTATTGAAACCATGGAGTGCCTCGAACCGCGCCTCCAAGTCTCTCAGATCCACGTGCCTGACTTTGGCTGCTGCAAGCTGAACCCGAATGGCGTCCGCCGTGTGGCGGTTCTGGCCGGTTCTGGCGTACGACTCGAGCATGGATTCCACAATCCAGCGCAGATCTACGGCTACACGCAGGGGTTCCAGGGCTTCCTGGCGCTTCTCCAGCTCCGAGACATCGGCACTCGCTGCCTTAGCGGCCTGGAGGGCCCAGGCGGGGTGGTCCCCGGTGAATTCACCTCGGGCGACACGACCCTCCAAACACTCCACCCAAAGACCTGCTTCGCGTGCCAGAGCCTCAGTCCGCAGACGTGCGTAGTCCTGCAAGTCGGTTGCCGGCGCCAATCCGTCCTGCTCCACCATGGGCAGATCCAAATCCCCGGAGTGCACGAGCGTCGCGGCGGGGCGGCTGTCGTTTTTCCCTGAGGGGACTTCCGACTTGTCGACGTACGCCCGCAGTGCGGAAAGGGTTTCTTGGAATCGACGCGACACGTTCTGACGCATACTGAGGAGAGTGGCCTCGGAGAGCCTGCTAGCCGGGGCGTCCTCGGGTTGAAGTTCTAAAGTGGGGACGACGTGTTGATGGGAGGAGTGGAGCGCGAGCATCGAGGAGGGGGGAAGTACAAAAACGCCCGACCGGAATGGCGGGACGGACTTGACGGGACACGTCAGTTCCTCACGCCATGGGCGTGATAATGGAGATGGAGCTGGTGCGAGCGCAGCAGGACGTCAACGTGACGTAGGATATGCGGCGTGGAAGGGGAGTCAAGAATCCGGGCTCGTGGGGACGAAAATGCGCGGACCGCCGCGCGAAAGCGCCAAATTGCCCTTCCGTTTCCCGGAATTCCGGTAGAATGCCGCACGCCGAGGGAAGCTCTTGGCCGGGGTCAATCGCATCATCGAACGCCAAACGTCGGGACGTAGCTCAGTTGGCTAGAGCGCACGGTTCGGGACCGTGAGGTCGAA
>CAZYAK010000085.1:0-5355 GCA_964645935.1 uncultured Candidatus Peribacteria bacterium | reverse complement strand
TTTGTCGCGCACAAAGAAGTACCACCCTCGGTAGAGCGGAACGTGCGAAGAGAATAAACGGCTGCCAGGCTACTCAAATCACGACCCAAACCTCCGCGTCCGCTTGGCAAGCGCATCCACTTCTTTCTTCAGATCCTCCGCCGTGAAATCCGGGAAGAACTTCTCCAGGAACGCCCATTCCGCATACGCCGCCTGCCAGAGGAAAAAGTTGCTGGTGCGCTGCTCTCCCGAGGTGCGCACGATGAGGTCGATGTCTGGGACCTCCGGGTGGTCCAGGTGTGCGCGGATGGACTCCTCTGTGGCCTCGGCGCCCTGCATCCTGCGGACCGCGCGAGCCACCTCGTCTTTGCCGCCGTAGTCCACGGCCAGGTGCAGGGTAAAGCCGTCGTGCGCCTGGGTTTCCTGCTCCACCTCCGCGATGAGCGCGGCGAGACTTGGAGGGATGCGATCGCGGCGGCCAGAATGGACGAAGCGCGTGTTCTGGTCCGTGAAGCCTTTACGCTCCTTACGGAGGTACGACTCCAACATAGCCATCAACTGACGGATCTCTTCGGGGTCGCGCTTCCAGTTCTCGGTGGAGAAGCACCACACCGTGAGCGTGGAGACACGGGGGTCCTTGTGGCACCACTCGGTGAGGCTGCGGAAGTTCTCCACGGCAACCTCGTGGCCTTTCCAAGGCTGCAGCACGCGCTTCTTGGCCCACCTGCGGTTGCCGTCCGGAACGATGGCTACGTGGAGCGGGCGGTCCTTGTCGCTCATCGGCTGCGGAGAAGGAGCTCTAGGCCCTGGTGAAACCAGGGGGCGTAGGCGTCGGGATGGGCGACCATGTCGGGACCGAGCTCTTCCAGGTCGATCCACTTCCATTCCATCACCTCGTCGGGATTCGGTCGCACTTCCATGTCCTCGGGCGCGTCGCCTGCGAGGATCGTCACATACTCGTGCTCCACGCCCTTCCCGAAGGGGTCCTCCGCGCGATACACGAAGTCAGCGACGGGCTTGAGCGGCACAGAGAACCCCAGCTCCTCCCGGAGGCGTCGCTCGCCCGCTGCCGTCGCGCCCTCGTTCTCAAACGGGTGTGAGCAACACGTGTTTGCCCAGATGCCCGCCCAAAGCATCTTTGCGGCCGCGCGGCGCTGGATGAGGATCTGCTCGCGATCCTTGCGGAAGACGTACACCGAGAACGCGCGGTGCAGGCTGCCCTTGCCGGTGTGTGCCACAATGATGTCCTCGGTGCCGAGTGCGGCGCCGGTTTCGTCCACGAGCGTCACGGTGCGGTTCATGCGCGGCGAGCATGGCCGAGGGTGCGTGGGCCGCGCAAGGGCGCCCACGAGAAAAAACGCGGAGGGGATCCCCTCCGCGTTCCGAAATACGCGATTAGCGGCGACTCTTGTCCTTCTTCGCCTTCTTGGCCTTGGCCGGGCGTCCGCGCTTGGCGGGCTTGCCCTTCTTGGCCGACTTCTTCATGGGGCGACCGCGCTTGGCCTTGAGGGTCTTCTTGCCCTTCTTTGTCTTCTTGGCGGCCTTCTTTGCCTTCTTCGTCTTCTTGGCGGGCTTAGCGGCTTTCTTCGCGCTCTTCATCTTCTTCACCGGCTTGGCTTTCTTGGCCGCGGGCTTCGCGGCACGGGCCGGCTTGGCCTTGGCAGCCTTGAAGACGGCTTTCTTGGCAACCAAAGACGGCGTGGTTTCGGGCTTATGACTGACCGGCTTCTCCTCATGCTCGGCGAGGAGCGGCTCAGCGGTCTCGCCTTCCTGCGCATCGGCCTCGGTGGTGGCCTCGGGCATGGCCTCAGCGGTAACGGGGCTTTCGCTCTCGGAAGCCGTCTCTGGCGTGGTCTCGTCGGAGGGCGTGGGGGCGGGCGGGTCGTTGCGGAAGGGCCAGGAATCGGTGTCGAGGACGTGGAGCTCCATGGGGTGTGGGGGAATTGGGAGGGGGACAGTATTGCACATGCTTCAAGTCCGACAAGGCAGGACCGTGTACGACGCTCCCGCAGGCCCCGAACACGATCCGGGGTGGGGAATCGTGTAGCCGCTCAGATTAGGAAGAGCGTCGCCAGCCCCAGGAACACGAAGAAGCCCAAACAGTCCGTGACGGTGGTCACGAATACGGCGCTGGCCACGGCCGGGTCCACACGCAGTGCCCTGAGCGTGAGTGGAATCAGCGCGCCCGCGATGCCGGCGGCCACGAGGTTGATGGCCATGGACGCGCACAGAATGATCCCCAGCGGCGCGTTGCCGCGGCTGAGGGTGACCACGCCCGCAACGATGATGCCGTTGATGAGACCGTTAAACAGGCCCGTCAGCGCCTCTTTGAGCACGAGCTGCAGCCGCTGCTTGCGGTTGGCATCGCTGAGGGCCAGCCCGCGCACCGCCACAGCCAACGTCTGAGTGCCGGCGTTGCCGCCCATACCCGCCACAATGGGCATGTAGATGGCCAGGTAGGGCAGCCGGTCGATGGTACCCTCGAACAACGACACCACCGCGGATGCCAGGAACGCCGTCAGGAGGTTCACAATCAGCCACTTGTAGCGCATGCGGATAGCTGTACGCGCGGGGCCGAGCATCTCTTCCTCGGGACTCACACCGGCGAACTTCAAGACGTCCTCCGTGGCCTCCATCTGGGCGACCTTGAGAAGGTCTTTGAGATGGATCGCACCCAGGAAGTGCCCATGGTCATCTACAACGCCGAACACTTCTCCACGCTCGCGCATGGCCTGCTTCACGATCTTCTCCTGGTCGATATGGTGTGCGATGGTCGGCAGCGCGTGCATGGCGCTTTGGGCCGTGCGGCTGGGCTGTCCGAGCATGAGGGTTTTGTACGGCACGAAGCCGGACACCAAGCCGTCGCGTTCGCGCACCACCACGAGCGGCGTCTGGCGGTTGGTGGCCACGTGCTCGCGCACGCGCGCGGCAACGTCCTTGAGTGTCTCGTGGGTTCCCACCGAGATGAAGTTGAGGTCCATGAGACCTCCAGCTGTCTCCGGGTCGAAGGTGAGGAGCTTCTCCAGTTTCGCGCGCTTGTCTGGCTTGAGGTGACCCAGGATGACCGGGCGCCGCTCCTCCGCGATGAACTGCAGGAGGTCCGCCGCATCATCCTCCTCGTTAAAGTGCAGGAAGCGCGCGATGGTGTGGTCCGAGATACGGGGTAGTACGAAGCCCTTACTGCGGTCCGTGAGGCGCAGTACTACTTCAGCCTGGATCTCGGGCGGGAGCAGTGCGAAGGTCTTACGTTTCCCGTTGGTGAGCCGGTTGATGACGTGCGCCAGCTCTTGGGCCGTGTGGCGCGATAGCATGCTGCGGAGCCGCCGGTCGTCCTTCTTGGCGAGCAGTCCGTCCACGGTGTCGACGAGTTCCTGGAGCTGCATGAGGTCTGGCGGGACATTGAGGGCGGTGGCGCGCGGGTACCCGAACCACGCGAACGGCGGCGGCCGCTCTCAGTGCCGGTATTGTAGACCCCCCTCGCCGGAGGGAGGCAACACGAAACGGCGCGATCCGGATGGCACCTCAGTCCTTGTGCTCCTGTAGCGGCTTACTGCGTACGATCAGCAGCAGCCGCGAGGCGCCCCACGCCAGCAGCAGGTAGATGATCCCGGCCACGAGCGCGGAGGGCTCGAAGACCTTCTGGATGCCCGGGCCCGTGGCGGCTGCACGCAGGAACACCCCTCCGAAGGGGAAGAGCAGGATGTCGGAGATCAAGTAGATGAACGCCACAAACCAGCTTGCCGGGTTGGCGCCGAACATCTTGAAGAAGAACCGGATGCACAGGAACACCTCAATGACGCCCAGTGCGAAGTAGATGAGTCGGTAGGCCCGGTGTGTGCGGACGCTCACCTCGTAGGCGATGCGCTTGGTGATGTCCTCCTGGACGACGACCCGTTCTTCCATGGCGCGGATCCTAGACCATCCACCACAGGAGCGCCGCCTTGGAGGGATTGACAGGAAAGCAGTCCACGCGTGGCAATACATCGTATGCTCGAACGCTTCCGTAGTCGTCCTCTTGGGCGGCAGCTCTCAGGCTCAGGACCGATGATGCATCGATACGCACGGACGAGGTGTTTGTCATTTGCAGGTTGATGCTTGATGATTCTGGTCCATGGACCCCCGCGCAACACGCCTGGCCGAGGTGCTTGTCGGCCACTCCCTCCAGGTCATCAAGGGCGACAAGGTCGTCATCGCCGCATCGGACCTCACGGCGATCGATGTGCTGGAAGAAGCGTACCGTCTCTGTCTGGAGCGCGGCGCCTTCGTGGAGATGGATATCATGGGCCTCCAGTTCAGCCGCGGGCGCAGCGACGCCGGGAACTTTGCGCGCATCTTCCTGCAATCGGCGGGGGAGGAGCAGCTTACGCGCGTGTCGGAGATCTCACAGGCCAAGCTGGACTGGGGCACCAAGTTCCTCTTTCTCGTCTCCATCCATGATGACCTCTTCCTCGCGGATCTCGATTCCGAGCGTGTGGGTAGGTGGCGTGCAGCCAACTTCGTCCTACTGGAGAAGGTGATTGCCCGCACGTGGGTGCTCACCCAGTTTCCCACGGAAGCCACGGCCAAGAATTCGGGCATGACACTCCCCGAGTGCATCGACTTCTACTATGACGCGTGTCTCATCGACTACGAGGCCGAGGCCAAACGCCTCCAGCGGCTTCAAGACGTCCTGGACGCCGGCGAGCGCGTGCGGATTGTGGGCGCGAGCACCGACCTCACACTCGGCATCAAGGGGCGGTTAGCCGCGGGCGTAAACCTGGGGCGCAGGAACATCCCCGACGGCGAGTGCTTTGTGGGGCCGGAGGAGGACGTGACGGAAGGGGAGATCTTCTTCGAGCTCCCACAGGTGCGCGATGGCAACGAGGTGTCGGGCATCCGCCTGCGTTTTGAGAAGGGCCGCATCGCGGAGTTCTCCGCCGAGACCGGCGAGCCATTCCTGCGTACTGTCTTGGAGAGCCATCCGGGCAACCGCCGTCTTGGGGAACTGGGGATCGGCATGAACCGCGCCATCACGCGCTACATGAAGTCCACGCTCTTCGATGAGAAGATCGCAGGCACCATCCACATGGCCCTCGGACGTGCGTATGACGAAGAGCGGGGAGGGGGCAAGAATACCGGCTCCATCCACTGGGACCTCGTGAAGGATCTCCGCTTCCCGGGGACCGTGGTCACCGTGGACGGGACGCCGATCATCAAGGACGGGAATCTGTTGGTGTGAGGCATGGAGATTCCAGAAGCGTGCGGCTTCGGTCGCGCTCCACACAGAGGTCGGAGCCAGGGTTGGGCGTCAGAGGACCAGAAAACCTCCTCCTCTTGCCATCAACATCCTTGCGACCTTGTGGGTTGCGGCTCCGGTCATCTGCCCGGACAATCCCC
>CAZYAK010000084.1:0-5475 GCA_964645935.1 uncultured Candidatus Peribacteria bacterium | reverse complement strand
AGAACGGCCCTCTCCTAAGGGGCAAATATAGGTTCAATTCCTATCGGGGTCACCAGGTTTCCTCACTCTTCCATTTCCGGATATCGGCTTCACAGTCGCACGGTGGTGACCTGGTTGTTTTCCAGGGAAGAACACCTCTCGGGGTTTTCCTCCCCAACCCTCCTTTGTCGGCGCCAGCGGGGCTGGCGTATGCTGCGGTCATGGACACCGAGTAGGCCTACCACACCGCGTTCCTCCTGCCCTACTTCGCGGCCTGTCTCATCGTTCGGCTCTCCGCGGGGGGCGCTGCAGAAGGCGCATGGCGACGCGTACCGGGCGCGGAAGAAGCAGACGGGATCGCTGCTCCCCGCTTCTCACGTAGGAGATTTTGCTTGAGAAGAGGCAAAAACTTGATTATTGACGAATATAGACATTATTGAATTATACGCTATACTTTCCGACGGTTCCTTGGCATTTCGGCTGAGGATATACCGTTCCCGCGCCACACCGGCGCGGGTTCACCTTTTCTCGTAGTGGAGGCATACCCATGCGGTTACCCATCCCGAGTGAGCTGGCGGCGGTGTTGACGATGGCGGCGAACCGGACGGACCTCGACGGTCTCCCCGGCACCGTACGCATCGGCGACAGGGCCGCCCCCAAGATCGTCATCTTCAACGTCCGCACGTACGCGGGCGAGGACAACGGGCTTGCCGTGCTGAAGTTCGCGCTCGACAACGCGGGCCTCGTCCCGGCGGACTCGCAGGTCCTGTTCATCGTCGCGCGACCCGACAACAGCGCCCCCGTCACCAACATCAACCGTCTCAGGTTCCCGTTCGACATGCGCATCCCGGACCTGCGTCGCGTCCACGAGATCAGCGCCGCCTGCTTGTCGCTGCGCCCGCTGGCCGTCATCGATCTGCAGGAGAACTCCGATCCTGAGACGCCCGACGGCTGGGCGCTGGGTATCAAGGGCGTACAGGAAATGGATTTCCTGCTCGAATGTGTGCTCGCGCCCGTGACCATCAAGGGAATCCCCCTCGTCCAGAAGACCGAGACCGGCACCAGTCCGCTCGGGGTCATCTACCCCGGGCCCGTGATCGAGCTGCTGCTCCACCCCCACGGCAAGCCGGGCGGCATCAAGGCGGCCATCGGCGCGTATCTGGCCGTGCTTGCGGACACCTGCGGCCTCACCTGCGAGACGCCCGTGCGTCCGCGCACGCAGCACCACATGCGCATCGTAGGCGCGATCAAGCAGGACGCCGCGACGGGGTATGTCATCCCCCCGCCCATGCTCGTGCCGTTGGTGCCGGTGACGCAGGACACGCTCGTGGCCGTCGGTGACGACGGCACCATCGTCCGGCCGCCCTTCGCGTGCATGCTGGCCTTCTCGGCCGGCAAGACCCGCATCGAGGAGGGCGGTTCCGACCCGCTATTCTACTGCCTCACCTCCATGGGCAGCGCGTCCGGCGAGATCCGCCTCCCGACCTGGTTCGATGGCTTATAAAAACTATCCTCAGCCGCGCGACGCCCCGTGCGCGCTGAGGAGCCAACCGGCCGTCATTCTTGATGACGGCCTTTGGTCGTGGCGGGGAGAAGGTCACATACTGTGCCGCTACGGCCCGCACATGCCGTTTAGGGCGAGGTGCCGCCGCGTCGGACGAGCTAGAATCCGTAGCGCACCGTACCGAAGGATTTGCGGCTTGCCCGTGGCGACGTGACTCGCATCGCGATCCACGGGATGTCGCGCTCCGCGACAAACGGCTGCGCTTCGCCGTCGGCACCAGTAAAGCTGCGCGAATCCAGGCTGCCCTGGCGGTTATCGCCCAGGAGGAAGTACCGGCCCGCGGGGACCACGTAGGTTTGCGGGCGGGCGTCGCCGCTTGCGGGGGGGTGGCGGTACGTGGCTGCACGGTTGCGGTCGTCCAGGTACGGTTCCCGCAGTGCCCGCGTACGCATCGATCCGGATCCGCGCACGAACACGCGCCCGTCGCGGATGGTGACGGTCTCGCCCGGCAGACCGATGATGCGCTTCACGTAAAACGTATCGCTATTCCCCGGCGGGTGGAACACGGCGATGTCGCCGCGGCGCAGGTGTGTCGCTCGCTCCGCCACAAAGCGGTCGCCGTTTTGGAGCGCAGGATTCATGGAATTGCCCGAGTCCTCGAATACGTGGTAGTCGGTCAGAAATGTACCGAGCGACGGCGCCGCCGCCGCGGGTATGGGCAGAACGGAGGCGACGAGGACGAACGCGGCGAGGATGCGGCGCATGCGGGCATCCTACCCGTGCGGCCACTCACGCCGCCACGCCGAGCGTCCGCCGTCCGCGGAAGAGCCGCCTGGCGCCGCGCCAGAGGCCGCCCCACGCGCCGCGTTGTGTCAGGTGCGCCGCCGCCGCGGATGCGCCCACGAGCAGGCTGTGGTTGCGGACGGGCAGTTCCGCGTCGTTCTCCTGCCGCGCGAGGCGCGAGGTCCACGCGCCGATGTCCCTGGTGTCGCGCTCCGCGTTGGCCACGAGGCGGTCCGCGTCCCACGCCAGCGCCGCACCCTGGCTGCGCGCCACGAACTCGTCGGGCCGAGCCAGCAGCTCCGAGAGCGCGAAGCGCTCTTGCACCAGGATGCCGATGCCCTCCAGCTCGCCGCGCGCGTTGACGCCCATGCCGTGGCGCTCTGCGATGGCCTCCGTGAAATCCCCGAGGCGGCGGTGGAGCACGGCCGTCTCCACGGGGTCCGCGGTGAGCAGCTCGGGTACCTCGATGTCGCGCGCCGCCGCGCCCGCCTCCATGCGCAGACGCTTGCGCAGCTCCGTGCGGATGAACGCGTGCACCGTCTCCGGCGTCCAGGGGTGGCGCATCCGCTGGAGTGCGCCGTGCTCCAGCATGTGCCGGCCCTGCAGGCGGTACCACGCGTCGGGCGGATACTCGCCCTTCTCGCCCAGGAGCCGCGGGTCCACCAGCAGGGGGTCGCTGCGCGAAAGCTCCTCCAGGCGCTTCTCCTCTTCCGCCTGGATGCCGCCGCCGAAGACCGCCGCGCGGTGCGTGGGCGGCAGAGTCACGTCCTTCTGCGGCATCGGTTCCCGGTGGAAGACGAAGATGGGCTTCCTCCGCCCGTGCACGAGCAGGAGGCTCAGGGTGCTGCGCGTCGTCGTGCGCCCTTCCTCCAGGTGCGCGAGCGACGGCGCCGTAGTGCCGGATTCCAGCTGCAGGCGGCGTGCCCGATCGGCGAGGTCGGAAAGTTTCGTAGCGAGGGCGGAGGGGTTGGAGGCCATGGCCGAGCGGTATACGCGCTTGCGCCAGCGAGTCAAGAACGGACGGAACGCGGAAGGACGGGAGGCGGTTTCTCCGTGTCTTAGGAGAGCAGGTGCACGATCTGGATGAGAAAGTACATGCTCACGATGAGCATGCAGATGAACACGGCGGCGCACACGGAAGCCACAGTGACGAGCGCGATGCGTGCCACACGGATGAGCTTGGCGGTCTCGTGCGCGGCCTTCTGACCGGCCACAAGCTTCATGACGCCGGTGAGTGCGGACATGAACGAAGGGAGGAAAGGCATGGACGGAGGTGATGACGCGGCGCGCCGACGAACATGACGATACCAGTTTGCCGCTGGGATCGGGGAGTTTCTCGTGGCCGCCTTGGAGAAGAGCGTCGGATAACGATCCGTCTTGCGTGGAAGGTGGGAATCTCGTCGATTTCTGTAACGATTCCGTCGTGCGGTGCGTTACAGTGGGTGGCGTTCCCCCATCCGACTTCCGTATGCGAAAATTCACCTCCTCCCTGATCGCCCTCGGTCTCCTCGCACCGATGGTGGTCCTCGCGCTCGATTTCCGTGACGCCACTGGCAACTACGACGACGCGCCCTTCACCCGCTCTGAAGCCGCAGGCATCAGTTTGCTCACCAACGTGGGTGTGCTGGAAGGCAACCCCGACGGCACGTTCCGTCCCGAGCGCACTCTTAACCGCGCGGAGTTTACCAAGATCGCCTTGGAGCTCTGGCGCCTCCACAACGACCTGCCGTTCTCGGACAGGATGTGGCACACCGGCTGCTTCCCGGACGTCCAGGGCGACGTGTGGTACGCTGATCACGTCTGCCGCGCCAAGGAGGCCGGCTTCATCCGCGGAAACGCAAAGCTCGGCGTGCCCGCTGACCAGTGGTTCTTTGAGCCGTCCCGCCCCGTCCAGGTGGAAGAGGCGGTAAAGATGCTCGCCGTGATCTTTGAGTGGGACGTGGAGTCTCACCCTTCACTCCCGACCGACCGCTGGTACGTGCCCTACATGGATGCGGCCGCTGACGCTGGTGTGTCGCTGCCCGGGCTTACCGCCGGTACCCGCCTGACGCGCGGCCAGATGTCCCGCCTCGCGGCCGCGGTATACGCCGAGTCCGAGGGTGAGCTTTCAGCCTACCGTGACGCGGAACGCGGCAAGCTGTCCTCCAGTAGCTCCGTTCGTTCGTCTTCCTTCAGTTCTTCCGTGAGCTCCTCGACCACGTCGTCCTCGTCGTCGACGTCCGTCTCTAGTGCCTCCTCCAGCAGCGTGGCATCCGGACGCGGCGCTGCAGTGGAGTTTCCGGCCCGCAGCCGCTTCTTGGTGCTTGGCGAGACGCGCACGCAGCCGATCGGCGCCATCAAGCTCTTCGCTGACAAGGAAGCCCTGTTCCTCCGCTCCGTTCGTGTGCGCCTCAACGATGCAGTCGACTCGTTCGACGCACTGTTTCTCGTGGACGAGTTCGGCGCCGAGATCACTCAGCTCTCGCTGGACCGCCTCGCCGACAGCGCCGAGCGCACCTGGACCGCCACGATCGCAGCTTCTGCGTATCGCCTCCCTAAGGGAGTGGAGCGCAACTTCGGCATTACGGCGCGCATGAAAGAGCGCAACGCCGGCGGCATCGCCGACGAGCTTGTGGAGGTGGACACCATCCGCCTCACGGCCCAGGGCGAGGACAGCCTCTCCGACTACAATCCCGGCTCTGATGGCATCGTCTTCCCCGCTCATCAGACCGCGCAAGCGCGCATCACGAGTGTGAAGAACGCCCTCAATCCCACCGACGCGGTGCCGCTGGGCTCCGACCAGCTCGTGGCCGCCTTTGCGATGAGCGGCACGCACGTCACCGGCGCGGAGCTGCGGGTGCGCAACCTCCAGCTCCAAGTGAGCAAGTCCTCCAACCTCACCGTGACTGGGTGGGAGATCGGCTCTAATGACACGTCCGACAGGTGGTCCTGCACCGTGAGCGGCGACATCGTGAGCTGCGACAACATCCCCGCGATCTTCGGTGATCTCACCGCCGGCCCACGCACCATCCGCCTCTTCGCGGATGTCACCCTGGACGCCGGTGCGGGGGACCACTTCCTGCAGGTCAGCATCAACCAGCCGCCCGGTATTCTCCTGGCCTTCGAGCAATTGCGGGCACGCATGGACGCACACGATGCCGAACAGGTGCTGCTCGAATTCCTGGGCGAAACGATCTGGACAGCCCAGCGCAACGGACAGGCCATGGATG
>CAZYAK010000083.1:0-5535 GCA_964645935.1 uncultured Candidatus Peribacteria bacterium | reverse complement strand
ACCTCCGGGGACACCATGACGGGTGCTCTCGGTATCCGCAGCGGCAATGGCACGGTCGCCGTGGATGCAGGCGTGCTCCTGGAGATCCTCGGCACCGCCTCGGGTCGCATCCTCCGCGCCCAGGACTTCTTGGCCTCCTCCGGCTCTCTTACGGTCCAGACCACGGGTCTCTTCAAGGGCAACCTCGTCACCAAGGCCAACCTCTCGGGTGCCTCCCTTACCGTCACCAACCTCAAGAGCTGCGACACCATCGATACCGATGCAGACGGCAACCTGGTCTGTGGCACGGACAACGCGGGGGCCGGCGTCTTCAGCCAGGACTCCACCGACAAGCGGTACGTCCGGAAATCCGGCGACACCATGACGGGAGCGCTCGTCATCACCAAGGGCGCGACAAGCGAGACCGTCCGCCTCAACGTGCTCGGCACCATGTCGGGCACGCGCCTTATGGTCTCCGGTACCGGCGCCGTGCCGCTACTCCGGACGGACATCACGTCGAACCGCGTCGCTATCAATATGAACAAGCTGAACCCGTCGGCCACCCTCGAGGTGGGCGGCTCGATGTCCGGACGGTCGCTCACGGTCAGCAACCTCAAGACCTGCTCCACCCTCACCACGGACAGCGCCGGAAACATCTCCTGCGGCGGCATGGTCATCAAGCGCAAGGCCGCTACCCAGACGGTCACAAGCTCTATCACCCTGGTGGAGGACTCCGACCAGACCTTCCAGATGGGCGCCAGTGAGACGTGGATCTTCCGCTTCAGCAACATCATGCGCACCACCAGCGCCACGCCGGGCGCCCGCTTCACCGTCACTGCCCCAGTGGGCGCCAACTGCCGCTTCCAGGTCTCGGACATCGATGCCGCCGTCGTCGGCACTGGCGCCAGCCTCTGTGGCAAACCCATCCGCGTGTCGCTCCCGGCGGGCACCGCTGCCAACGGCCTTCGTCAGAACGTGGAAGTCTTCGGTAGCATCGTCAACGGCGGCACCGCCGGTTCTGGCGCCCAGCGCTGGGCGCAGAACGTTTCCAACGCTACCGCGGTGCAGATGCTCTCCGGCTCCACCGTCATCGCCTTCAAGGCGGTGGGTTCCGACCTTGCCGAGGCCTACGCCACCAAGGACGTAAGCGTGGTGCCGGGTATGGTGGTGGGTATCGATCCGTCACTCACGGCCGGAGTGAAGCGCACCGCAAAGGCCTACGACAAGAGCACGCTCGGTGTGATCTCCACCAAACCTGGTCTCCTCATCGGTGGTGACGATATGGCAGGGAGTCCGGGAGGCGCGGTGTTCGTGGCCCTCGCGGGACGCGTGCCCGTCATGGTCACCACCGAGAACGGCCCCATCGAGCCCGGCGACTACCTCACCTCCGCCTCCAAGCCCGGCTACGCCATGAAGGCCACGCATGCCGGCACGGTCATCGGCCAGGCGCTCACGGGCTTCGGCGGGCCGGGCGACGGCGTCGTGACGGTGTTCGTGAAGCAGGCGTACCTCGGGGACCTCGTGGATGGAATCGGCTCCGCGCCCACGCAGAGCGGCTCGCTCGTGGGCACCGGCACGGGCGCGGCCCTCACGGGATCCGGGCTCATCGGCCTGGAGATCGGCACCCGCGTGAGCATGGAGGTGGGCCACCAGCTGGACGAGCTCGGGGTGGCCGCCCGCCTCCACGCGCTGGAGCAGGCCGTTGCGACCCTGCGTTCCACCACAGGCGCGACCCTGCCGCCGTTGACGGGCACGGGAACCGGCTCCACGGGTACTCTCTCCGGCGCCCTCGTGCCCACCGACCTCGTCGCCTCCACCTTGTCGCTGGACTCCACGCTCTCCGTGGGCTCGGATGCCCGTATCGCGGGTGACCTGTACCTGGAAGGCGTGCTCAGGGCCCACGAGCTCTTCATCCCTGGGGTGATGACGGTGGACGGCATCCTGGAGAGCCGTGCACTCACGGTATCCTCCGGCGCCACACTCGGCGGGCCGCTCACCTTCCTGGACGCGAGCGGCATGGGTGTCACGCTCAGCCGCAGCGGCTCCAGCCTGGTGCTCTCCAGCGGATCGCTGCTGGACGTATCCGCCCTCACGGTGCGGGGAGCGCTGCGCGTACTCGGTCCGGTCACCATCGAGGGCCTGGCTGTGTTCCTCGACGACGTAGAAGTGCGCGGCACGCTCTCGGTGTCCAGCCGCCAGGCGGGCTTCGTCACTATCCCGCAGAGCGGCACTTCCGCCACCGTCACCTTTGATCCGCCGTTCGCGATGCGCCCCGTGGTGACCGCGTCCTCCGACGACTTCGCCGCCTGGAGGCTGAGTACGCAGTCCGCCACAGGCTTCACGCTTGAGCTCAAGGATCCCGCCGAACGGGCCATCACCTTCTCGTGGCACGCTCTGGGCACCCTGGGCGGAACGGGGGCGCTGGTGGCCACGGGCAGCGGCAGCACGACTCCGCGCGCCTTCCCCGTGGACGCCGCCGGCGTGCCCGTCTCCTCCAACCCCGCCTGGAACGGCTGCATCCGGAACGTGCCTCCCCTTGATGCATCTGGCCAACCGGTGAACTGCTCTCGTTACCACGACGGCAACGTGTGGGAGCATCCAGATCTGGGTATCTCCTTTACCTGGAACACCGCCGTGACGCCCGCGCTCTTGATCCTCCCGGAGGGGTATGAACCCGTGGTACAGCCGGGTGAGGCAGAGACGGAGCTCCCCGTGGATCCGCCCACCTCCTCAGGCTCGGTAACACCCCCCGAGACTCCGCCCGATCCCGAGCCCATCCCGCCGGAGGAGACGCCGCCTGGTCCAGAGCCAGAGCCTGAACCTGATCCCGTCCCACCCGCCGAGGAGCCGCCTCCGCCAGACGCAGACGAGGAGCCTCAGTCCGATCCGGACTCAGAACCCGAGCCAACGCCCGAACCTCCCCCCGCGGATGAGACGGGACCGCTCATCACGCCGGAGGATCTCCCCCCACCGCCACCACCCGCCGAGCCGCAGCCCTAACATCCCGCTCAGTTCGTCACAGCCGTGAAGACCACGGTGGCACGGTATACGTCGTTCGGGACGATGGCTGTGCCTTGGATGATGGCCCTCAGACCGATGTTCTGGACGTCTCCTGATTCGCTCGTGCGGTTGGTGCGGGCGGCCACGCTCACGGAGGATCCCGTAGCCACGCGCAGCCACGTGTCGGATAGACCGTCGCTGCCCCAGAACTTGCCCGCGCCGCCCACGGTAGTGCTGGTGGAGGAGAGACGGCCGGCCCACCGAGCGTCGTTGGAAACGGTGAAGACGCGCGGCTGCCCGAGGGCCGTCACGGATCCCGTACCGAAGGCCTGGATGCGGTTTCCCACGCGGAATCCGTTGAGGTGCCCGGTGCCCGTGCGTGCGCCCGCGGCACCGGTGCCGGTCTGCACCAGCCATGAGAGCGTGTAGCCCGCTTCGTGGTCCGTGATGACGGTGCACGCGGCCTTGCGCGATGCACAGTACCCGGTGACCCCGCAGCCCTCCACGCTGGTGTCGCCGGTACGCGTGATAGTGCCCAGGCCCACCGTGGCGTCGCACGTCATGCCCAGGAAGGTATCGAGCGTCTGGCGGTAACCCGCGTTGAGCGTGTAGGTGGCGGATCCCGACGGACCGATGTTCCCCTCCCCGATGGTGTCGTCCAGAAGGTAATTCGAAGACTCCGCCTCTTCGCCCCCACCCACAGGCTGCACGTCGGTGGGGATGCGGTAGTTGCTCGTGCCCGGGCGCGGCTCCTGCTGCGCGCTCACCTGCCCGACCATGAGCACAGACAGGACGATGAGGACGGCGAGTCTCCGCATGGCGCGATCGTAGCGGATGTCGGCGGCGGCGCCACACAGCCGGGATCCGGCTGCATCGCGCATGCAGCGCCCGGATCGCCGTTCGGCGCGCGGGGCCGCGGCTCCGAGAGAACCTGTGGTTTTCGGCTTTGGGCCGCGGGAACTCTTGGCCGAAGCGGCGTTTTATGGTACAATGGGGAGATTGTTGGACCCTTCCCCTGCGCATGCCCGTCCGTCGCACGCATCCGCCATCGCGCGTCATGATCCTCGGCTCCGTGCTCGGAGTGCTGGGCTGCTTTCTGGCGACCCTCGTCATCCATGGCGGATCGCTGCAGGGATCGACCGCGGGGAGCAGTGTGAGAGTGCAGCTGATGGTACTGGGCTACGACGACGACACCGAGGGTCCCTACGTAGAAAACATGTCTCCGGCCTCCGGCGCCACGCTGGTCTCGGCAACGACCAGCCTGTCGTTCCACATCAAGGACTTCAAGAACAGAGACGGTGTCACCGCCGGATCAGGCGTGGATCTCTCGTCCGTGCGGGTGACGCTCACCTACTCCAACATGACCGTCACGTACCAGAGTGGGGACTCTGAGTTCACGGCGTCGGGCATCACGGTCAACCGTGTCATTACCATCGTACCTGGCTTCGCCTTCCCCGCGGGCGCGCAGGTGACGGTATCGGTGAGCGCTCAAGACCTTCACGTTCCGCCCAACGCGATGTCGACCTTCGTGTATTCCTTCCGGATCGCCCCGGCGGCGGCATCGTCCTCTTCCACTCCCGCAGCGGGCGGCACACAGACCCCGTCCGTCGATGTCTCACCCGGTGGCCACCGCGGCGCGCGCGACGAGCGCATCGAAGGGAACCTGACGGACGACGAAATCCGCGAGCTCATCCGTAAGCGGTGCCTGCCGAGCAACCCCGTCACCGACGACTACATCCGCGACGGCGTGAACACCGATTGCATCCACCGAGGCCCAGGTCCGCACACGCCCTTCCCGGACGTGCCGACGGGCGCGTGGTTCGAGGATGCGGTCGGAGACCTCCTCTCACGTCGCGTGCTGGATGGCTCACAGCCGCTCTTCCGCCCGGCCGACGGCGCATCGCGCGCGGAGGTGGCCACCATGCTCGTGCGCCTCTCCCGCAGCCCGACACGCCGCCCGGAGATCGCGTCGTTCATCGATGTCGCACCTGCCGCCTGGTACTTCGTCTTCGTGGAGGAAGCCGCTATCCGCGGCTGGATGCTTGGCGACGACAACTGCTACGGAAAGCCCAACTGCGTTACGCGGCCCGAGGTGACGGTGTCCCGCTCGGAAGCCGTCGCGCTCATCTTGCGCTCCACGGGATCGGGCGGGCTCGGCCTCGCGCCGGATTTCCCCGACGTGCTGCCATGGGCTTGGTACCGCAACGCGGTGCTCGCTGCAGCGGACCGCTGCATTCTGCAGGGCGACGGCGGCCACTGGCAGGCCGCGCCCGACCGCGGCGTGACCCGCGCGGAGCTCGTGGCCATGCTCGACCGCGCCAACCGGAACCTGCGCTACGGCCGTGATTGCGGCCTCAGCACGTTCGACTCCCCGCTCGCCGGATCGCTCCTGGGCGGCGCGGGACGCGCGGTCCCGCTGCTCGCGGAGACGGCGCTGCTGCTCGGCGCCGCGGCGGTCCTGCTCGTCCTCTCCCGCAAGATGATCCCTCAGAAGGCGACGGTCGTCTCCACCTCCGCCACGCCGTCGGCGCGCAGGAGCAGGCGGTCGCGCAGGCC
>CAZYAK010000082.1:0-5848 GCA_964645935.1 uncultured Candidatus Peribacteria bacterium | reverse complement strand
AACCCTTCTGGACCGTGCACTTATTTCTTCCCCAACATCTCACACACCCGTTCGACCTCGGTCTTGGATCCGATCACGAGCGGCGTTCGCTGGTCGATGTCCGAGATCATGACGTCAAGGATGGGAATCGTGCCGTTGGAGGCCGCACCGCCGGCCTGCTCGGCAAGATAGGCGAAGGGCCCGCACTCAAAGACCAGACGCAGCTTCCCGTCCGGGTACTTAGCGCCGCCCACGTTGCAGAACACCCCCTGCCCCTTGCTGAGAATGTGGTGGCAGTCTGCGGCCATGCAGCCGGAGTAGCGCATCGTCATTTTGGCGTTGGAAAGCCATCCTTCCACCACCTGCTTGTAGCCAGCATTGTCGCCGATGGCCGCGAGGTTGCCGGGACTGTAGTTCTTGGCGACGTCGCCGATGCCCAGGTACTCGCGCAGCAGCACAAATTCGCCCACGTCATTGAGGATAAACTCGTGCACGCCGTTGCCGGCCGAGTAGACGAGGAGCGTCCGCGGGCCGTACACCACGTAGAGCGCGGCCTTGAGCTCGCGCGATTTCCGCCCCACCACCGATGCGCCCTGGTAGATGCCGAAGATGGAGCCCACCGCAAAGTTCACATCGACGAGCGAAGAGCCATCCAACGGATCGAAGACCACCGAGTACGGCGCCTCCGTTTCCAGCTCCACGACGCTCTTCTGCTCTTCCGAGATGAAGGAGTTGCAGAGCTTGCTCTCCCGAAGGTGCGCGCTGATGATGTCGTCGCTCAGAACATCCAGCTTCACTTGGTCCTCCCCGAACTGGTTGCGGCTGCCGGCCAATCCCGCCTCCGTGGTGCGGATGGCAAACTGGATGTACTTCGCAGCGCGCGAGATGTCGAGGATGAGGTGCCGCAGGTCATCGTGGACCTTGGACACGTGGTACAGGTGTGCGTTGAGCGATAGGCGCTCGGCGGAGGTCTTGAGATTGGCGGTCATGGCCCCATCCTACCACCCGGCGCACGGGACGGCAGATCCAATCGGCGTGGGTCCAAGGCGTTCCGTTTTTGGCTTCCTAGTCACAGTATAGCTCCCATACGCACCGCGAGCTCGGCCACGCGGGTCGCGTAGCCCCACTCGTTGTCGTACCAGCAGAGCAGCTGCAGCATGTTGCCATCGATCACGTGGGTGGAGTCCATGTCCACAATGCTCGAGCGGGTGTCGGAGAGGAAGTCGGCGGACACGAGAAGCTCCTTCTCCATACCAAGGATGCCCACAAGCGATCCTTCCGAAGCTTTCTGGAGCGCTGCATGAACCTGGTCCACGGTGACCTCCCGCTTCATCTCCAGCGCCAGATACGCCGCAGAAACATCCGGTACGGGGATACGGAGCGCCATGCCGTCGAGTTTGCCCTTGAGGTGGGGGAAGATCTTCCCCACGGCCTTAGCGGCCCCCGTCGTGGACGGGATGATAGACATGGCTGCTGCGCGTGCGAGTCGGATCTTGGAACTGTCCGTGGTGTTGTCGAGCAGGTTCTGGGAGGTGGTGTACGAGTGCGTGGTGCACATGAGACCGCGGGTGATGCCAAAGTCCGCGTCCAGGACCTTCACCACGGGCCCGATGCAGTTGGTGGTGCAGGACGCCGCGCTCACCACCGGCAGCGCTGCCTGAAGTGCGTCGTCGTTCACTCCGCGCACAATCATGGGGACGTCGTCCTTGGGCGGTGCCGTGATGAGTACCGCGCGCGCGCCTGCTGCCAGGTGCGGCTCGCAGTGGGAGCGGCTGCGAAACTTGCCGCTCGATTCCACCACCAGATCCACGCCAAGCTCTTTCCACGGGCACTTCCCCGGCTCCCGCTCCCGCACCACGCGCACCTGCTTGCCATCCACGCGCAGGTGTTCGCCGTCCACGACAACCTCACCACCAAAGCGGCCGTGCAGCGTGTCGTACTTCAGGAGGTAGCGGCGCATCTCGGCGTCGCTGGAAGCGTTAATGGCCACGACCTCCGCATCGACGGAGAATCGAGTGGCAATGTGGCGGTGCACGATGCGGCCGATACGGCCGTACCCGTTGATGGCGATGCGGAGCATGCAGCGATCATAGCGAACCGCGGTCTCGGGACTCAAAGGATTCCCTCAGAACGCGGCAAACGGCCGTACGGAGCCCCAAGCTCAGCGTACTTGGCGCTCCATGGCGGCCTCTGCCGTTCCCATGCGCTTCTCGGCCTGGGTGTACACGCCGATAACCAAGGCCAGAAAGGCGCAGAAGGCGCCGATGATCCACAGGCGCATGGTCACCTTGCTCTCGCCCCATTCCAACGCCTCGAAGTGGTGGTGGATAGGCGCTGCCTTAAAGACCTTCTTGCCGCCGCGCAGCTTCTTACTGGTGAGCTGGATGATGACGGAGAGCATCTCCAGCACGAACACCGCGCCGATGAGGGCGAGGAGGATCACCTGGTCAGTCATGAGGGCCAGCGCCCCAAGCGCGCCGCCGAGCGCGAGCGCGCCGGTGTCACCCATATAGAAGAGCGCGGGCGGGACGTTGTGCCAAAGGAACGCTGCGATAGCCCCAGCTGTCACGGCGCAGAAAGCCGCGAGCACGGTGAGGCCGCTCACGAATGCAAGCACGCCAAACGTGGCAAAGGCGATGACGAGGAGCCCGCCGGCGAGGCCGTCCAATCCGTCCGTGACATTTACCGCATTGGCCGTGCCCACGATGATGAACGCCGCCATAGGGATGTACCACCAGCCAAGTGTGAACACGCCGATGAACGGCACGTGCAAGGTGTCGATGCCGTTCTTGTGGTACAGCCACGCGGCCACCGCGAGGCTGATGAGCACGAGCGCCGCAAGCTTGGGCATCGCGGCCACGCCGCCCTTCTTGTTGGGCCCCTGGGCCTTTCGTTTAGCGAAATTGTCCAAGACGGCCACGGCCGCGCCGACGTAGGCGAGCGCCGCGACATAGAGAATCACCATGCCCGGCGCGCGGGCCAGCCCAATGCGCGCGAACAGCGGCGTGAAGCCGCCGCCGGTCAGCGCAAGGGCTGTGATGGCGATTCCGATGACTGTCGCAACCAGGAAAAAGATCCGGATGGGCGGCAACTGCTTTTTCCACTCCTCCTCCTTGGCGCCCACCACATTGAGGTAGTCGTCGATGGCGCCGAGGATGCCGAATGCGAGCATGACGAAGAGCGGCAGGTACACTTCGCCGCGCTGGAAGAGCGAGCTCTCCACCATCCCGGTGTACGACAGCACGCGGGAGAACACCACCGTAAGGACGATGGCCCCCCAGATGAGGATGCCGCCCATGGTGGGTGTGCCGAATTTCTTCTCGTGGTATTTGCGGAAGATGGACGCCTCGCGGCCATCCACGGTCTCCACACGTAGCTGCTTGCCTAAACGATTCTTGCGCAGGAACGCAATGAACCACGGCGTGAGTGCGAGGCCCAGCGCAAAGGCGAAGAACGCGTACAGGAGGATGGCAACGGGCGTGAGTTCCGGGCGCACGATCGCTGGGAAGGGAGCGAGAGAGTTCATGCGAACGAGTATACAGACAGTTCAGAGCGAAATCCCATGAGAAGAATCTGTCTGATGCTTCACACCGACTATTCGTCTTCGCCCCCGTCGCGCGTATGCTGCTTATCCACGTCGTAGAAGCGCATCTGCTCACGCTTAAACAGCAGCTCCACGCGGCCCACCGGACCGTTGCGGTGCTTGCGGATATAGACGTCGGTCATGCCGGGGCGGTCGGAATCCTCCTCGTAATAGTCCTCGCGGTAGAGCATCAGCACGACGTCTGCATCCTGCTCGATAGAGCCGGAATCACGCAGGTCCGAGAGCTGCGGGATGTTGCCGGGGCGCGTTTCGACGGCGCGGGAAAGCTGCGACAACGCCATGATCGGCACGTGCAGCTCGCGGCCGATCTGCTTGAGTGCGCGGGAGATCTCCGAGATCTCCTGCACGCGGTTGCCGGCGTAGTTGTTGTTGCCGGTGCTCATCAGCTGCAGGTAGTCGATGATGAGGAGGTCCAGCCCGTGCTCCATCTGGAGGCGGCGAGCCTTAGCGCGCAGCTCTGGGAGCGAGGAGGCCACGGAGTCGTCGATGAACAAGTTGGCTTTGTTGAGCTCGTCCATGATGGGGCCCATGTTCTGGAAATCCGAATCGTCGAGCTTGCCGCGTTGGAGCTTCCAGGAATCGACACCGAGCATCGAGGCGAAGAGGCGGTCCACGAGCTGCTCCTTACTCATCTCCAGGGAGAACACGCCCACGGTCTTGTGGTTCTTAACCGCGGCGTTCATGGCGATATTGAGCGCGAGCGACGTCTTCCCCATGGAAGGGCGCGCGGCGAGGATGATGAGGTCGCTCGGCTGCAAGCCCGAGAGCTTGCCGTCCAGCGCCAGAAACCCCGTGGGCACGCCCTTCACGGCGTTGTTGTCCGGGGCCTCGTGCATCTCGGCGAAGAGCTCGTAGCGCGCGTCCAGGACCTCGCGGATGTGCACGAACTTTTCCTTAATGAAGTTGTTACTGATGGAAAACACCGTCTTCTCCACGGTGTCCAGCAGCTCGCCCACGGGCTTGTCCACTTCGTACCCGAGCGCAGTGATGCGCTGGCCAGCCTCGATGATGCGGCGATGCACTGCCTTGGTTTTCACGATCTGGCCATACTGGTAGACGTGCGATGAGGTGGGGACGCTGGACGCCAGCTCCGCAAGGAACGCCGAGCCGCCCACATCTTGGATTTTCTTGTTGTCCGCAAGCCGGCTGGCCACCGTGACGAAGTCGATAGGCTCGTGCTCCTGGTAGAGGCCGTAGACCGCGGAGTAGATGAGGCGGTAGGTGGGGTCGTAAAAATCCTCCGGCGTGAGGAGGTCGGACACCTTGATGATGGCTTCGGGATCCAGAAGGAGTGCACCTAGCACGGTGCGCTCGGCCTCAGCCGAATGGGGCTGCCCCTCCAGAAGCGTGGCGGTCGGGATCGACGTCATGAGCCCTGGATTGTACGGATGGACGGTCGCGTTCCAAGTGCTCCCGGCCGGGAATCTGCTGCTGTGCGGGGGCCCAGTGTGGAGGAGATGTGGAAAACCCCGATTGTTCGCTTGGAGATCAGATGTTCGGGCGTTCGTGGACGTAGCGAAGCAGGGCCAGGGCACTGGCCGTGTGGACCGTCTCCATCCCGAGCACCTTGGCGAGCGCCTCATCGACCGGGAGCGCGTGCACCTCGATGAGCTCGTCGGCGTCCTGGGGCAGGGGATCCTTGGTCAGATCCGCGGCCAGGAAGACGTGGCAGCGGTACACGATGCGTTCGGTGTGGCGGGCCGTGAAGTACGGCCGGATGCGCCCGGCGCGATACCCGGTCTCCTCCCGCAGCTCGCGTTGCGCGGCCACGAGGACATCCGGCTCCTTGTCCACCTTCCCGCTGGGGAGCATCCAGACCCACTCGCCGTAGAAGGGCCGGTACTCGTGGAGCATCAGGATGGTCCCGGGCTCCGGGAACGCCAGGATGTGCGCGGTGTCGCAGGCGTGGATGCGGGCCGTGGCTTTGATGCGCCCGTCGGGGAGTGCTGCCTCCTCGAGGCGGATGTCCCAACCGTGGCCGGAGTAGAGCGTATTGTCCATGCGACGAGGGTAGCGCGCATGCCCGCCAACGCAACGCGGCCCGGAAGAGATCCGGACCGCGCATAAACAGCTATGGGAAGGCCGGGCTTAAACCGCGGGGATCGCGACGGCTCGGATCTCCTTGTCCAACTTCTTGAAGAGCGCTTTGTCCTGCACCAGCGCCAACCTCGCCTGCTCACGGCCCTGACCGAGCGTGTCCTCGCCGTAGCGGAAGAATGCACCCGCTTTCTCGATGACGCCGTACTTCACGCCGAGGTCCAGCAT
>CAZYAK010000081.1:1373-5981 GCA_964645935.1 uncultured Candidatus Peribacteria bacterium | reverse complement strand
ATCGGCTTCCTGCAGATCTTCAAGAAGCTCTTCGGCAGCAACTGGTCGGATCGCTTAGAGCATGTCCTCCGCTATACCACGCTGGCGCTCCTCGACAGCCCCAACACCACGGTGCTCTCGATCCTCAAGATGCTCACGGACAAGAACTACCGCCAGAAGATCGTGTCCCGGATCCAGGACTCCGTGGTGAAGAGCTTCTGGGTCTCGGAGTTCGCGGCGTGGAGCGAGAAGTTCGACGCCGACGCCATCACGCCGCTGCTCAACAAGGTGGGCCAGTTCGTGGCCACCAACATGATCCGCAACATGATCGGGCAGCCGAAGACCAAGTTCGATATCCGGGAGATCATGGACGGGAAGAAAATCCTCCTGATGAAAGTCTCCAAGGGCCTCCTCGGCGAGGAGAACTCGTCGCTCATCGGCTCGATGTTCATCACCAAGCTCTACCAAGCCGCCATGAGCCGCGCGGACACGCCCGAGGAACAACGCACGGACTTCTCGCTGTACGTCGACGAGTTCCAGAACTTCGCCACGGACACCTTCGCGGAGATCCTCTCCGAGGCGCGCAAGTACCGGCTCAATCTGACGATCGCACACCAGTACATGGGGCAGCTGAGCGATGTGGTGCGCAAGACCGTGTTCGGCAACGTGGGCTCCATGATCAGCTTCCGCGTAGGCGCGGAGGATGCAGCGATCCTCGCCGAGGAGTACAACCCCGTCTTCAAGGAGCGCGACATCATCAACCTGGGCGTGCGCGAGTTCTACTGCAAGATGTCGGTCAACGGCGAGCTGCGGGAGGCCTTCTCCGGCCGGACGCTGGACGCGCCCGTCCTGGGGCAGGATTACTCCAAGGAGATCATCGCGGCCTCGCGCGCCAAGTACTGCCTGCCGCGCGCGGAGGTGGAGACGATGCTGAAGAAATGGGACGAGGCGGCGTCGGAGCCACCGAAAAAAGACGAGATCGCCGCGGAGGAGACGTTCGAGGAGCCGCTGATCTGATCCGGGCATGCGAAACCAGCCCGCCCTCATGACAAGGGCAGGCTGACTTCTTCACGACGGGGCGGCCTGGACCGGGGCCGGATCAGATCGGGAGCGGACGGGCGGGTCGCCCATCCAGGGCAACGAGCAGGTCAGGTGCGGGCACGCGGGGAGCGCGCGCACGAGGTCCTTCTCGTCGAGATCGACGAGCCGGTGCCCGGACAGCAGGTAGACGCGGCAGCCGTCGTCGGGGACGAGACCGGCCTTGAGGGCCCGGCGCAGCACCTCGATGCGCTTGGCGATCGCGACGAATCGCGCGCCAAACAGGATGATGTGGCGGACGGTCCCCGTGGCGAGGACGTCCCGGACGAGACCGAGCCCTTCGAATCTGGGCAGAAGGTCTTTGCGAGCGGCGAGGGCGTTGCGCGCCCCGTCATCGAGCCTCTTGCGCGGGGCGTCGAGGCCCACGGCGCGCAAGCGACCGACGGCGGCGGCGACCCCATCGGGGGCGGCTCCGGTGTCGCCGTGCTGACACAGCAAGGCGTGGACGAGGTCGGCGGCGTCGGGCGTCAACAGCCCGTCGTTGTGAAGAAGCGACGTGGTCATACATTCCTCCTCCGGAGATTGGCTACTCCGGTCTGGAAACCACGATGATATTCTGTCCTATTCATGACTTATGTCAATCCTCAAACCCCCGCGCGTTTCGCTAGCGTAGGCGCATGCCCTCCCCCGCCTGGATCGTCGTCGAAGCCTTCCCCAACGAGCTCATGGCCATGATCGCCAAGGGCCAGTTGGAAGACGCGGACATCCCCTGCCAGGCCCGGCTCCACCAGCGGGGCGACGCGCTGTTGGGGGGCCTCGGGATGCTCACGGGCCCGCATGAGCTGCTCGTGGACGAGAAGAACGTGGAGCGCGCCAGGAAGGTGCTGGCGGACGGCGCCGCGTGAGCGGACCGGTTGCACGGAACGGCTCAGCGTCTGCATCTGAGCCCCCGGAGGAGGCGTCCGTCTCTGGAGACGAGCGTATGCGCCTCTTCATACAACGCCCGAGTACAGGAGTGAGTCTCGCGCCTACGAAACGAGGGCGCCGAAGCGCCCTCGTTCTTCGCACGATGCGGGAGAAATCAGCCGACGTAGCCCGGCATCCACTGGAACGTCACCGTGGCGGAGGGGCGGTACGCGGTAGCCTCGCAGTTGGCGACCGTCTCGGCGTTGCGGCAGGTGTCGACACCCGTGCCACCGTCGAGGGCATCCGTGCCATCCTCGCCGTTCAAGGCATCATGACCATCGCCACCGTCGGACTGGTCGTTGCCGAAGCTGAGGTCGATGGTGTCGTGGCCGTCCTGGCCCAAGGCGACGTCGTTGCCGGCGCCCGTATTGACGTAGTCGTTGCCGGATCCGGCGCAGACGGTGTCGTTGCCATCCAAGCTGAAGATCGTGTCGGCCACGGCGGTACCGACCATCACATCGTCACCCGTCGTGCCCTGGAGGAAGCCCTGGAAGTTGCGGCCGTCCTGGGGACCGCCGACGATGACGTTTAGGCTGTTGACGTAGATCGTGGCCGTCTTGCCGGCGCACGCCGGCGCCACGGCGACGGATGAGACGGCGCTGGACGCAGCCGAGCTCACCGCAGACGAGGTCGTGCTGCTCACAGCCGACGAGACCGCGGAGGACGCGGCGGAGCTGGTGACGGAGGACGCGGCCGAGCTCACGGCAGACGAGGTCGCGCTGCTCACAGCCGACGAGACCGCGGAGGACGCGGCGGAGCTGGTGACGGAGGACGCGGCCGAGCTCGTCACGGAGGACGAAGAGGACGACGTCACGCCGCACTGGGCGAGGGAGGTCTGCGTGGTGGCGTTGCCGTGGGGCACGCTGCTCTTGCCGTCGAACGGCATGGCGAAGTACGGGAAGGCGCAGCGGAAGGGCTTGTCGTTGTAGTCCACGCCGTCACCGAGGAGTCCCGTGGCCGGATCGGCCGTGAAGGTGGGGTGCAGGAGCGGGTACACGGCGCCGGCGACCGCGCGGACGGAGATGTCCGTCACGTCATCGAAGAGGCGGCGGCCGTTGGGGAAGCCCTGGATGTCACCGCCAAGGACGCCGAGTCGGCTCGGGGAGGCCGAGACGGCCACGCCCGTGTTGAGGCGGAGCATCTCCGCGCCGCGCACGGCAGCAGGCTGCGTGAGCACCGGGCTCGGGGGCGTCGGGAGGCCCGTCAGGAAGATCGCGGCGAGGTCGTCGCGGGGGGCCGGGGGCACGTTGACACCCTTGGCCTGGAGCAGGCGGGCGAGCTCAGGATCCAGCACGCTGTTGAGAAACTGGGCGTCGTTGTACGGGACCGAGGCGTTCCAGCGATCCTTGTCCTTCTGGGGGATCACCACTTCGTTGACGAGGGGCGAGCCCAGGCGCGAGACCCCGACCCACTGGCCGGCGTCGGTCGTGCTGCCGTCGTTGCGGAGCACGCGGGCAGCCTGCATGGAGGTCTGGGCCCAGGCACCGATGACGGCGTCGGGGCTGGCGGCGGCCGGCTGGTTCTTGGTCCTGGTCAGCTGACTGATGGGTACCTGGATGGCGATGCTCTGGACATTGTAGCCCTTGAGGCCGTCGACGCCGGGGTTGCGGAGCGAGAGGAGGTCAAAGACGCCGCCGAGATCCACGAAGAAGGCATCATCGGTCTGGCCGGCGAACACCTGGACGTTGTTCGGGAGCTGGCGCACGGCCGGTGCGAACAGGTTCTGCTCATAGTCGGGCATGGAGGTCGGACCCACGTTGGACGGGGGGACCGGCAGATTGGTGCCGATCACGGCGCGCTGGCCGTTCTCGATCTTGATCACGTCGTAGATCTGGCGGGTGTTGGGGCCGTTGAAGCCCGTCACCGGCGTCGTGTTGATCAGGAACGAGTTGCGCGTCTTGTTGATGGTCTTAAAGCGGAACTGGTAGGTGATGTTGGGGCGGGCGTCGCCGTCGTTGTCGATGTGCATCTCGTACAGCACGTTGTCGCCAAACGCGTAGAAGTTCGGGCCGCCGGCCGGCTCCTCAAAGGGCAGCACGGAGAGCGCGAGTGTGACCGTGTCCGGACGGTCGGGGCTCTTGAACAGATAGAAGTCCGTGAGATCCGCCTGGGGCATCGTGCTGCTCAGGGGAGCCTCGCGGTGCGAGGAGGCGGACGCCGTCTGGGGCAGCGCCGTGGCGCCGACACCGGCGAGGGTGGCGATCGCCATCGTTGCGGCGGCGCACTTCTTGAGGGAGACCATGCGAGAGCTTGGGAGAGGTAAAAGGGACGAATTGTCCGCATTTGGCTGCGGACGGTCAAACCCGTGATGTTGCAATGTTTGTACAATAGGATAATACAACACATTTTTGCCTCGGCCGGTTACGATCCGGGCGCGGTGCACAGCCAGAAGGATCTTCCTTCACGAAATCGGCGAAAAAGCACAAGGACACCGTCACGACCCGTTGTGGACGCGGATGGCGACAGGCGGCTCATGTTCCGGGCGTCTCCGGAAGGCGCGCCAGCACCACGCCGGGCTGTGTGCCTTCCAGGTCGTCGCGAAGATCGCCCATGTACGTGGTCGTGACGTCTGCAAACACGGGCGCGGGCGGATCGTCCGGCACCTTGAGCGCGATGTTGTGGGGA
>CAZYAK010000081.1:0-1273 GCA_964645935.1 uncultured Candidatus Peribacteria bacterium | reverse complement strand
TCTTGTGCGCCAAAAGAGCGCGGCTGGAAACGGACAGCGCCATCCGCGCGTCCGCCGTGGCGCTGCAGGTGGAGTGCCACGATGTCCCCGATGCGCCCCACCGCCTTGCCGGCCTCACGCTCACTCCATGGGGGTTCGCGATCAGCGGACAAATTGACGCACTTCGCTCGGCGCTTGGCATACGCCGCCGCGTTGGGATTGGGCGCGAGCAGCCCCGCGCATGCTGCGCGGATGGCCCGCTCCAGCGCGTGAACGGGAAAGCCCTCCGGTGCGCCGAAGACCATGGGTGCCTGGAGCGTGGGGTGCGCCTCCCGCTGCGACTTCCCCACCTTCGTTGCCATCAACAGGAGTCGCTGGAACGCCTCGCGCGTGGAGGTAAGTGAGCGCACGTCGAGAGGCATCGTCCACGTCTCACTGACGTGCGTGTCTTCTTTGCTGTCGCCCTCCACCACAGAGGCGGTGAACTTGTGCACCTCGCGGCCGTAGGCGGCCGCAGCGATCCCGAAGATACGTGTGGGCATGGGCGGGAGCGTGCGGTTTCGGAGGGTGGAGGTCAATGATTCACCGGTGGATCGGCGGTTTTGCCCGGGGAAATGAGGAAATCGAACTCCCCAACACTCGTTGCATTTCCACCCGGATTGCTCCAAAATCCGGTTCCGACCCCGGGCAACGAGCTCAGCAGGCCCAGTATGCGGAGCGGGCTTCCGGAAACAAGACGACGCGATCCTTCCAGAATAGGGACATCTCATAGACCTCGGGCAATTAGCTCAGCTGGTTAGAGCGCACGATTCACATTCGTGAGGTCACTGGTTCGAATCCAGTATTGCCCACCAAAGTATTTAAGTTTTGGTAACTATCCCTTGACAGCAAGTAAGCCACCTGCTAATCTGTAAGCACATAACTGCTACAGATGAAGTACACGATCAAAGACTTTCAGGCTCAATTCCCAGATGATGATACTTGCTTAGACTATCTCTTTGCTCAAAGGTTCGGACATATTGCAGACTTCAAGAAATACTATCGAGTCGCTAAAAGAAAGTGCTATGCTCACAGCGAAACGGGCACACAGATTCACCCTGTAGCTGGAACCATCTTTCACAAGTCCTCTACAAAACTCACGCTCTGGTTTTTCGCCATCTTCTTAATGAGCCAGTCTAAAAACGGAGTATCGGCTAAAGAACTTCAAAGACACCTCGGAGTGACCTATAAGTGCGCTTACCGAATGGGACAACAAATCAGAAAACTCATGGAGCATGGCGACAATAACTTTACT
>CAZYAK010000080.1:0-6136 GCA_964645935.1 uncultured Candidatus Peribacteria bacterium | reverse complement strand
AGGTGTTCGATCCTCGCGTGGCGGTGTTCCCCATCGAACAGCGTTCCGTGCACGGCGCCATCGGGGAGCACATCGACGAGCTGCAGACCCAGCTCGGCGCGACGGAGGCATCGGCCCCGTACCTGGAGGCGCGCCGCAAGGGGGGCCGTGGGCTCACGCGCGAGGAACTGGAGGCGATGGTGCGCCGCAACGCCCTCGTGAAGGCCTTCAATGCCACGCTCACGCACCCGGAGCGTGACCGCAGCATCTTCCGGGAGGTCCTGCGGCATGCGGAGCGCGATCCCCGCACCGTCTACGTGCTGGGCCAGGCGCACTGTCTCGCGCAACTGCGCCTCGCCCGTGAGTTCCTGCCGCCAGATACTCTATACTGTTGGGCGACGCCGCCGATGCTGTGGCGCTGGGCGGCGATCCTCCAGGGCATCGGAGGTGTTCTCTTGGCGACTTTGGCGGTCGCCGGGGCGGTCGCCTTCGGCGGATCGTGAGCAGGCCACATTCACGCATCCTTGCGAGAGGATCAGGGCTGGTATTTGCGGAAAAACCCAAATTATAGTATAATATGAACACAAATCCTGATACACTTCGCCTTCGAACAGAGCCTATGTCCGCTCAGAAGTTCCGCATCCTGCTGTTCAATGTCGGCTACGGTACTGCGCTCGACGGATCAATCCGGGATTATCTGCTGCGCTTCTACCGGTACGTCTACACACCCCGTCAGATCATCCGGAAGGTGCGCATGGCGATCTACCACCTCATGCAGCGTGAGCAGCCCGATGTGTGCTGCTTCGTGGAGATTCACCGCAAGACAGGCTGTGTGCCGCACCCGCACGTCTACACGTGCTCGGACATGGACAACAAGTACGGACTCCAGAGCGTACTTCGTAAACTCCCGTTCTTCCGCGACAACTGCAACGGCTTCTTCGCCAAGGGAGACCTCACCTTCGACAAGGTGTACTTCAAAAACGGCACCAAGAAGCTGATCTACGACATCAAGCTGCGCCCCGACCTCTCGCTGCTTATCGTGCACTTCTCACTGAACCGCCGCGTACGAGCGCGCCAGTGCGCCGAGCTCAAGGAGATCATCGACGAGAAGGGCAATGTCATCGTCTGCGGGGACTTCAACATCTTCAAGGGCACAGGGGAGCTGAAGCAGCTGGCGAAGGCCTGTGACCTGCAGATCGTCACGCCCGCGCAGTTTACGTTCCCAGCTTCCAAGCCCAAGAAGACGCTCGATCTCTTCCTCTGCCCGCGCGCCCTGGGCACCGTCAACGCCCGCGTCATGGAAGGCGTGCACGCGTCGGATCACCTCCCGGTGATGCTGGAGATGAGCCTGTGAGTGAGGGGGCAAAGGGGACAAAAGTCGCAAAGGGGACAGAGGTGGCGCGTTGTGCTTGAAGGTGAGGTGTATGTAGCTGAACTGCTGCGCTTTTTTGCGAAGCATGGGACCGGATCTGCCGCAAAAGACAGAGGCTTCATCAAAAGACCTTCGTACGCACCAGCACTTCCATACCTCTGTCCCTTCTGTCCCCTCTGCGCCCTCTGCTCCGCTCATCCCTTCAGCGTGCGTCGCCTTTCTTGAGCACTCGCACCTCACCCGTCGTCCCATTGAGGTCCACCACGTCGCCCGGGCGCACGTCACGCTGGGACAGCGGAAAGTTGGCGACTACAGGCAGACGACGTTCGCGAGCCACGATGGCCAAGTGCGAGAGCAGTCCGCCGTGCTCGGCGACGATGCCGCCCACGCGTCCGAAGTGTCGCGTGAGATCGGGCGAGAGCGAGGAGACGGCCAGGATCACGGGCCCGGCGGCGGAGGGCAGCATCTCGGGTGTGACCAGCAGCCCGGTGGCCGTGCCCGGCGAGACCCCCACGGGATCCTTGGCGTCTACGGCCTCGGCGCGGTGGCTGAGGCGTGGCGGCAGCGCGAAGGCGGCGACGGATACGCGTTCGGCGTGGCGCTCCGCGCAGCGCGAAGCGTCGAGGTTCCCGGCTAGGTGCTCTTCCAGTGTGGCGTCGTAGGCCAGTGTGTGGTCCAACCCCGCAGTCTTGGCGGAACGAAGAACGGCGTCGCGCAGCGTCTGTACCAACGTCACGGTGAGCCAGCGCCCCGCCTCGCGCAGCGCTGAGTAGGCTTGGGCGGAGCGGATCAGCGGCTCCAATGATGTGCGCTTCTCGGCTGCGAGTGCTTCCCACCAGCGCGTCGTCTCAAAGTGCGGGGAGAGCGCGGAAGCGGAGGCGAAGAGCGGGCTCAGGTCCGAGAGTTCCAGGGTGTTGCCCAGCAATCCGCGCGGCGGGGGTGGCAGCGGATCCAAGGGGAACAGAGCGGCGGTGAGGAGGGTGGGTACGTGCACTGGCTCACCCTGTACCGCGCGTTGGAGCGACGTGAGCGCCTTGGCCGCACACACGTTGACGGCGACGATGACGGCGTACGCTTCGTCAAACTGACGGAGCGCGTCTTGGAGGTGTACGTCCGGCTGCGCGCGTGCGAGCCACTCGACGATGCGTAGGCGTTGCGCGGGGAGCGCAGCATGCGGATCTACCTTCTGCGTGGCGCCGACATTGTGGACAGTGGTCCAGAATCCCTGCAGGCGCCGGAACGTCGGCGAGCCCGAGCGCGTGACGTGCGAGAAGGAGGGGAGGATAGTGCGCAACTCCTTCTCACGGTCCACGTAGAGCTGCCCGGCCACGAGCACTAGGAAGTCGTCCGCGCGATAGCGGAAGCCGAGCTCTGCGTATGCTGTGTCTACGGGGCCGCCTGTGCGGTAGATGCGCCTGAGGAGGCTCAGTGTGGCGGTCGAGGGGCAGGGGGCCATCTCGGTAACCTCGGTCTTCTCGTAGAGGAACGGCTCCTTCGGGAGCGTCCTGTCCAGCAGCGAGAACATCCGGTGGTCGTGCTCGGTGAGAGACGTCACTGGACGCGACTGCAGCACGTACCAGTCTTTCTTCCAGATACCCCACTCGATGTCCTGCGGAAAGCCAAACGCCTCCTCGATGCGTTTCCACTCGCGCACGGCGTACGCGAAGTCCGGCAGCCCCGTCCGCGGCAGCGCCTGCGTGCGGTGGAAAACGACGCGCGCGGGCGCGACCTTGCCGCCGACGAGGTCTGGACCGAGTCCCTTGTGCCACTCCACTGCCATCTCGCGTCCGCCGAGAGGGCTGCGCGTGAACGTGACACCCGAGACGTCACACGGGATGAAGGCTTGGATGATCAGTGAGAAGCGCTCCTCCCCCTGCAGGACCGCATCGGTCGCCACGGCTTGGATGGCCTGTGCCAATGCCTCGGGCGCAACGTCGAGCTCCGTGCAAAACGCACCCGCGCGGGAAGACGCAGCGCTGTCCTCGGTGAACCCCGCGGACCGGACGACGTAGCGTTTCTCGGGCAACATCGATCGCGCCTCCGCGGCGAGACGTTCGGCCGCCGCCGGATCGGACCGGAGCGTGGCCACTGCTTCTGCCGTCACGGCCACGAACGCCGGGATGTGAAACCCCAGCTCCGCGAGCTTGGCCAACGCACGCGCCTTGGGACCCACGGACACGGGGGCTCGCAAGATGTCGGCGGGGAGGAGGACGGTCGGCATGGGAGGGGATCAGTCTAGGGGAGAACGGCCATCCGTGCTCTGCTTCAGCGAGTATCCCGGTACTCCCACGGTTTGTTGTAGCGGCCGAGGAATTCGTGGCCTTTGCGTTCCAGCTTGAGTCCGGTCACTCGCGCGTCAAAGCAGCTCACGTAGTCGTCGCACACCGTGATGACTCTGCCTTGCGGCACGGCGTCGAGCGCCGCGTCCAGCTCCGCTGACGGCGTGTGCAGCACGGGCAGGTTGACGCTGCCGGGGATGTGCCAGCGCGCGTAGGACGCCTCCTGGCGCGCGTCCACGAGCACGACGCCCTTCGCTTGCCACTCGCGCACCTGCGCCGTGGTGAAGACGAGGCTGTAGCGCTCCTCGGGATGGCGCTCCACGAAACGCACGCCGCCGCCGTTCCAGAGCCCCCCCGATGCCACCCAGCCGTTGGCACCATCCTCCAGGTGCCGCGCGTCGATACCCTTGTCCCGGAGAAATTCTGCTACTTCCTTGCCGCGGAGCCCCGACCAACAGAACACGTACACCGGGCGGTCGGTGGGCAGCGCCACCCAGCCGCCCACGAACAGGTCCGCCGCGCGCACGTGCAGCGCATCGGGGAAGTGTCCGATGTCGAATTCTTCGTCCTCGCGCGCGTCCAGAACGAATACCTCCCCCTTTGTCAGGGCCGCCTTGAATGCATCGTTGCTGACGGATGTCGGGCCCGTGGGCGCCCGCACCGTCCCGCCCGCGTAGCCTTCCGGTGCGGCCTTGGCGCCATCTGCTTCTTGCACAGTGCGCACGTCGGAATCCGCGATACGCAGGCCACCCGCCGCATCCGTGCCGAGTGTCAGGAGCACGGCGTAGCGAGTTACGACCGTTCCTTCATGCAGGGTGATGCCGACCGCGTACCGTCCGTTATCGATCTTGCGCAGCGTCTCCACCTCGACGTCCGTGACGTCGCGGTACCAATTGCGGAACGTCTCCAGCGGAACGACCCGGGTGGATACGGCGTACGCGTCATCCAGCCGCCCTGCGTCGATGTCGGCATAGTAGGCGCGTAGCAGTGTCTCGCCTGGATCTTCGGGTTGCTCAGTCACGGGGGCTTCGGGCTCTGGGGGCATCGGAAGCGCCTCGGCGGACGCATCCACGGACGATACTTCTTCTTCCGTGACGGCCGCGCGCTGATCTGCCTCCAACAGCCATTGCTCCGAAAGTTGCCGTTGCCGGACCCCCTCCGCCAGCCACGCCAGCAGGAGCGATATCCCCACAATGGCTACCACCAGACCGATCCAGAAGGCCTTCTTCTGACGCACGCGGCTCCACAGGCCCTTAAAAGAGGTCAACGCCCCTCCCGCCACGGCGCTGAAGAGGAGCGCGAACACCGTGAAGAACGTGCCCAGCTGGGAAGCGACGTTAAAGAGGAAATCCGGGGGCGGGACCGCCTGTGCTGCTTGGATATGAAAGAGGGCAGCGAGGAGCAAGGACACGCGCACAGGGACCAGTATCGGCTTGCCGGGATAAGGTGTCCACATCGCGTTGACGCCGTATGTACAGAATACTATGCTTCCCCCCTTTTTCTGCATACCCATGCGCACGTTCCGGTTTGCCCTCATCGCCTGCGCCATCCTGCTGATCCTCACCGCCTGCTCCGGCGGCCGGACGCCTGGCGCCACCAGCACGGGCACGGGATCGTCCGTCCGTTCCGTGTCCCGCGAGGGCCGCGTCAGCTCCCGTCCCGTGTCCCGCGAGGGCCGTTTCAGCTCCCGTGCCGCGTCTTCCGTGCGCAGCTTGTCCACCTCCAAAGGTGCGCCGTTCTTCACGCTTCAGTCGTCCTCCTCGCGATCCGTCTCCTCGGCGATCACGCGCGAGGCCGTCTCGTCCGCACCCACGCAGCCCGTGACCGGCGGCCTCAAAATCCATATGGACGCCGACCGCGGCGAGGCCCGCGCGGGGGACACGCTGTCCTACATCATCACACTCAAGAACACGTCGGCATCCGTTCTGCCGGAGTTTCCGGTGACGTTTGGCTACGTGCCCGCCCAGCTCACGGTGCTGGAGAGCGACGGCACAACCGGCGCCGGCACGATCCAGTGGATCGTCTCGGACCTGCAGCCCGGCCAGAAGCGTGCACTGCGCCTGCGCATTGCCGTGTCGGCCTCGCTCGCGCACGGTGAGCAGGTGCGCACGTCTGTCTCCGCCGCCGTCGGCACCGCCGGTCCGCAGACCGCGTCCTCCCTCGTGGCCATCATCAACCGTCTTCCCGCTACGGGCCTCAGCGACAACACCGGACCGTTGGAGAACACCCGCCGCTTCCTCTCGCCCTTCCGCACCGCTTCGTCCATCCCGGCCATTGTCTGGGCCTCCACGCTCGTGATGGGCTTGGCCCTCGGCGCTTCTGTCGCGAAGAAGTACCTGTAAGGGACACAGTGTGATTTCGGAAGACCTTCGCATGGAGGTCTTTTTTTTTGCGATGGCTTCGATCGTCTTCGTATTCGCATGGTCAGCTTGGCCAAGAGTTCCCCATTTTTTTGTACGCGATCCCCGTCACCCAGCCAAGGACGTCGCGTCGTGGGCTTGGGACG
>CAZYAK010000079.1:0-6151 GCA_964645935.1 uncultured Candidatus Peribacteria bacterium | reverse complement strand
TGATCATAAATAAATCTTACCAGCCCGCTTCCAGCATCTCCCTGGGAAGGGCTGGGGGGTGTTTTTTCCGTATTGGGGGGAGGGTGAATCATTGTTTTCTTAAGTGCTTCTGTGTAATCCCGCCTTTAAAAGCATCCTTACATTATAGCACAGACATCTTTCCCGTGCTAACGCGCGTCTGCGAGGGACTATCCAGCAGTGAATTATCGTTTAAGAAGAACAGAGAATGCGGTATCCGCCCACAAATCTAAGAGTCTCAAGGGGATGACGGATCCTACAGGCTCGCCACCGCGAACTCGTACGTCTCCTTGGAGAGGAGCCCATCCTTGTAGAGGGTCTTCACGCCCTTCTCGAAGGTGCACATGCCGATGCCCTCGTTGGTCTGGAGGACGGACTTGAGCTCTTGGGCGCGATTGTCTCGGATGGTATGGGCGACGGCCGGCGTGTTGATGAGCACCTCTCGCACAGCCACGCGTCCTCCGCCCTCCTTGGGCAGCAGGCGCTGGGCCACGATGGCGCGCAGCGACATGGAGAGCTGCGACCGCACCTGGCCCTGTTGGTGCGGCGGGAAGACGTCGATGATGCGATCCACTGTCTGGGAGGCATTGGGCGTGTGCAGTGTGGCGAAGATCAGGTGGCCCGTCTCGGCCAGCGTGAGGGCGGCGGCGATGGTCTCGGGGTCGCGCATCTCGCCCACGAGGACGACGTCCGGATCCTGGCGCAGCACGTGCTTGAGCGCCTCGGCGAACGAGAGGAAGTCCTCCCCGTACTGCCGCTGGCGCGCCATGCCCTGCGTGGGCTGGAACAGGAACTCGATGGGATCCTCCAAGGTGATCACGTTGGCCGCGCGCTCCGCCATGATGGACTGGATGATGGCGGCCAGCGACGTGGACTTGCCCGATCCCGTGGGGCCCGTAAAGAGCACCAAGCCCTGGCGGATGGTGCGGAAGTGCCCACTAAGTTCCTGCAGGCCCAACTCCTCTAGAGAGGGAATGACGGTAGGGATGATACGGGCGACGAGGCCCATGGATCCACGCTCGTAGTGGCAGTTCACGCGCAGGCGCACACCGTTCTTGAGCGCGTACGAGACATCGATCTCACGCTGCGCCTGGAACCGCTTGAGCTCCTCGGGGGTGAGCACCGAAGTAATGCACTCCTCCGCATGCTCGGCCGTGAGCGACTGCTTGGTCTGCGCCACGAGCTCCCCGTTGATACGGAAGAGCACCGGCGCACCAGCGGCGATGTGCACGTCGGAGGCGCCCGTCTCAGCGGCCTTCTCCAGGATAGGGTTGATGGTATTTTTGTCCATTACCGGACAGTATAGCAAAAATCAGCCTTTTTGGCCAATCGATGCCTAGAGCGCGGCATAGACGGCCCGCGAGAGCGCCCCGCCAGAACGCCTTTGCGCCGCGTTCTTGTGTACAGAAGTCGGATGTTCATTTACCTTTACAAGTTCCTTCCCCCAACGCCATGCCCGCAGCGGATTTCGTCCTTGAGCACCATGTCCTGATCTTGGACGCGACGATGCGCAGACCGTTTGCGATGGGAAAAGGTCCGGCTACGGCGGCCATCCTGCTCAAGAGCCTGCTGGCACGCCTGGGCATGCAGGAGCTGAGCCCCTTGGGAATGTATCCGGCGACCGATCTACGGTTCCCGGGGTTCTCGTTCGTGCAGCCCATCACCACCAGCCACATTGCCGGCCACTACTTCGAGGAACGGGACGCGCCACCGCACATCCACATGGATATCTACAGCTGCAAACGCTTCGATTGGCGCCAGGCGATCCATCTCGTGGACCAGTTCTTCGATCTTGCCGAATGGGATGCGACCTATGTCGTGCGCCACCGCGGCAGCGAACGGCAGGGCTACCAGATCGCCGGCAGCGGCGCATACGCAACAACGGTCAGCCTGCTCGTGCCGCAGCCGATGACCGTCGGAAAAGAGGTGCTGCTCGACGCGGGATCTCTTGAGCGCATCTGAAGGAACCTCTCACTCCTCCGTCGCCTGGCACAGTTTGATGAGCAACTTGCAGATGTGGCTCATTACGCCCATGTTGAGTCCCTGCTCCTCGGCGGCTTCTTCCCAAGCGGCGACCATCTCGGCCTGGGCGGCACCATCGAAGGCGTGCTCGTCCTCCTCCAGGGCCTTCTGGCAGGCGTTCACCCGCTCCGCGAGGAGATCGATGATCTGTTCGTCGATCTTGGAGACTTGCGCGCCGGTGTTGTTGGAAACTGCCATAGTCGGAGCGGATTCTTCCCGAAGGGGGCGGGATTGCAAACGGTTGTCATTGACAGCCTGGTCTCCTACAGCGGCCTGCCATCCACGCGGATGGAGACGGCCTCGCACGGCCCCCTTACCGGATCCGTCCGCGCGTCACGCGACTGAGGAATGCGTGCACTTCCTCCGGCGAGAAGTACACGATGTACGCCGGGATCAGGACCATAAACCACCAGATCGCCAAAAACACGGTGACGCCGGTGTGGAAGAGCGCGCCCGAGGCAAAGGCCACCCAGCGCAGGCGCCGGTGCCAGAGGGCAAAGGGGATGAGCGCCTCGAAGAGCTTCACCACGTGCACCTGCCAATCCCACACCCACATGGGCAGGTTGAGCCGCGCCACCCACCACGCCGCGGGCGTGGCCCACCTCCCCGTGAAGCCCCACGCCAGCACCTCCCCCGACTGCCACGCCGGCAGCACGAGCTTTTGCCACCCCACCCCAAAGTACGTGGCCGCGATCTGCACCGCGATGATGCGCTGCGGCAGGATGGAGACGGGCGTCCACGCCGTCCACGAGCCTTTGCCCAAGCGCGCGTCCACGGAGAACGTGTTGCCGCAGTCGCTGCAGCAAAGCACCAGGAGGACAAACATGAAGATCTTGTCGAACGACGTGCCGAACTGAAAGATCGAGAGTTGCCAGTAGTACCAGTACAGAAGGAGCGTGATGATGGCGGCCACGCGCGTGCGCGCGCCGAGCGTAAAGAGGACGAGTGCTGAAAAAAAGACCGCAAAGATGATCTGCGCCGCCCACGCCGGCGGCGGCGCGAAGAGGGTGGCGAAGAGGGTGGTGGGCTCGATGAGCGGCTGCAAGATGGTCTCGCGCGAGTACATCATCGCTACGTGCGGGATCCGGAGTCCCCAGTAGAAGAGCAAGAAGGCGCCAAACGCGATACGGAAGACCGAAATCAGGTGCGGCGGCCCGGTCTGGAACCAGAAGCGGTCCCACCCCGCTCCGAAGGCATGCATGCGCTCCGCGAGGGTGAGAGCCGGCGGATGGCGGGAGGATGCGCTCATTGCACTTGCGTGACGAGCTGGCGCTCCAGGAAGAACGGCTCGTGGCGGAGGAAGGCGTACCCCGCGTTGGAGCGGGGCCATTGTTCGTAGGTGATGCGCACCGAACGGTACGGCTTGCCGCGCTCACGCTCGCGGTCCAGGAGCTGCAACGCAAAATCGGTGAACTTCCGTTGTCGCACGCCAGGCCCGCTACCGACGTATTTGCGCAGGACCTTCCGCACGTTGCGCTCCCCAAAGCCGTACGGGAGGTAGCGGTCGGTAGTAATGGTCTCCCAGGTGCCATCCGGGAGCATCCCTTCGTAGAGGAAGTCGCCGTTCCACGGGGTGTCGCCCTGGTAGGGCGCCATCATCCCGTAGCTGTAGTACTGGAGCTCCCATGGCACCAACGGCACCGGGATGCGCGTAAACGTAAACCAGATCCCGGAGAGCGTCACTGCCAGGAACACGAGGACTGCCGACTGCTGGACTGTGCGGGAGACCGGCACGGGTGGGAGTGTAGGGGGCGAGTGACGAGTGGGCGAGTGAGCCGGTATGGCCAGCTGTTTGGGCATACGGACGCACTCGTCACTCGCCCACTCGTCACGTGTCACTCGCCTGCGCTACTCTTCCCGCATGGATCGCAAGCGCGCTGAACAACGGGTCCTCAAGCTCCGCGAGGAGATCCGCCGTCTCAACCGCGCGTACTTCATCGAGGACCGCTCGGAGGTGTCGGAGGACGTGCGTGACTCCCTCAAGCAAGAGCTGATCGCCCTGGAGAAGGAGTTCCCCGAGCTCATCACGCCCGACTCCCCCACCCAGCGCGTGGGGTCTCCGTTGGATGGGCGGCTGCCCAAGGTGCGGCACCTGCGCCAGAAGGAATCGCTTACGGACGCCTTCTCTCCGGAGGATCTGCAGGAATGGTGGGAGGGCATGGGCCGCTTCCTGGGGGACGAGAGCAGCAGCTTCCCGCTGCTCTGCGAGTACAAAATCGACGGCCTCAACATCTCCCTCCTCTACGAGCGCGACGCGTCGGAGAAGTCCGGTGGCGTCTTCCGCTACGCGCGCGCCATCACTCGCGGCAACGGGCTGGAGGGCGAGGATGTCTCACATTCCGTACGCACCATCGAGAGTATTCCGCTCACCGTGGACTTAGGCGACGCGGGCAAGGACGTGGGGCGCTTCTTCGAGGTGGGCGGCGAGGTATACATGACCAAGGCCGCGCTGGAACGAACCAACGCGAACCTGCCGGAGGAGGACCGCTTCGCGAACCCGCGCAACGCCGCCGCCGGCACCGTGCGCCAGCTCGACCCCCAGGCAGCCGCGTCCCGAGACCTCCGGATGTTCTGCTACAGCCTCGACGGCGAAGCCGCCGACGCGCTGGGCATCACCACACAACAGGGGCTCTTGGATCTCTTGGACGCCGCGGGCTTCCCCACACACCGCCAGTATGTGCTCTGCAAGGACCTCAAGGCGGCGCAGAGGGTGTATGACCGCGTGGCCAAGGAGCGCTCCGGCCTGCCCTTCGACATCGACGGCATCGTGCTCAAGGTGGATGACCGGAAAACCCAGCGCGACCTGGGCTCCACGGCCAAGGCGCCCCGCTGGGCGCGCGCGTACAAGTTCCCCGCGGAGGAGAAGTCCGCGCAGGTCCTGGACATCGTCTTGCAGGTGGGGCGCACCGGCGCCATCACGCCCGTGGCGCACCTCACGCCCACGCCCTTGGCCGGCACCACGGTGACGCGCGCGACGCTGCACAACCAGGACGAGATCGAGCGCCTGGACGTGCGCATCGGCGACACCGTCATCGTCCGCAAGGCGGGCGACATCATCCCCGAGGTGATGCAGGTGCTGGAGAACCTCCGCCCCAAGGACGCCAAGCCCTTCCGCTTCCCGAAAGACTGCCCCAGCTGCGGCACGACGCTGACGCGCGCGGAGGAGGAGGTGGCCTACCGCTGCCCCAACCCGCGCTGCAACGCGCAGCAGCAGGAGCGCGTGGAGCACTTCTGCTCGCGCTACGCCCTGAACATCGAGGGCGTGGGCGGCGAGACCATCGAGGCGCTGCGAGAGGGCGGCTTCATCGACGATCCCGCGGACCTCTTCACCCTCACGGAGGCGGACTTCCTCCAGCTGCCGCTCTTCAAGGAGCAGAAGGCGCAGAATGCCATGCGCTCCATCGAGCGTGCCAAGCGCGTCCCCATCGAGCGCCTGCTCTTCGGCCTCGGGATCCGCCACGTGGGACGGGAGACCGCCGAGGTCTTCGGGAGGCGCATCGCGTGGGCCACGCGCACGCTCACGGTGACGGAGAAGGACCTGGACCGCCCGCAGGATTCGCTCTTCGGGCCCATCGAGCACCAGGTGGAGGTGATGGGCATCGCGCCGGGAGACATCGTACAGACCGTCCGGGAGCTCGGCATGGAACGTCTCAACGCTCTCCACGGCATCGGCGAGGTGAACGCGCGGTCCTTCTTCGACTGGTTCTCCGACGACGCGAACGCCGAGATGCTCCGCAAGATGGAAGACAGCGGCGTCGTAGCCCTCCAGCCCGCCGGCTCCTCCGCGGAGCAGGTCTTCGAGGGTAAGATCTTCGTCCTCACCGGCACCCTCCCCACCCTCAGCCGCGAGCAGGCGCGGGCGATGATCAAGGACCGCGGCGGCAAAGTGAGCGGATCGGTCAGCAAGAAGACGGATTTTGTGCTGGCGGGAGAGGAGGCTGGGAGCAAATTAGATGACGCGAAGACGCTGGAGGTGAAGGTGATTGATGAGGCGGAGTTCCTGAAGATGCTGGGGTGAATGTTCCAGAAGCATGAGATCGCCTCCGCTCTTCACCCAGAGGTCGCGGCAAGGGTTGGTCGTCAGCGGACCAGAAAACCTCCTCGGCTCCCA
>CAZYAK010000078.1:0-6348 GCA_964645935.1 uncultured Candidatus Peribacteria bacterium | reverse complement strand
CTGCGGGCCCGACGAGTTCTTGCGCGGGCGCCTTTCTTTCTCCCATTTCTTTGCCACAAAGAAATGGGAAACCTTTAGTGGAGCCAGCTGGACGAGAAGGACAAGCGGCTGCCATCCTCGCCGGTCCGCACCGCAGGACCAGTGCGGCTGGGCATGTGTGTCTGGTCGCGGCTGCAAGCGGCATCTCGGAGATCGCCCGTTGCGACGATCACCTCGTCATCGACAACAAAAAGACCTCCACTCCGGAGGTCTTTCAGAATGCGATGACGGATCAGAGCCGCTGTCCCGATCCCTTCAGGGCCGCGTCGATGGCCGCGGAGATGTCATCTATGGTGGACTCCACCCGCTTGCCGTTCACAAAGTAGGTGGGCGTGCCCGTGACGCCGAGCTTCCGGCCGCTCTCGTACTCGGCGAGAATCGCCTCGCGCTTGATGTGCGACCGCGTGCAGCGGCCGAAGGTATCCATGTCCAGCTTGAGCTGCGTGGCCCACTCCACCGTCGAGCCCTTCTTCAGCTCGGCCTGCTTGTCGTAGGCGAGATCCACGTACTCCCAAAACTTGCCCTGGTCGGCGGCGCACTCGGTGGCTTCGGCAAGGTCCATCGCATAGCGGTGGATATTGCGCAGCGGGAAGTGTCGGAACTCGAAGCGCACCTGTGCGCCGTACTTCTCCAAGAGGGGCGTGTTTAGGGTGAGGTGCGCGGCGCGGCACGCGGGGCACTCGATATCGGCGTACTCGGCCAGGACGACGGGCGCGCTGGCGTTGCCGCGGACGGCGTGTTTGAGCTCGCCAGAGAGGCCGGTGGTGTCGACACACGCGGTGAGCGCGAGCATCAGGGGCAGGGCGAGGAGGGAGAGGCGTTTCATAGCCATCCGAGCATACCGTCCAACCACGAGGAAGCAACCGGACTCCCTTCACTCCGGGGGGCTCCCGGCCTATCCTCCTGCGGTATGTCGCTCTACCGGAAGTACCGGCCCAAGATCTTCGCCGACGTATCGGGGCAGGACCACGCAGTCACCACCCTGGAGCACGCCGTCACGCAGGAAAAATTGGCCCACGCCTACCTCTTCGCGGGGTCGCGTGGAACGGGCAAGACCTCCGTAGCGCGCATCCTCGCCAAAGCCATGCTCACGCGCGGCGTGGAGGATGCCACACTCAAGCGCCAGATCACGGAGGCGGTGGACGATGGTTCGCTGGTGGACCTGGTGGAGATCGACGCTGCGAGCAACCGCGGCATCGACGACATCCGCACCCTCGTGGAGAAGATCCAGTTCTCTCCGGTTGTCTCCACAGCCAAGGTCTACATCATTGACGAGGTGCATATGCTCACGCGCGAGGCGTTCAACGCGCTGCTCAAGACCCTGGAGGAGCCACCCCCGTACGCGTACTTCATCCTCGCCACGACGGAGCTGCAGAAGATCCCGCCCACTATCCAGTCACGCTGCCAACGGTTCACCTTCAAGCAGATCGGCGAGGAGGACATCATCCGCCGCCTCCAGTACGTAGCAGACCAGGAAAAGATCACCATCGAACGTGATGCCCTGCGCGCCATCGCACGCCATGCGCAGGGGGGACTGCGCGACGCGCTCTCGCTCCTGGATCAGCTGCAGTCGCTCGACAGCGTCACGCTGGCGGACGTCCGCCAGCGCGTGGGCGAGTCCGGCGCAGAAGAGGTGGGCGAAGTGTTCCGCGCCTTGGCCGCCGCCGACGAGCCGGCGCTGCTCGCTGTGGTGGGGCGATTGGAGCAGGCGGGCATCCCCCTGGACGTCTTCGTGCGCCAGTTGCTGGCCGAAGCGCGCACGCGGTTGCATGCCGCGGTGGATGCCAAGGAGGACGTGCGCCCCCATGGGGACCTGTTGCACGCACTGCTCGGATGCCTCCGAGACCTCCGACTCTCCCCCGTCCCCGGTCTCGTACTGGAGTCCGCGCTGCTCGCCGTTTCCCACGGCGGTGGCCCCGCCGAGACTCCCCGCCCGCGCGCCGCCGTGCCCAAGGCCGCCCCATCACCGCGCCGCGAGGAAGCTCCTCCTGCGCCGCCTTCCACTCGCCCCACTCTCACCGAAGCCCCAAAGTCGGCTTCTGCCGCACCGCGCGCAGCCACGCCTATTCCACCCTCACAGAGCGCCATCCTCGTGGAGGCCCCGGAGATCAGTATGGAGACGCTTCGGCGCGCCTGGCCCGAGATCGTCAACGCCGTCGCACCCGCATCCACGAAGATGTCGCTCAAAAACGGACGGCTGCTAGACGTCCGCGGCTCTACGCTCATCCTTGCCTTCCCCTCCGCATTCCACCGCGACAAGGTGGCGCAGACCGATTCCAGCCGCAAGGTGGAGGAGGTACTGGAGCAGCGGTTCAAGCGCGCCATCAAGCTGGAGTGCATCCTAGAAGAAGAACGCCGCTCCGTGGCATCGCCGCGCGCGGATGCCGTGGATCTGGCGGAGGCAGCGGCGGATGTCTTCTGAGGCGTTAGGTCGTAGGATGTAGGATTTAGGCGAGCTGGAGACGCCAATGGCACTCTCAAGCGGTTCTACATCCTCATTCCTAAAGCCTAATCCCTCCCGCCGCTACTCTCTCTTCCATGCACCCCTTCCAAGAAAAGGAGTCCCTCCGCGCCGCCATCTCCGAGCGTCTCAAGCGCATGGACGACGCCGCGCGGCAGGCCGAGAGCCGAAGCTGCTGCCGCCGCGTGCTGGAGAACCTACCTCCTGGGCCCTGCACGGTCGCCGTGTACGCGGCGCTCCGCAGCGAGGTGGACCTGCGCCTGCTCATCGACGAGTGCTGGAAGCGCGGCTCCACGCTCTACTTCCCGCGCCACGAAGGCGGCAAGATGGCGTTCCGGAAGGTGACGAGCTTGTCCGAGCTGGCCGTGGGAACCTATGGCATCTACGAACCGCCGCAATCCGGGCTCCTGCTGGATCCCGTCATCCTGGACGTCGCCGTCATCCCCGCCCGGGCCTACTCCACTGATGGCCGACGCATGGGACGCGGCAACGGCGGGTACGACATCTGGATCCGCACGCAGCGGAAGGCTCATCCGTCTACCAAGTTCTGGGGAGTGTGCTTCGACGCGCAGATCCTCCAAGACATCCCCATGGAACCCCACGACGAACGCGTGGACGCCGTGATGACCAGCCGCGGGACCTTTCCCCCAATGCCCAAACAGCCAAAGTCGGAAGCAACTTCTTGACCACATAGCCAACCTGCCCAAAACACTCGCCGTCCATTCCTCCAGCGCGAACGCGGAAAGGAGCACATGGGGCGAAGAATCCGGCATGACCATCTGTCGTGCCATTACCATAGCCGCGATCCTCGTGACGGGCCTTTTTGATGATGTCCGGTATGCTTGTCACAGCTTTGCCCCCCAACACGGAGACGTGTCATGGCGAAGCTGCTGATCTCTCTGCTCGTGGTCCTCATCATCTGGACCGCCCTGCGGTTCTGCACCGGCCCGTTCGTGCCCGGAGGGGCCGCGGGTATCGTGTTGGGCTGCATCACGGCCGTCGCCCTCCTCGCGGGGGCGTTGGCCTGGCGCTTCGCCCCGGATGACGACACGGACTGAGTGATCATCGCCCGCCGCCATGGGGCGGCGGGCACTTCAGGTGCGATGGCGTATACTCCTTCAGCTTTGCCCCCCATCAGGAGGAAACTCGTGATGGCGAAGCGACGTCTGCTCCTTACACTCCTCTTCGGGCTCCTCGCGCGGGCGCTTCTGCACCTCATTCCCCTGTCGGAGCGGGACGGACCCCTCCTCTACACCATGCAGGAGGTGGAGATGGCAGCCGTAGCCATCGGGCTGGCCGTGGTGCTCCACCAGTCCATCGGGGACTCCCACGCGGAATTCCTGCGAGGTTCGCGCATCGTGATCGGAACCGCGCTGGTAGCCCTCCTCTGGATCGTGTGTGAGCTGCCGATGCGGATCGCCTACGGCACCGTGTCCAGCACTACCCACTCGGTCGTCCTGATCGCGGCCATCGTGGGTGCGATCTTCGGCGCCAAGAGGCTGCAAGGATGAACAACACGCCTGTCCTCGACAGGCACCCCGTCGCAGTGCGACGGGACTTTCTCGTGTCCGGCGGGACGCAGATCGCCAATACGGCTTTTTACGGTATAATACTCTCAGCTTTGCCCCCCAATCAGGAGGAAACTCGTGATGGCAGAGCTGATCTGTTTCGGTTCTTCGCTTCTCATGGCGCTCGGAGCGGTGTGGTACATCCGCGCGGACAGCGACACCAAGTTCGCCGTGAAATTCGCGGCGACTATCGCTGTCTGCGCGCTGATCGCCACCCTCCTCGACATCCACGAGGATGAGGACTGAGACCCGGCCCGCCGTTCGGCGGCGGGCCCCTTTCACGCGCTTTGCCCACGTCACGCTCCTTCCGCTAGTCTGGACTCCCGACCCTTCCCCATCCGCCCCATGCCCACCTACGACGCGCTCAAGGCCGCCGACCCGGACATCCACGCAGCACTCATGGGCGAGATGCGGCGTCAGGTGGAGGGCGTCGAACTGATCGCCTCGGAGAACTACGTCTCCCCGGCGGTGCTGGAGACGATGGGCTCGGTCTTCAACAACAAATACTCGGAGGGATATCCCGGAAAGCGCTACTACGGCGGGCAGGAATTCACGGACATCATCGAGAGTCTGGCCATCGAGCGCGCCAAGCAGCTCTTCGGGGCCGGACACGCCAACGTGCAGCCCCACGCGGGCGCACCCATGAACGTGGCCACATACTTCGCGCTGCTGGAGCCGGGCGACACGGTGCTCGGTATGGACCTCAGCCACGGCGGCCACCTCACGCACGGCCACCCGGTGACGTACCTCACCAAAATCTACAAGTTCGTGCGATACAAGATGAAGGACGTGGAGACGGGCGAGATCGACTACGACGAGATGCGCGAGGTCGCGCTGCGTGAGAAACCCAAGCTCATCCTGGCCGGGTTCTCCGCGTACCCCCGCGAGCTCAACTACGCCAAAATGAAGGCCATCGCCGACGAGGTGGGCGCCTACACCATGGCCGACATGGCGCACATCGCGGGCATGATCGCGGGGAAGGCTCTCCGGAACCCCTTCGACGACGGCTTTGACGTCATCACCACCACAACCCACAAGAGTCTCCGCGGCCCGCGCGGCGGCCTCATCCTCACCCGCGAGCGGGAGCTTGGGAAAAAGATCGACAAATCCGTGTTCCCGGGCTTCCAGGGCGGACCCATCATGCAGATGGTAGCGGCCAAGGCCGTGGCATTTGGCGAGGCGCTCAAGCCCGAGTTCCGGGAGTACGCGCGCCAGATCATTGCCAACAGCAAGCACCTGGCCAAGTTCTTCATGGACCACGGCGCCAAACTCGTCACCAACGGCACGGACAACCACCTCATGCTCATCGACTGCATCACCTCTTGGGGTATACCCGGCGGCGAGGTGGAGACGGTGCTGGACCGCGTGGGCATCACACTGAACAAGAACATGATCGCCAACGACCAGCGCAAGCCCATGGATCCCTCCGGCATCCGCCTGGGCACCCCAGCCGTGACCACGCGCGGCATGAAGGAGGCAGAAATGACTCAGCTCGGCCAATTCATGCTCCGCGCCGTCAAGGACCGCGCGGACGAGAACGCCTTGAACGCCCTACACGCGGAGGTGAAGGTCTTCTGCAAGCGCTTCCCGGTCCCCGGCATTGCCGCCTGACATGCTCTCCCCCTACGTCCGCAGCGTGAACTACGCAGCAGAAGGCCTCTGGCACGCCGTCACCACCGAGCGCAACCTCAAGCTCTTCGCGCTCGGCGTCGTGGTGAGCTTCGCACTCGCGACGATCTTCCAATTGGACCCCGCGGACTGGATCATCATCCTCGTAGCCGGCGGGATGTTCATCGCCACGGAGCTGCTCAATACCTCGCTGGAGCGCCTCTCCAGCGCGTTCTACCGGCACATCGAGGAAGCCAAGGACACGCACAAACACCGCCCCGCCATGAAACACACCAAAGACGTGGCCGCGGCGGCGGCCCTCGTCATGGCCGTAACGTGGGCCGCGGTGGTGCTCATCGTGCTGTGGCCCTACGTCTTCGAGTGGGTGGCACGGCTGGCTCACCACCTGGCACGCTGAGCGGACACGGATGTGCGATGTGATTGTCATGTTTCGCGTGCGTTCCCTTTGGCATTCGATCACCGCATCAGGATGTTCCGGTGCTCCGGATTCGCGCGTATCCCGGGAACATGGTGAAACAGAGTTCATCGTAATCATTCGAGAATCGAATCTTCTGCGAGCTTTGCGATCCCCCATCGCGTATTTCCCGTACGGGAAGGTGTTTGTGAAACCCCAGAATATTGCGCATCCGTGTTGTGGGGTTATGATGGTGT
>CAZYAK010000077.1:0-6509 GCA_964645935.1 uncultured Candidatus Peribacteria bacterium | reverse complement strand
GCTTGAAGGTGCCGAAGCCGGTGATGGTCACGGGCTGACCCTTCTTCAGGTTCTTCACGACGATGTTGATGATCGCCTGGAGCGAGTCGGCGGCGGCGCGCTTGGTGATACCGGCGGCATCTGCGATGGCCGCAATCAGGTCCTGCTTGGACATAAATAGGGAGGGGAAGAGGTACGGCAGGGCGAATCGTACACCGGCTTTTGGCTTGTGCAAGCCACCGGCATTGACTTTTCCGCTTGCGCAAGGGACGGCCGCATGTAAATGGCTAATGGAAGCCATTACCAATGAGTACCAAAAATGAACTTCCAATCGGCGATTTACCAAGAAATTTCGCACCTTGCTCTGTATTTACATTCCGTCAATGCGGCCCTGAAACACCGAATCCCTGATCCGTGGCGCCCGTGGAGTGATCGTTCACCAGGGTGATGACGCGTACCGCCGAGGGCAGGAATGCGCGCAGCTGCGGATGCCGCGGCGCGCTCGCGACGAGAGTTACCCCGTCATCCAGCGCGCCGTCCACTGCGTCGATCACGCCGCCGTACGCGCGCAGATACTGGTTCACGCTCGTGAGCGCTCGCCCCATCTTCCCTGCTCGCAGGAGGTCCGCCAGTTCGTCGCAGTTGTCCGCGTCGAAGCACGGCGCGAGGAGAATGTCGCGAGCGACGCGGAGGTGCGAATGCTTGTTGAGCAACTCCTGCAGCGCGATGAGCCCGCGTCCTTCCGAAGTCGTGGAGCCGATGCACGCCGGCGTGAGGACCGTATGCAGGCGTCCGCCCTCCATGAGTGTGCGCTCTGCGATCGCCAGGAGACGCCGCTGCGTGGTGGGAGGCAGGTGGGAGAGCACGTGTGCGAATACGGCGGTGCCAATGGGGTTTTGTGTCAGCAGCATGTGGAAGAACCCGAGCTCCGCGCGCATCGTGTTCACGCGTTCGGACTGCTGGGCGTGCTGCAGCAGGTGCTCCTGCCGGCTGATGGCCTCCGCCAGCGGGAGGTCCGCGAAGGATGCGGGGATTCTTCGCAAGTCCGCGCGCACGTGCACGACCTTCTCCAGGCATTGGCCCTCGATCGCCCACACGCAGTCCACGTGTACGAGTCGCTGCCCGCGATCGCGGAGGAGGTCGTGGTTCAGCGACCGTATGTCGCTCCCGCCGCCCACATCCACGATGAGCGATCCGTGAGGCGCGTCGTGCTCGATGATGGCGTTTACGGCCTCGTCGTGGAGGACGCGGTGGTGGTAGCCCCCGCGTTCCAGGATGTCGCGGTGCAGAAGTGGGTCTGTCCAGTCGACGTCGTCGGGATCACCGGCGTCGGGCGGGCAGTCGGTGTAGGGCAGAAGGTCGATCCGCATGGAAATCAGCGCATGATTCTACTGGCTTCCCGCTGCGGGGACAACGGTTCCGCCCCCCCGCGGTACTCCGGTGTTCTCGTTGACGTGCGCTCGTTCCCCTCTCTAGGCTCCGCCCTCGTTATCCATCCCCCGCACGGATGTCCAAGCATCTCGTCATCGTCGAGTCTCCGGCCAAGGCCAAGACCATCAAGCGTTTCTTAGGAAAGGAGTACGACGTGCAGGCCAGTATGGGCCACGTGCGCGACCTGCCCAGCTCCACCATTGCGGTGGACACGGATGGCGACTTCACCCCCGAGTACGAGGTGCCCAAGGAGAAGCAGGCGACGGTGAAGAAGCTTAAGGATGCTCTCAAGGGTGCGGAGGATCTCTGGATCGCGACTGATGAGGACCGCGAGGGAGAGGCGATCGGCTGGCACCTCACGCAGGTGCTCAAGAAGGATCCCAAGACCGTGAAGCGCATCGTCTTCCACGAGATCACGGAGACCGCCATCAAAGCGGCCGTGGCGAACCCGCGCACGCTCGACATGAAGCTCGTAGACGCGCAGCAGGCGCGCCGCGTGCTAGACCGTCTTGTGGGCTACACGCTCTCGCCGTTCCTCTGGAAGAAGGTGTACCGGGGCCTCAGCGCGGGACGCGTGCAGTCCGTGGCCGTGAAGATCATCGTGGACCGCGAGAAAGAGATCAGAGCATTCATCCCCGTCGAGTACTGGACGGTGGAGGCGCAGCTGGAGACCGAGGCCAAGGCCCGTTTCTCTGCCGACCTTCAGAAGAAGGGAGGCAAGAAGCTGGAGCTCGGGGGTCAGGACGTCATCACGCAGGTGCTCTCCGATCTCGAGGGCGCGCAGTACGTGGTGGCCGCGGTAGACGAACGTGAGCTCAAGAAGAGCCCGCCCCCGCCCTTTACTACCTCCACACTGCAGCAGGAGGGCGCGCGCAAGCTCGGCTTCTCCGTGAAACAGACGATGATGATCGCCCAACAGCTGTACGAAGGCATCGACGTGGGCGGCGACCAGGGCGCCACGGGTCTCATCACCTACATGCGCACCGACTCCGTAAACCTCAGCGATAAGGCTCTCACCGACACCAACGCCACCATCGCGACCCTCTACGGCCGCGAGTACTTGCTGCCCGAGGCGCGCCGCTACAAGACCAAGGCCAAAGGCGCGCAGGAGGCGCACGAGGCCATCCGCCCCACCGAGATCGCGCGCACGCCGCTATCACTCGCCAACGTGCTGGAGCCCAACCAGCTCAAGCTCTACACGCTCATCTGGAACCGCACCATGGCCACGCAGATGGCCCCCGCCGAGCTCAAGCGGGTGGGTGCCGACATCGCCGCGCGTGACTACACGTTCCGCGCCACGGGCCAGACCGTCACCTTCGACGGCTTCATGCGCGTCTACCAGGAAGGCAAGGACGACGGCGACGCGCGCAAGGAGGATGACGTGGATCCGGGGGAGAAGCTCCTGCCGCCGCTCGTCGTGGGCCAGGTGCTCTCGCTCGCGGAGCTCCTCAAGACCGAGCAGCACTTCACCAAGCCACCGCCCCGCTATTCCGAGGCGGCATTGGTCAAGAAGTTGGAAGAGGAAGGCATCGGCCGCCCGTCCACATACGCGCCCACCATCTCCACCATCCAGGCGCGCGGGTACATCAAAAAGGAGGGCAAGCAGCTGATCCCGGAGGACGTTGCGTTCATGGTGACGGACCTCCTCGCCGACCACTTCGCGGATATTGTGAGCCTCGCGTTCACGGCCAAGATGGAACAGAACCTGGACGACGTGGCCGAGGGCGCCACCACCGGCGCCGCGTTCCTGCGGGGCTTCTATGAGCCGTTCAAGAACCTGGTGAAGGAGAAGACGGACGCCATCAACAAGGCGGATGTCATGAAGGAGCGCGTCATCGGCAAGGATCCCAAGACCGGCATGGACATCATCGCGCGCATCGGCCGCTTTGGGCCGTTTGTGCAGCTGGGGCGCCCGGAGGAGCAGCCACTCAAGAAGTACGCTGCGGCCGCCGAGGCGTCGGGCAAGAAGCGCAAGAAGAAGGAAAGCGACCGTCTCAAGCCCAAGAGCGCCTCCATCCCCAAGCACCTTACAACGGACACCATTTCACTGGAGCAGGCGGCGTCGCTGCTCAGCTTCCCGCGCGAGCTTGGGCTCCATGGCGCGGACATGATGACCGTCTCGCTCGGCCGCTTCGGCCCGTACATCAAGTGCGGCGAGGTCACCGTCTCCGTCCCCGCCGACCGTGACCTCCTCACGCTCACGCTGGAGGATTGCGTCACGCTTATCGCGGAGGCCGCCGAAAAGAAACAGAAGGCCGCGGAGTCCATCAAGACCTTTGGCCCTGACCCCGTCAGCGGCGGGCAGATCTCACTCAAGACTGGCCGTTTCGGCCCCTACGTCACCGACGGCAAGACCAACGCGTCACTCGGCAAGAAGTACTCCATGGATACCCTCACGCAGGAGGAGGCGGTGGAGATCCTCAAGCGCAAGCGCGAGCGCCCGCCGAGCAAGTGGCGGAAGCGCGGGTAAGCAAAAAGCACCCCGGCGCGCGCCGGGGTGCCGATGGTGTGATGCGTTCAGTCGACGTCGTTGACCGAGCTCAGCTCTTTCGCGCGATCCGCGAGACCCGAGAGCTCCTCCGCGTGCGCGGGATCGTCCTGGTTCGCCAGGAGCGCGTTCACGCGGTCGGGCGTGGTGCCGAGCACCTGGGACCAGGCGCGGAGGTTCCACGCGACGACGCTGCCGGGGTCGATGGCGTTCGCGGTGACGGGCGCATCGAGCGTCGCCTCGGGCTGATCGGAGAGGGCCATGGGAACGGGGGGAGAAAAGAAAAAATCGTGGAAGCATCCTACGTATCCGCGCCGCCCGTTCAACCCTCCCGGAGGGGCGAAGTGGCATCCGTCGGCTTCCAACCGGTGCGTTTGCGGAAGGCCGGAGGATGGCGAAGTCGCCTCCGGCCGACGGATGTCCAAGCGGGCCTGCGCGTCAGCGCGCGATCGCTCCCGCCCAGAGGCCTTCGTACAACGTGCGCATCGACGCGGCGATGTGCTTCTCCGCGATCTCCACGCCCCATTGCCGCCGAGAGAACGACAGGATGGCCGCGACGGACCCGAAGATGACGATGTCGTTGCTCACCTGCATGGTCTTGGGCAAGAGGCGGCACGGATGCGCGAAGCCCATCGCGCGGATCCTGCGCAGGTACGCCTTGCCCGCGGCATCCCACCGGATCAGTTCCCGCACGTCGGGCTTCGCCGTCCGGGCGAGCGCGTCGCGATAGCGGTCCAGCACCCACGGCGCCGAGGCGTCCACGTCGGCGATCGACGTGAGGAACCACACCCGCTCGCCACGTTCCATGCTGGCGTAGACGCGCTCGTAGAGATCGGCCACGCCCTCGGGCCGCACCACGGTGACTTCGGGCAGCACGCGTTCGCCGAGGCGCCGGCGCTCCAGGTCGGGCAGGAGGGTTTCCAGGTCCTGGGCCCGCCGCTGCAGCGCCTGGCGGAACACCGACGGGGGCGCCGCGTCATACAGCATCCGCTTCCCCCGCGGTACGACCACCAGGTACCGCCTGTCCGCCAGTGACCGCAGGACGGGATAGAGGGTGGGCCGCTTCCCGCCCGTGATCGTCGCGATTTCCGTCACGGAGAGCGGCCCCTGCTGCAGGCAGCACAGGTACGCGCTTTCCTCCGCAGCGGTCAGGCCCAGGATTTCCCCGAGGTTCTGCATGGAGATGAGTTCTGTAATATGTCGAAAAATCTGACGAATTATATCATTTATATACGAAATACGTCAAAAAATTGATTAAAATTATAAATAGTATATAATATGAATACGATCGCTCTTCAACAGCATGGGAGAACACGCATGGACTTGGAACTATGGGTCCAACTGGCCACGCTCGCCACGCTCGTTGTGGGGGTGGCGAGCGCCATCATCAGCGTTCGGGCCTACTTCAGGCAGGAGAACAGCCAGATGATCCGCTATTTTCTGGGGGAGTACGGGCGGATCGTCCGCTCGTATCCGCGCGGCACCCGTCACGCCCGGCTGGGCGCGTCCCTGCCGCCCGTTTCCGATGAGATGACGGAAGTGGTCTTGGAGTACCTGAATCTGTGTTCCCAGGAGTACCTGATGTGGAAGCAGGGGTACCTGGATTCCCGGATCTGGGCAATCTGGCGGGCCGAGATGGTCAAGACCATCAGAAGCCCGCTGTACCGGCGAGAGTGGAAGATCCTCGCCTCGGAATTCGACAGCGACCCGGCCTTCCAGTCCTTCGTCGAGGACATCAGAACATAGCGGTCGCTCGCCCCATCCTTCCCGGAAGGATGGGGTTTTCGCGGCAGGCGCGCGCGGAGGATCGCGCGTGCCGGGTCCTGCGGCGACCTTCGTCTGATATCGGTGCGGATAGCGGGCGAATATGTGCCCCCTGGAATGCGATTGCGCGCCCCTCCGCCGGGCCCGCATTCTTGGCAGGCGAGAAACGCGGGAACCCGATCGCCGAGCAGGGGGTACAGGCGACAGTCCGGCGTGCCTCGCCCCGTTCAATACCATCCTGCGCCCCCCCGACCCGTGTTCCTCGGGGGCGTGACGCGTACGATGCGCGCAGGGATGTACGCCCCTGGAGAGTTTCGCTGGCCGTCGTAGCGGCGCTCGGTGTCCTGCAGGCCGGCTTTCTGCTGTCGCTGCCATCATGGTCAGTCCGGTCGGCCGTACAGCCCTTCGGCTTCTGCAGCAATCCGATCGGACCTCCGACGATTGCCGCATCGGGCTCGCGAGGTCTGTCGATGCCGACTGCCATCGCCGGCTCACGCTCCTGACGATGCCCGTGTACGACTCCAGCTGGTCCGGCCGGGACAAGTGCATTCCTGAATGAGATTGGCAGGCGCGGCAGGGCTCGAACCTGCCGTGCGAGCCGGCCTAAAGGCCACGCGCGAGCGCGGCTCGCGGGCTCGCACGCTGTTTCCCAGGGAAAGGAACCACCGGGTTCCTCTCCCAAACCCTCTCCTCCCCGACAAGGTTTCCCCAGTGCTCCTACGAGAGGGGTTGGGAGATCCTTCTCCTCAATCAAAAAACGTTCTGCTATGTGATCCCTTTACCGCCAACAATCCGCACCGGGTGCGGCCCTCCAGCAACGACCGAGGATCATCTGGCAGGCGCGGCA
>CAZYAK010000076.1:0-6631 GCA_964645935.1 uncultured Candidatus Peribacteria bacterium | reverse complement strand
CTTGAGTTCAACCTCCAAGTGCAACACCTGAGGATTCCCATACCCTCCCGTGTATGCATCCATATCGTCACCTCTCCCTGCTGGAGCGGGAGGAGATCAGCAGGGGCTTGGCCCGAGGTCTGAGCCTGCGATCCATCGCTTCTGCCCTGGCACGTTCCCCCTCCTCCGTGAGCCGGGAAGTGCAACGTCACTGGACCTCCATCGGATACCGCGCCTGCACCGCGGCGTTCCGGGCACGCAAGAGAGCGAGGAAAGCCCGCCGCCCGCGTTTCACCCTCCGGCACCCTCACCTCTGGGAAGAGATCCAGGCGAAGATCCGTCTCCATTGGTCCCCCGAGCAGATTTCCGCGGGGCTCCGGAAGACGTACGCTGATTCGGCGATGCAGGTCTCCCCCGAAACCATCTACGCCGCCCTCTACGTGCTCCCCCGGGGAACGCTCAGGAAGGAGCTCATCTCCTGCATGCGCCTTCGTCACAAGAGGCGGCGGACGCGACGGAAACGTCAGAACCGCAGGGGGCAGATCCCCGATCTCGTCTCCATCCACGAACGTCCTTCCGAGGTCGAGGGAAGGGAGATCGCAGGGCACTGGGAGGGAGACCTGCTCATGGGAGGGACGGGGAAGGGCGCCATCGGCACGCTCGTGGAGCGCAAGACGCGCTACCTCCTGCTCTGCCGTCTGCCCTCCGTGAGCGCCGAGAAGGCGTGGAAGGCGTTCGCCAGGCGCTTCAACACGCTGCCTGATGATCTCCGCAGGAGCCTCACGTATGACCGCGGGATGGAGATGAAACGGCACGGGAAGTTTACGGAGAGCACGAAGGCGAAGGTGTACTTCTGCGATCCCCAGAGTCCCTGGCAACGTGGGACGAACGAGAACACCAACGGGCTGCTCCGTCAGTTCTTCCCGAAAGGAGGAGATTTCCGTGCCCTCACGAACCGGGATCTGCGCCAGGTCGAAGAGCTCATGAACGGACGACCGAGAAAGACGCTAGAGTGGTGCACGCCGCACGAAGCCTTCACTTCCCACCTCCGTGTTGCACTTGGAGGTTGAGAGCAGCTCACGCTTTTTGTCGCGTACTCGTACACGCCTCGGCTCTCCGGGCTCTCAACCTCCCCAAGGTTATTGGCCGTGGCACTTCTTGAATTTTTTTCCGCTCCCGCAGAAGCAGAGATCGTTGCGTCCGGTCTTGGGCTGGGCGGCGGCGGGGCCTCCTGGGGCTGGACGGGGGCGGGGAGCAGCAGACGGATCCTGGGCGTTGCCCGCGGCGCCCGTGGCGGCGAGCTCGGCGGCGATCTGGTCCTCGTTGGTCTGGAGCTTCTCCAGAGCTGCTTCCTCGTCGGCTTCGGAGACGATCACCATGGCCTGGGGCGCGAACTGCGTGAAGTCGGCCTGGAGCAGCGTGCGCACAATGGTGGTGCTGATGGTCTGGAGCAGGAGCTGGAAACGGCGGAAGCCCTGGTCCTGGTACTCGATGAGCGGGTCGCGCTGCGCATAGCCCGAGAACGCCACCTGCTCCCGCAGGTGCGACATGTCATCGATGTGGTCCATCCAGTGCGCGTCGATGGAACGCAGCGTCACCACGCTCTCGGCGCGGGCGACGGTCTCGCGCAGGGTCTCGGCGCACTTGCGCTCATAAAACCCGACCAGCAGGTCCGTGACGTACGCCTGGAGCTTTTCGCGGTCGTTGAACGTTGAGAGGTGCTGACGGTGCTCACCCGAAACCAGACCCTGGTGGAGCGCCGAAAGGCTCTCGCCGATCTCTTGGATGTTCCATTCCTCCGGGTCCTCACCGGGGGCATGAACACGGACGAGCGCGGCGGCCTCTGCGCGGAGATCCTGGACGATCTCGTCGTGGAGGGGCAGCGACGTCTCCGCCTGGGACCCCTCTGCAACGGGACCCGTGACCTCGGCCTCCTGGACCTTCTCCAGAATTTTGCGACGGCGCTTGTAGATGATGTCACGGTGCTTGTTCATCACGTCGTCGTACTGCAGGACGTGGCGACGGATGTCGAAGTTGCGGCCTTCCACCTTTTTCTGCGCGCTCTCGATGGAACGCGAGACAAGCGGGTTCTCTAGTGGCACGTCGTCCGGGACCTTGAGGCGCTCCATTATGGTCTTGAGCCGGTCGCCCCCAAAGAGGCGCATGAGCTCGTCCTCCATGGAGACGAAGAAGCGGCTCTCGCCCGGGTCCCCCTGGCGTCCGGCTCGTCCGCGCAGCTGGTTGTCGATGCGGCGCGCCTCGTGGCGCTCCGTGCCGAGGATGACCAAACCGCCCAACGCTTGCACGCCCTCGCCCAGTTTGATGTCCGTGCCGCGTCCGGCCATGTTGGTGGCGATCGTCACGTTCCCCTTCTGGCCGGCCTGGGCCACGATGTCGGCCTCTTTCTCGTGCTGCTTGGCGTTGAGAACCTGGTGCGGGACGCCGAGCTGCTGCAGGAGAAGGCTCATGGCTTCGGACTTCTCGATGGAGGTGGTGCCGATGAGCACCGGCTGTCCCTTGGCGTTCTTCTCCTTGGCGATCTTGGCCACGGCCATAAACTTGGACGCCACGGTGCGGTACACGGCGTCTGGCATATCCATGCGGACCATCGCGCGGTTGGTGGGGATCACGATCACGCGCAGCTTGTAGATGGAGTCGAACTCTTCCTCTTCCGTCTTGGCTGTGCCCGTCATGCCGGCGAGCTTGGAGAAGAGGCGGAAGTAATTCTGGAACGTAATGGTGGCGAGTGTCTTGCTCTCGCGCTGCACCTCCACGCCCTCCTTGGCCTCGATGGCCTGGTGCAGACCATGGCTGTAGCGGCGCCCGGGCATAAGGCGCCCCGTGAACTCGTCCACGATGACGATCTCGCCGTCCTTAGACACGTAGTCCACATCGCGCTTGAAGATGGCATGTGCCTTGAGAGCCTGCTCGATGTGGTGCACCTCCTCGAAGCCCTTCTCCGTGTAGATGTTGTCGAGGCCAAGCAGCTGCTCCATCTTCTTAATACCCTCCTCTGTGAGCGTGACGGCGCGCTGCTTCTCGTCCTTGTTAAAGTGCGTATTCTCCTCCAGGTTGCGCACCAGCGCGGCATACTGCTGGTACTTGGCGGTGGACTCGTCTGCGGGCTGGCTGATGATGAGCGGCGTGCGTGCCTCGTCCACGAGGATAGAGTCGACCTCGTCCACGATGGCGTAGTGGAGGCCGCGCTGCACCATGCGCTTGATAGATGGCGCCATGTTGTCACGCAGGTAGTCAAAGCCGTACTCACTATTGGTGCCGTACGTGACGTCGGCGGCGTAGGCCTCACGGCGTTGCGCGTTGGGCAGCCCGTGCACGATGACGCCAACCGAGAGGCCAAGCGTGGTGTAGAGGAGACCCATCCAGGTGGCGTCGCGCTTGGCGAGGTAGTCGTTGACGGTGACCACGTGCACACCCTTGCCGAGCAGCGCGTTGAGATACACCGGTAGGGTGCAGACGAGCGTCTTGCCCTCTCCGGTCTTCATCTCCGCGATGCAGCCCCGGTGGAGCGCAGCGCCGCCGAGGATCTGCACGTCAAATGGCACCATGTCCCACACGAAGGTCTGTTTGCCGATCTGTTTGGACGCGCCGGACTCCTTGAGGAGCTCGCAGGCGCGGATAGCCACGGCAAATGCTTCAGGGAGCAGGGCTTCCAGGGCGGCCTTTTCCGTCTTGCCCGCGGCAATGTCCGCCTGCAGGCGCTTGCGCATGTCCTCGGTACGACCGGGAAGGGCTTCCAGGGTGAGCGCACGGATGTCGTCTTTTGCCCCGCGCTCGCGCACGGCACGCACGACGGGAGTGAGCTTTTTGAGCTCCTTCACGTTCGGGTCACCGAGCAGCCGATTGAGGGTATCGAGGAACGCCATGCGAAACGCGGATCACCGCACTTGTATCGGGCAAAATCCTAGACCAAGGCGGGAGGGGGAGGATAGCATAAATCCCCCGGACGTCATCCTGCGCTCAGGCCTTGGTCACCTCGTTCTGGACCCTTCGGCTTGGGGCCTCCTGCTCCGTGAACGGGGTCGCGCGCTCCCCGGATCCGTCGACGAGCGCTTCGGCGGGGATGCCGCTGCGCAGCTCCCGGAGCGCGGGATCGTACACGCCGCCGTAGGAGAACACTGTTAGGCGTTCGTCCCACCACGTCTTGATCTCCTTGGCCACGGCGTGCTTGGCTGAAAGCACAGTGAAGCGCGCCTCCAGCGCAGCGATGTCCGCCTTGGTGTCCTCCCGGCCCTGGAGCCGGTCGAGCTTCTCGCGCAGTTCCTCCCCAAACGCAGCGCTCACCTCGAAGGGTGAGGGCGTGCCGGGCTGGCACTCCGTCACGAGGGCCGGATGGTCCACGCGCTCCCCCGTCTCGTAGGACGGCTGGATGGAGAACATGTCCGCCCAGGCACTCAGGCCGCGCTCAATGTCGGCGACGACCTCTGGCACGCGCTCCGCATTCTCCCGCGCCACGTCGTTGCGGTGGAACATCTTGGACGCCAGGTAGCGAAGCGTGGCGGACGCCACCCCCACGGTGTAACCCACTGGCGTCTCCTTGGGTATATCCTGCTCCTCGGGCCCGGGCTGCTGATCGTTGGATGAACTCGTAGCGGATTTCACCGTTTCATCGATGGCGTACAGGGTTTCGTTCATGGAAAAAAAGGAAGCGTAGTGGACACTATCTACCGGCAATGTTCGCACGTCACAAGCCTGCACACCGCGTCGAAACGCGTCTTGGCGAGACAAGCGCAGCAACCAGCGACGGGACAAGCGCTCCACACTCACCAGCCCCGTCCATACCACGGCACAATGGTCCCTTTTCCGTACGCCAGCCCGTCGAGAACGACGGGGAGGACCTCCTCCGTAGGACACACTGGCAGCGGCTCTATGCCAAGCGCCACGACCGCAGCGGCGTGCTCGGGCAACAGCTCGCCCACCCACCGGTCACCAGGGCGCAGGTGCGACGCGAGTGCGGAGAGATCTAGGCACTCGGGTTCGACGTTGCCGGGGAAGCGGCGAAGGAAGAGCTGGGTGCGCTTGGTGGAGTGCAGCCAGAGGAAGGAAGACGCGTCCCCCGCCCGCGCTGCGTAGAGGTCCGCCAGGTGCAGACCCGCGGCGGGGATGTTGAGCGCGTAGGCCAAGGCATTCACACACGACACCGCCACGCGCAAACTGGTGAATCCGCCCGGCCCTTCTACGCACGCCAGACGCTCAAGATCTTTGAAGGTCCAGCCGGCAGCCGCGAGCGCAGAGCGAATGACCTCGGCAAGTGACGCGTCGTCCGCGCGCGCGTCCAGCGGCGTGACACGCGCGGCAGCGCCTTCTACGCACGCGACGGATCCGAGGTGGCTGCCGAGGTCGATGAAGAGGGTACGCATCACGGAAACCATTCTAGAGGATGTAGGTGTGAGGACGTAGGGAGTAGAACGCGCTGTTCATCCGTGCGCCTCCATCCTACGGCCTACCTCCTAACGCCTACCGCCTCTCCAGCGCTACCATGGGGCCGTGCATCACCCCGCCCCAGCCCTCTCCGTCGTCATCCCCACGCACAAGCGCGCCGAGATCCTCGATCGAACGCTGGAGCACCTGGAGAAGCAGACCATCGCCCGGGACCTCCAGCTGATCGTGGTGAGCGACGGGCACGACGCCCCCACGGCGAAGCTGATGGCACACATCGGGGAGAGCGATCGCGGCAATGGGAAGGGGTCGGTGCACTCGATCGTCTTCGTAGAGATCTCCAAGAGCCATCAGGGCGTCGCACGCAACCGCGGCGTGGAGAAGGCTACGGCGCCGCTCACGCTCTTCATCGGCGACGATATCTACCTGGGCTCCGCCGCCTGCGAGCGACACCTCACCATGCACGCGGCAGCCAAGAAGCCCTCCGCCGTGCTGGGTTATACCACCTGGGATCCGGCGCTGGAACTCACACAGGTCATGGTGTGGCTGGAGGAGAGCGGCTGGCAGTTTGGGTATCCGTTTCTGCGTCCCTACGCCCACGGCGCCGTGCCGCCAGAAATCCAGCACCGCTTCACGTACACGAGTCACTTGAGCCTCCCCACGGATATCGCCCGTGCGCACCCATTCCGCGAGGATGTGTCGCTGTACGGGTGGGAGGACGTGGAGTGGGGCCAGCGCCTCGCATCCGCCGGCTTGCCCCTCCTCTACGACCCAGACGCGCACGCGCACCATCATCACCACATGACGATGGACGCCTCGCTGGCACGCATGGAGACACTGGGGCGCTCGGCCGTCCGCCTGGCACGGATCACTCCATCACTCGACCGTCTGCCGCGCGGATCCAAGCGCCTCGCGTACCGCGCGCTCGCGCTACTGCCCACCATGCGGGGCCGCCACGCTGCGGCATTCCTGCGCGGCATCGAAACCGAGGAGCGGGAGGAGAAAGCGCACCATGCCGAGCGCGCAAAAGCCTGGCGCCCATGAGAATCCCGGCGCCCTGAGAGCTAGTTTTCCTTGTCCATCGGACGATTCCGGAAGTAGCATGCCGAACATGCAGCGCATCAAGTCCTTCTTTGTCTCGATCTGGCTCTCCCTCACGAAGCCATCCCACTACCGCCGCGTACTGACAGGACGCAACGGTAGCGCCATCGGGTACATGGTCTGGCTCCTCCTTCTCACCACGTTCATCACGTCC
>CAZYAK010000075.1:0-6686 GCA_964645935.1 uncultured Candidatus Peribacteria bacterium | reverse complement strand
ATACCATCGGCCCCATCTGCAAGACCGTGGAGGACACCGCCATCGTCCTCCAGGCCATGTCCGGCAAGGACCCCTTGGACGGCACCACCTCGGATGTGGCCGTTCCCGACTACCGCGCCCTGCTCAAGACCGACGCCAAGGGCCTCCGGGTGGGCATCCCCAAGGAGTACTTCATTGAGGGCATGAACCAAGAGGTGGAGGGGGCCGTGCGCGAGGCCGCCAACGTGCTCCGGAGTCTAGGCGCCACCATCCACGATATCTCGCTCCCCCACACCAAGTACGCCACCGCCACGTACTACGTGCTCTGCCCCTGCGAAGTAAGCTCCAACATGGCGCGCTACGACGGCATCCGCTTCGGCCACACGGTGGAGAAGCCCGAGAACCTCTTGGACTACTACGAGCGCGTGCGCAGCACCGGCTTTGGTCCGGAGGTGAAGCGCCGCATCATGATCGGGACGTACGCCCTGTCCGCTGGCTACTTCGACGCCTACTACCGCCAAGCCCAGAAGGTGCGCACCCTCATCCTCAACGACTTCACGGAGGCCTTTAAGACAGTGGATGTCATCCTCAGCCCCGTATCCCCCACTCCGGCCTTCACGGTGGGCACACACGCCAACGACCCCGTGGCCATGTACCTCGAGGACGTCTTCCTGGATGGCCAAGTGATGGCGGGCATCCCCTGCCTCTCCGTACCCTGCGGATACTCCAAGGAGGGCCTCCCCATCGGTCTCCAGGTGATGGGCCCGCACTGGGAGGAAGGCCGCATTCTCTCCGTGGCCCACGCCTACGAGAACGCCACCGACTGGCGGAGCAGGAAACCCATGCTCTGAGCCCGTATTTGAGTGCGGTACTCGAATGTGGTCTTTTCCGTAGCACCGTTTGGTGCTATACTCATCCGAAACCCTCACTCACACCCACACCTCATGACCTCGTTTGATCCCGGCATCGGCTACGCGCCCGCAGCGGTGAGCGCCACGACCGGCACGGCCGCACCCGTCATCCCTAGCGGAGAGGAGGTCTACAACATGCTGATGGCCGGCATCGAGCCCGAGCTGCTCACCTCCGCGCTGCCCGGCCTCACGGCCAAGTATGCCAACGAGACACCCGCAGAGAAGGAACAGCGCGACGCCCGCTACAAGCGTGCGTTTGAGCTCTACGAAAAGGCCTTCGTGGCCTACCTGACGGACATCCAGACCCAGGCCCACGCCTTCCACCGCGAAGCCAACGTCTCCCTGGAGCAAAACAGCCGTACAGAGGAGACCAGCTTCATGTCGTCCATCCAATCCGCCATTTCCCAGGCTTGACCATGGCACAGCGCTTCCTCTTCTCCGTCCACGAGCACCGCCTTCTCGGTATGGTGCCCTCTCCGGACGTGCCCACGTCGCTGACGATGGCACCGGAGACCGAGCACGCCTTCAGTGCCCACAACCACGTGGCAAACACCGTGCACGTCACGGAGGAGCGACTGCGCAACTACCGCTCAACCGTGGCCGCCACGCAGGAGCGCGTGGTCGCCAACTCCGCAGATCTCCTGCGCACGGAAGAGAACTACCGCCAAGCGTTGGGCCAGCGCTTCGGCTTTATCCCGGGAACCCCGAGCGCGAATACTTTCCTGCTGCGGTTCCAAAACGAACCCGTGTTTCGCCGGGAGGTCTTCGAGTTCAAGGCACAGTGGTGCCGTACAGAAAACACTCGCCTCCGGGCCACAGCCCCCGCAGGAACCACGATCCTGCTCCGCAACCCCGGCCAATTCGACGACGCGAACATCGGCGTGCATACCGAGCAATCGCCCTACCGCGTACTGACGGGCCCCGAGCTGGCCGAAATGCAGGCGGCGCTGACCCGCTACGCTACGCAATTTGGAAACAGGGGATTCATCATCACCTTCGATAACGCCGCCCGCACCGAGCGTGTGGTGCGGCGCAATCCGCAGACGGGCGTGATGACAGACGCCACCGCCGAGCTGGATGAGTTTAAGCGCACGTTCTGCGCCACCGAGAATACGCGCATGGACCGCCTCAACCGGCCCTCGCTCATCGCGCGCCTCTTCCCGGGTATCTCGGGCCATCCGCGCGTAGGCATCGATTCCGGCGGCCAGATGCGCACGTTGCAGCCTGTCACGAGCCTCAGTCTCGGAGACACGCCGGTTCCTACGGAGAACCCCGTGCCGGCTCCCGTCCCGCAAACGGAGGAACGCCCGCCAATCACACTGGGAAGAATCGCCGTGCGCCAGAACCAAGAACAACAGGAGCGGTACGAGGATGTCAGCCCCGAGCTCCGAGCGATCTACGACGGCTCCGAGCTCTACGGGTACGATCCCGCAGCGAGCTTCGTGGGATCCGTGATCACCGCCGCCGAGGGCGACCAAGGTCGCCCCGCGAGCGGAACGGATGCCCACCTGGGCACGCTCAACGCCCTCGTGACCGGCCACCAGGTCACGGAAGAGACGCATCCCACGATGCCGGAAGGACAGGGCCGCAAGAACATCCGCGAGCTCTTCGCCAACGCCCGCGCCAACGGCACACAAGCGACCCTCCTGCTGCGCATGAACGAGCGTCTCTTGCATGTGCAGCCGACCATCGACTTCCGTTTCGCCGAGAACCCCACGGGGCAGCTACAGCTGTACCGCGTGGCCAACCTTCCGAGCACGCCGGCCCAGACGCTCCAGCGCCACGCCCAAGAGGTGCTGCGCCTCGGCAGGACGCTCGATGACGAGAACCTCGGCGGCAACAGCGAATTCACGACGGCTCTCGCGAACCTCCGCGCCGCCTACGTGCCTGCCGCGCTCGGCCGCACCGGGCGCATCCCGGGCATCCAGACCTTCCTGGACCGCATGCCCGACGTCCGGGGCCGGCGCCTGCGGGATAACGGCACGCGGATCGTGCTCGCCCCGCTCTCACCCTGAGGCCCTACACCTGGCTGCTTGGGTCGAACTCAAAGCCATAGCCGCGCGCGTTGGCGCGCTGGGCGGCCAGGAGGCCGTGAAAGTACCATCGGAGGCCCGTAGGAGCCTTGGAAGGCTCCGGGAATAGGCCATAGTCAAACACGCGCACGTTGAGCGTGCCGCGGAGCAGTACCACGTTCTCTAAATATGGACGCCCTGAGGCGAGGAACCAGGCGAACTTGGAGGCCTTAAAACCCATAGCGTCCAGCCAGGATCCGGTGCTCTTGAGCATCGCACCGTTGCGCCGGAAGAGGTCCGCCAGCTGCAGGCGCACATCCTCGCGCGCCGCACTGATCTCCGGCGTCAGTTCCTCCATGGCGAGGAGATCTTGCACCACGCTGAAGCGGGGGCTCTTGGGGTCCTTGGCAAAGTCCGTGTTCACCATGTAGGGCTGTAGGTGCTTCTTGCAGTCGTCAAACTGCTGCCGGGCGTCTTTGTACGTCTGACTGAGGATGCGGGCTACGGTGAGTGAGTAGGGGTGCCACGGACGCACCTGGATGAGGGGGGACTTGATGACCTGCGGATGTGGGGCGCCAGGCACCTCCAGGCGCCGCACGAGGTTTTGGGCCCCCACGCCGAGGACGTCTTTCACGTGCGCGGGATCGATGCCGACCTGCTCGTAATGCCGGGTCTCGGTAGAAGAAAGCCCCATGGACGCGGAATCCTGGAGGACGAACACCGTTCCGGCAACTCCTTCACGCCGAACTCCGCGTGTGTTGCCCCGTGCGGAGGCGGCTCAGCGCCCGAAGAAGCGCATCAAGCCCTTCTTGGAGGGCTTCTTTGCCGAGCCTGACGAGGAGCCCTTCTGGGAGGCCTCCGCGGAGACCGTAACGGGCGCGGCTTCCACGGCATCTTGGGCCGACGCATCGGCGCTCGGGAGCGTCAGGCGCTTCTGCAGGGAGCCCATGAGAATATTGCCCTCGCGCAGACGGTCGTTGAGCGCGTGGATCACTTCCCACTGCTTCTCGATCTGCTGGTTTTTGATCTCCAGTTCCCGATGCAGGATCTGGAGAATGTCTTCCTTGCCGTCGGCCGAGAGCGGCGCGGACTTTTTCTCGTCTTTGGGGGCTCCTTTCAAATGCTTGAGCAGCACCTCCTCGCGGATCTTCCAGGTGAAGTTCTCGCCCTGCTTCTTCAGTGCCTCCACCTCGTCTGTGGTGGGGGTGACGCCGGCACGGTCAGGGTGGGCCTCGGTGTCGGTGATAGTGCGGATGAGGCGGCGAATGGTGCTGGGGGAGCGGCCGGTCTTCTCCACGGCATCGGCGATGGTGAGCAGGGGGGTGTCCATGGCGCGCACCGTACACCTCCATGGAGGCGTCCGTGAAGGGCTTCATCCGGAAATTCGGAGGGCAGGGGAGCCGAGACATGGCGAAATGCACACCCAGCTCCAGCATACAGCGGAGAACGGAGGAGCAAGGCGCAGGGCTCGGTAAAGGATGCCGCGCCATCGTGGAGGCTGCCTAGGAGGCCTCGAAGGAGACGCGTGCGGCCACACCCGTCGAGAGCGAGCGGCCGTCGCTCGCGCGCAGCGGGAGCTCCGCCACATCTAGGAGGAAGCGCTTGAGGTGTGGCGCGTGGGTCTTGAGCACGGCGTGCAGCAGGCGGCGGAAGCTCTCGGGCGTGTCGCCGTGGGCGTAGCCGTTGAGCACGAGGAACGCGGGCTGGTCGGAGAGCAGTGCGGCACAGGTCTCGAGGAGGGGAGCCAGGTCACGCTCCGCGCGCCACGCTTTTCCGCCTTCGGGGGCGTGGCCGTAGGCAGGCGGATCGAGCAGGATGGCGTCGTAGCGCTTGCCACGCTTTTTCTCCCGCGAGGCAAAGCGTGGTGCGTCCTCCAGCATCCAGCGCACCGCGTCGGCGGGCACGGCGTTGAGCGCGGCGTTCTCGCGCGCCCAACCGATGGCGGGGCGGGAGGCGTCCACGTGCGTGACACGATGGCCGTCTTTCGCCAGCCCGACAGTGGCGCCGCCGGTGTAGGCGAAGAGGTTGAGCACGGAGAGGGGACGCCCGGCCTTGCCGGCGCGCTCGCGCATCCAGGCCCAGTTGGCGGCCTGCTCCGGGAAGATGCCGGTGTGCTTGTACGGCGAGAGGCCCGCGAGCAGGTGGAGGTCGCCGAAGGCCACCTGCCAGCCTTCGGGGAGGGAACTCGGGGTCACCCACCGGCCCCTGCCTTTCTCACCATCGTAGACGGCATCAGGGCTCGCCCAGAGGCGCGGGTGGATGGCCGGACCGATGGCGGTGGGGTCGGGCCGCACGAGGCGGTACGCGCCCCACTGCTCCAAGCGGCGTCCGTTACCGAAGTCAAGGAGGGCGTAGGTGTCGGACATCGCGGGGGAGTGTAGCGGATGGACGCGCACCTCACGCCTCGCGCAGCAGCGCCGCGTCGATCTCCTGGCCCGCCAGCGTCAGCTTTCCGCGGATGGAGCGCATGCCCGCGAAGAGGGGATCGTTGCGCCCGCGGATCCCCGGATACCGCACGGCGCCGTCCTCCTGCCGGCTGACGAGCACGCCGTCCGCACACCAGAAGGGGATGCCCTTGCTGCAGATGCTGCGAGGCATCGGACGCAAGAAGACGCGTCCGGCGCGAGTGGGCATGCCGGGAGTGGGCGCCGCGAACGAGAAGCGCACGGGCTGCGCGCCCGGCATCTCGGCGTACGCGGGATCGATGGACGCCGTCTGCTGGATGATGCCGGACTTCTTGCGCGCCAGTACCGCCGCGAAGAGCCGCGCGAGGTTGTCGCGGTGGCGGTCGGCGTCGCGGGTCTCGTGAATGAGCGCCGAGCGCTCGTAGTAGAAGTCGCGCATCTCCTGGGGGATGGTGCCCAACCAGCCCTCGTGGACGAGCTGCTGGTAGCTGGCCAGTTTCGTCCAGCCGTCCTCGGGGCACTCGTCGCTCTCGGCCAGGTACGCCTGGAAGAGGTTCCGGTAGCGGTCCGCGGCGGCGGCGAAGCCCTCAGACGCGGCCTCGGGACGATCGCCGAGCAGCGCGCTCTCCTTGACCGGCAGCACCACGCCGCTCAGGCACTCCAGCGTGCGGATAAGCGTGGTGAGGCGCTGAGTGTAGACCGTCACGAGCTCCGCCGTGCCGGGCACGTCGGCGTTGAGGTACACGTCGCCCAGATCCTCCAGCACCATCTGCATGCGCACGCCCGGCGAGTACACCTCCCGCACCGCGCCGCCCAGCGCGTGCATCATGGACAGGGCCATCAGCTCGGCCACGTCGGGACCCTGGCCCTCCAGATACCTGCTCTTGTCCTTCATCGCGCCCGTCGCCGTGGTCATGGGGATGGGCACGTCGCGTTCCACGAACGGCTGCACCTGCGCGACGAGCAGATTGAAGGACGCTTCATCCACGCCCGCGAGCTTGGTCTGCTTGGTGCCGATCATCCGGTGCACGATGCGCTCGGCCAGCGGCGTGGTGTTCGACGCCGATTTGTCCGCTCCCGCGAACGAGTCGCGCATCAGGCGCACGGTCTCCAGGAGACCGGGGTGCTCCGTGGTGCGCTCGCCGTCCTCCAGCTCATGGGCCATCGGCAGGTGCTCCAGCATGGGTGTGCAGGAAAAGAGCGTGCATTTTGCATGATAAATAGAATTTGTCAAAAATGCCCCGGGAAGATCCTTGCAAGCCGCATAACCTTCTTGCAAGATGCGCGCCCCTAGACCGAAAGGCGCCATCGAGGCGCCCGGTCCGCGGGGATTCACCCCCTCCACAAGGAGACCCCATCATGAGCGATGGGAAATCGAA
>CAZYAK010000074.1:0-6844 GCA_964645935.1 uncultured Candidatus Peribacteria bacterium | reverse complement strand
TGCCTTTTGCCTCGGTGGCTTCTGGGCCTTTTGCCTCGATGCCTGGCTCCGCTTGTTCCGCCTGGTCAAAGCACTTCTTCACGTCCACCCCCAGCACCTGGCCTGTCTTCAACACCAGCTCGCACGTGACCGCCGACTGCCCGTAATCGACGCCCTCGAAAGCCATGGCGACCACGATGGTCTGCAGCCAACGCCGCGCGGCTGCCGCATCGCCCTTCTTCTCCTTCGCCAGCTCTGCCCTGATGGCCTTCTGCCACTCGGTCGTGATAATGTAACCGTCCGATAAATCGAGCAGCCCACCCAGCGCCGCCGGAGCGCCGGAGCTCATCCACGAGTCGATCAGGATCTCCAGCAGCAGCGCATTCACGTCCGCATCGTCCGGCCTCACCACCTTGAGCCGCTGCACCGCCAGCTCCATGATGAACGCGCGCGCCTTCGTCTCAATGGCCAGCTTCCGCTGCCTCTCGAGTTCTTCTTTGCTCGGCACATGCACCTTGCTCTTGCTCTTGCCCTTGCCTGAAGCCCCAGGCCCCGAGCCTTCAGCCTTGCGCTCAAACAGCTCCGGCTTCGCCTTCTTCGCCGCCTCCGCTGCGACCTTGATCTCGACCAGGGTGACGATCTTCCCGGTGTGCGGATTCTTCGCCATCACCACCGGCACCTTCGTCCCGGCGATGAGTTTTGACCAGGGCATGTCGGCCGCTGGCGTGCCGTAGCCTGCGCCCTCCGCATAGGTCGGCTTGGCGTCCACGGTCACATACTTCGAATCATAAGCCACGCGGCCCTCGTAGCCGCTGAAGACCTTCCGCGCCGCGTCGCCATCGATCACCTTCTGCCCCTTGGCCTCCGCCGCGCGCCGGATGATCATCCAGTTCGCATCGCGCTTCCGCTCATGGCAGCCAGGGTTCGTGCAGAGGTTCGGGTCGATGCCCGTGCCGCCGCCCTTGCCCGGCACCACTTCCGCCAGGTCCCCTTCCAGCTCGGAGAGGTTGCCGGAGCGCATCGGGCAGTCGGCACAGCTTCCCCCGCCGATGCGGTTGCCCGCCTCATCCTGCATGACTGCGACCAGCTCCTCACTCGTCGGGTCGAATCCGCAATCCTTCAGCGAGACCATGTAATGGGAGCGGATGAGCGCCTTGGCCTGCTCCACATTGAGAGGCACTTCCTGCTCGGGGGCCGGGTCTTGCGGCTTGAGAATCAGCTCCGCGCATTCCTTGCGCGCCTTCGCGTCCGGGATGCGGCCCACCAGCTCGGCAATGGTGGCTGAGACCTGCCCCGCATTCACCGCATCCAAGAAGAACGCCGGGGCCAGCCGTAGCTTCAGCCGACGATGCACATAGCTCGGCTTCTGCCCCACCTTGAGCGCCACTTCTTCAATGGTGTGCGGCTGCCCGGTCTCGGCATTGACGCTGGTGCGCAGCCGCTCGTATCCCTGTGCTTCCTCCAGTGGCGTGATGTCCGCCCGGCACAGGTTCTCCACCAGGTTCAGCTCCAGCGCCTCCGCCACCTTCTCCGGCGGAATGACGGCGCAGGGCATCTGCATGCGGTCTGCCGCCAGCGCCTTGAGCCGCTGCACTTCCTCGGGTGTGGTCGCGCCTTTGATCTCTTCCTTCAGCTCGTCCAGCAAGGCGTTCGTCTCCCGCCAGCGGCGTTCCCCGGCGATGATCTGCCATTGGTCCTCACTCCCTTCGACCGCGGCCACCAGGAGCGTCTCCTGCACGCCGTGCAGGCGGATGCTTGACCGGAGCTGCAGCCCCTTTTCCACGTCGAAATAGTGGCGCGAGTTCAGCCCCTCCCAGGGCTGCAGGTCGAAGATGCTGATGTGACGGAGGGTGTTCATGGCTTTGGTTGTTCGATGGTTTGGTTTGTCTGACTGTCTGGCTGAAAATCTTTTCACCCGTGATCGGGGCTGCTTCCCATCACGACCGCGGCTCCGGCTCAGGCTCCATGCCGTGGATGCCTCTCTTCCGCGCCTCCCCGTCCCGCCGGTTCGTATTCCCCTTCTGGGCACGGGCGCAATTGCGGGCATGCGTCTCCGTCTTCTGCCCCCCGGCCATCTTGTAGCCCCGTGTCCCGTTGGCTTTGAGCGGCTGCTCGACGAGACGCTTTTCCCGCGCCGAGACCGTGGCCCGTTGCTGCCCGAGCTTGCGGCCCACGTCCGCCTGGCTGATGCCGAACTTCTTCAGATACTCCGGCCGCACGCGCCGGACGAAGGCCAGCACCTTCCGTGTCACATCGCTCACCTGTGTGCAGCCCTGAACCATGAAGGCCAGCGTCTCGCGAAAATAACGCACCCGCAGATCAGCGACAGAAAGATGCATCTCCGCCGCGATGGCTTCTTCCTCGTGGGTCGGTGGCGAGGCCATCACGTCCGCCAGCGGGATCGTGCGCTCCTCTTCCTCGTCCTCGACCGCCGCGGGTGATCGCGCGTCGAACTCCGGCCCCACCGTGGCCAGCCGGTGCCCCAGCGCCTGGATGGCGAGGAACGCATCCGTCAACGCCACCGATGCCCGGTCCCGGCTCCGGCGGTTCTCCATCTCCTTCCGTAGCGTCCGTAGCTGCAGGAAGGCATGGCTGAACAGCTCATCATTGCTCCACCCCTCCCCGTTGGGAGGCAGCGTGCGGGCCTTCGGCTTCTTCGGCAGGTCCATATGGTTCAGGCGCGAAAGAGGTCCTGCGGTTCCGCAAACGGCGCGGACGGTGGGTTCAGCGCGGCATCGCGCTCCATGTCTTCCAGATCCTTGGTCAGCGCGATGAACCGGCTCCCGGTCAGGCGGCAAAGCGTGCCCAGGTTCCACACCAGTTTCGACGGTGGCAGGGGCAGCAGCTTGGCCCGCAGATCGCGAATGTCCTTCTCCAGAGCATCAAGATGCTCTCCAAGTTGTGTCTGGACGGTTGTCTCCATGGCTTTGTCTGTTCGATGCCTTGTTTCTCAGCCTTCCCGGTTTAGGTGCTTCGCCAGCCGCAGCACCAGGGCTTTGGAGAGCGCCAGTTGCGCCGCGCTCTTGAGCGCAGGCTCCTGCTCCATCTCCCACCGGCTCAGCACGACGTGCTCCCCGCGCACGATGGCCGTCACGATGACGTGATGCGTCATCGTCTCCGACTCAGCCTCGCTGCCTTCCTCCGTGGTCCCGCTCATGCTGCCACCTCCTCGCTGCTGCTGAAAAGGGTGTCGCCCACCGCAGGCCCACTCAAGCAAGTCAAAGTGTCAGCGGTTGCGGTGGGCGTTTCCGGTGTGGTCCCCGCTTGCGCAGCCGGACTCCGAAATTCAAGATCCGTTCCCTCGGCGGCATCGTTCAGCACGAAGGCCACGCACGAGATGTAGCTGCCGGGCTTCCACTTCTTCCCCAGCTCGATGGCCCCGAGCACGCCCTTCAGCGCTTCCAGCGTCGAGGCCGCCTCCACGCGGTGCGTGCCCTCGTCCTGCGCGCCATGCCCGCGCTTGATGATGACGGCGACCTTCACGCTGCCACCTCCTTCTGCGCCAGCTCATACCGGCTCGATCGGCCGACCCGCCCACGGATCACCATGCCCGCATGGACCAGCGCCATGATCTGATGATGCACCGTGCCGTCCGTGAGCCCGACCGCCAGGGCCACATCGCGCAGCCGCATGGGGCCACCGCGCAAGGCTTCCAGGATGGCGGACCGCGTTTTGTCGCCTTGTGCCAGCATGGCGGCGCATCCCTTGCGGCCCGCCGCATAGCGCCACTGGCCGAACGTGGCCCGCATTCTCGCGCGGATGGCCTGCCGCTCGCGGTCTCTGAACGTCAGCGTCATCCCGCGATGATGGCTCACCCAGCCGAGCCGGTAGATGCGCAGGGCTTTGCCTGCGAGCGTCAGTCCGCCTACCCTCCAGCCCGCGCCCTTTTCCGCCGCATCCCGCCCCGCCTTCCAGCAGAGCAGATAGGCTCCGGTCAGCCCGGCCGGAATCGGCACCCGGAAGCCCAGCCGGGTGTCTGCCAGTTCCTCTCTCACGCTGCCACCTCCCTGCCCTGCTTGCGTTGCGCCTTGGCCTTGAGCCGGGCGGCCACCTTCGCGGCGGCCCGGTCCAGCTCTGCCTCCAGATCGTCCACGGTGATCGCGGCATTCACGCTGCGCTTGGTGACCCAGCGGTGCAAGCCGAGCAGGGAGCACTTCTGCACCTGCTTCTGCCGCGTCGGCACATTGATCACCGGCAGCCCGTCCTCCTCGATGACGCGTGCCATCTCCGTGGGCTTCTTGCCCAGCCACTCGCAGATGGTGCTCATGGGGTAAAGCCCGGCACTCATGATCTCGATGCCCTCCCCCGTGCCACGATGATTTTTGCCGTCTCTTTGCGGGGCTTGATCGAAGGCGCAAGGGCGGGCTCCCGCCTCGACGTGATGTCGATGAACGTGATGAACCGGAACCCGGCGTCCTCAGTCACCCAGGTGCGCCATTGCCCGCCCTCCCACTCGACCAGCGCGCCATGGGCGTAGGACAGGAAGCGCTCGCGCTGCTCCTCGCTCAGCCCCCACAAGACCGGCACTCCCCGGATGTCCACCCGCGTCAAAGGATGCAACATCGCGGAGGCGTGGCACTGCAGAAGCATCTCGCGATGCTCCAGCTCCGTGAGCACCCGCGCATGCAACCGCTCCCGCAGACCGTCGCCATTCAGCGGGCCGTTCAACCGTTCCTCCCCGAACTCGCCCTCCAGCGCCTGATAGCTAAACCAGACCCGCGTCAGCAAATACGCCCCGAACCCGAACAGCGCCCCCAGCCAGAACCATGCCTGCCAGTGCGGCTCGATCTCCGGCAGGGAGGCAATGATGCAGCCAGGCAAAAAGCAATGCAGCTTGCCTTCCGCCTTCCGCCTTCCGCCTTCCGCCTTCCCCTCGAGCCCATGCACCTCCAGTTCATCCAGCCAGGTCTCCCCGGCGGGCGAGATCACGAAGCACCGTTCCGCCGCATGATACCGCGCCAGTCCGGCCCTGACTGCCGGTCCCATGGCCGCCGCATGCGGCATGGAGACGCCCGCCCGGCTCCGACCGCAGGTGAGCGGTCCCTGCCGCAACTGCTGCAACAGATCGCGCACGCCGATGCCGCAGCCCGCCTGCTGCAGCCCTGCCTTTTTGCAAGCTCTCGCAAAATCTTCCGCCCGCTTCACCGCCTGTGCTCTTGGTGTTCTCATAAGTTGTTCGATTCAGGTTTGCTTCACGCCTTCCGCTTGGTGCCTTCCGCCTTCTTGTCCGCTGCGGGCAGTTCGAAGACCACGCCCTCGCCTTTGCTGATCTCCACGATGGGGAGTCCGATGGTCTGCGGTTGCCCGTCGGTCGCACGGGGGAAGGCCCTCTCAATGTCGCCATTCCACGGGAAGGAGATCCCCAGACTGCCGTTCTTCGCCGTCGCCTTCTTGCTCCCTTGCTGGATCGCCAGCACCCGGCCCATGCCGGCTGCGAAGTCGAGATCCAAGCGGATGCTGGTCCCTTCGTCGATCCCTCCCTTGTGCGCCTCCGCCAGGTTCAGCAGCATGACCATGCCCAGGCTGCCTCCGCCTTTTTTCTGGTTGTTATTGCGCACGGCGTATCTCAGCGGCGTGCCGCGCGACCGGTGTTTGGTGTATTCCGCTGGTTTCCAGTTCATGCTCTTGGTTCGGTTGGTTGTTCTCTGTCTCTGTCTCTGTCCGTGATTTTTGCCGAAAGACTCACCCGCCTCATGTCGCCCGCCTCCATGGTGCCCTCCGCGCTGAAGCCCTGCGGTTGCCACACCCGGAACTTGTCCCCGGCATAGAGCAGCCCCGCTGCCGCCAGCCGCCGGATCGCCTCGCCGGTCATCTCCGCAGGCGTGGCCGTCATGACATCGATCCGGCCCGACCCGCGCCACTCATGCGCCGGCCCCCAGACTTCGAACCGCACCAGCGTCTCAGCCTCATCCTTCCGCCTTCCGCCTTCCGCCTTCACGCCTTGCCCCCCTTCGCTTCAATGCACTCCGCGATGCGCTCCAAGCTCAGCGCCAGCCTGCGGAGGTCCGCCGTGCTCAGCCCGTGCAGCGTGCCCTCCATGCCCCGGCTCCAGAGCACCTCCCAGGTCCGGGTGCTGGCCCCTGCATGTTGCCCCTCATCCACCACCTGCAGATCGAGGATGGCCCCGTCATGACAGGCCACCTCGACGCCGTAGCCGTCTTCGAGACGCTGGACCTCCACGGTAGGTGCCTTCTTCGGCAAGCTCACGCTCTTGCCTCCTGTTCTTGCTTGTTCACCAGATCGGCCGGCACCACTCCCTTTTCGACCACCGTCTGCCAGAGCAGGTCCAGGGCGAAGCGGAGGACGCCCGCGTCAGTGTTGTGGAGACGTTCCCCGAGTGATTCGAGCTTCTCCGCCTGTTCTTCGTCCATTCGGACGGATATCGTCTTCTGCATGTCGCCTTTTGTCATCATTAGGCGACACGCGCAACAATAAATTGCAGAAAAGTTACAATCGGCGACGGTTCCCTATGAAAACGAGCCCCATCTCACTCCGCCTGGACGAAGCGCAGGCCCGCCAGGTCAGGGCTTTGGCGGAGAAATTCGGCGTCATCGACGCCCAGATTATCCGCTGGGCGGTCGATGCCCTCATCGCCTACGTGGCTCGGCATCACGGACACCTCCACCTGCCCATCGATTTCGATGTCATGTGGAACATGGTCCGCGCGACCGCCTCCTCTCATTCCGTGTCGCTCGCCGCTTTTCTGAGATTGTCGTGCGCAAACAACGGTTGGAGGTTTGAGAAGTGAAAACACCTGTGTTGCTCATCTGTGTTGGAAAGGTCAAAAGATGAGCATGGCCTCAAATGGTCAATGTGCCACACTGGACCGTAGTTCTCCCAACTCATGCCCGGCTTGAACGATGCC
>CAZYAK010000073.1:0-6974 GCA_964645935.1 uncultured Candidatus Peribacteria bacterium | reverse complement strand
CTCAGCATCCCCAAGTCCCTGGGCTTCTCCATCTTCACGGGCGCCGGCGTCACGCAGGAGAACGTCCGCATCCTCCTCAAGGCGATGACGAGCCCGCACATCGAGGGCCAGCACGTGAAACACGGCCTCTCCACGTACCTCCACACCGTCATCGAGCAGAGCGTGGTCACCGCGCACAAGTTCCGGCACGCCAACGTGGGCACGGAGCACCTGCTGCACTCGCTCGTCTCCACGGGCAAGAACGCCGCCACACTCATCCTCGAGAACATGCAGGTGGACCCCGAGGACCTCAAGTCCCGCGTGGAGGAGATGTTCGGCCAGATCAACACCTTCAAGCAGCAGAACCGCAACCTCGAGCAGTCGCTTGAGGCGTTTTTCTCGGGACTCCAGGGCGTGATCGTCGGCATGCAGCCGGGCCAGGGCGGCTCGGTGCCTGAGGGCGCTTCCGCGGGAGCCCCCGGCTCCGACGGGGCCAAGCGCCGCAAGGGCGACCCCAAGAGCAAGACTCCTGTACTGGACTACTTCACGGACGACCTCGTGACCAAGGCCAAGGAGAACAAGATCGACCCCATCGTGGGCCGTGACCAGGAGATCGAGCGCCTCATCCGCATCCTCAATCGTAAGACCAAGAACAACCCTGTGCTCATCGGCGAGCCGGGCGTAGGCAAGACCGCCATCGTCGAGGGCCTCGCCCAGCGCATCGCCGACGGCACCGTGCCCCCGCCACTCCAGGGCAAGCGCCTGCTGGTGCTCAACATGGGCTCGCTGGTAGCCGGCACCAAGTACCGCGGCGAGTTCGAGCAGAGATTCGACGACATCATCAAGGAGGCGCAGAAAAGCGAGAACCAGATCATTCTCTTCATTGATGAGATCCACACCGTGGTGGGTGCCGGTGCCGCCGAGGGCTCGCTCGATGCCGCCAACATCCTCAAGCCCGCGATGAGCCGCGGAGCCCTGCGCGTCATCGGCGCTACAACGCTCGACGAGTACCGCACCGTGGAGAAGGACCGCGCCCTGGAGCGCCGGTTCCAGTCCATCCAGGTCAACGAGCCCACCATGGAGGACGCCATCAAAATCCTCCACGGCGTGAAGCCGAGCTTCGAGCAGTTCCACCACCTGGCCATCACCGACGGAGCCATCGAGGCGTCCGCGCGTCTGAGCAAGCGCTACATCACCGAGAGGTACCTGCCGGACAAGGCCATCGATGTCTTAGACGAGGCCGCCGCCGCCAAGAGTCTGCAGCACGCCGTAGCCGCCCCCGAGATCAAGAAGATGGAGAAGAAGCTCGAGGAGTCCGTCCAGAAGCAGCAGAACGCCGTCCGCGAGCAGAAGTACCACTTGGCCCTGCGCATGAAACAGGAACAACAGGACCTCAAGGACAACCTGGATTCGCTGCGGAAGTCCCAGGATGGCGACAACCGCACGCCCATCCAGATTACCGAGGACGACATCGCCCAGGTGATCGGCCGCATGACCGGCATCCCTGTCACCAAGCTCATGAAGTCCGAGGTCAAGCGGCTCACCAACATGGAGTTGGTGCTCCGAAAGTCCATCATCGGCCAGGACGACGCCATCAAAAAGGTGGCCCGCGCCATCCGTCGCTCCCGCGTGGGCATCTCGGACGTCCGCCGCCCTATCGGATCGTTCCTCTTTATGGGCCCCACGGGTGTCGGCAAGACCGAGCTCGTACGCACCATCGCCAAGGAGGTGTTCAACCGCGAGGACGCCCTCATCAAGATCGACATGTCGGAGTTCATGGAGCGTCACAACGTCTCCCGCCTCGTCGGCGCCACCGCCGGCTACGTGGGCTACGAGGAGGGCGGCCAGCTCACCGAGCAGGTCCGACGGAAGCCCTATTCCGTGGTGCTCTTTGATGAGATCGAGAAGGCACACCCCGAGTTCTTCAACATCCTGCTCCAGATCCTGGAGGACGGCATGCTGACGGACGCCACGGGCAAGCAGGTGGACTTCTCCAACACGATCATCGTGATGACGTCCAACATCGGCGCCGAGAAGCTCACTAAGCAGGCCGCGCGCATCGGCTTCAAGATGGAGGAGGAGGCCAAGGACGAGGAGGCCGCCTACGAAGAGAAGTGTAAGGAGGTCGTGGCCGAGCTCAAGGACCACCTGCGTCCGGAGTTCCTCAACCGCATCGACCACATCGTGGTGTTCAATGCGTTAAACCAGCAGCACATCCGCAAGATCGTGAAGATGCACGTGGACACGCTGGCCACCCGCCTCGCCGAGCAGGAGTACGACCTGCAGGTGGACCCCAAGGTCATCGCCATTCTCGCCGAGGAGGGCTTCGACCCCGAGTACGGCGCGCGACCCGTGCGCCGCGTCATCCAGGAACGCCTGGAGGCCGAGATCGCGGAGCACATCCTCAAGGGCATCTTCCAAGAAGGCGACGTCATCAAGGTGGTGGCTAAGGGCAAAGACGGCATCGAGTTCCTGCCCGAGACCGCCAAGGCCGCCGCCCGCCGCGAGGAGCTGGCGCAGCCTCAGGAGGCCTAAAACCACATTACAGTGCCGTTCCGCGAGGGCCCTCTGGGGCCCTCGTTTGATACGGAGTGGGCTCGGGATTCCGAGGATCCCAAAACCGGATGGGCGGTTGGCCGGGTGCAGGTTTTGTGCTATACTATGAGGATTTCCTGAAATCTCTCCATGGCCATGGACCCTGTCAAAATCCCGCAGAACGTCTACATTGAGGATCGCATCGTCGGTCCTCTGACGCTCAAACAGACCATGCTGATCACGCTCGGTGGCGGATTGAGCTACATGATCTTCGCCATGCTCCAGAAGAACATGAACGGCAACCCGGGCGTCTTTTACAGCATCCTCGCCTGGACGCCATGCTTCATCTCGGTGCTCTTCGCGCTCGTGAAGGTCAACGACCTATCGCTCATGCGCATCGTTTTGCTCACGATCGAGCGCATCAACAAGGCGCCCGTGCGCACGTTCGGGCCGCGCAGTGGCATCACCATTAACGTGCGCTTCTCCGGCCCAAAGCTGGAAGACCCCAAGACACAGAAGACGCGCGCCGAGGACGAGCGCACCGCGCACCGCATCGAGGAGCTGTCCACGATCATCGACCGCCCACTGGACGCGATCATCACGGCCCCCACCGCCGAGGACCTGGCCGCCACGGAGGCCGCTGCGCGTCTGGCCACGACTCAGGGTGCCCCAGCCGCCGGAGCCCCGCTCGACGGCATCGCCTCAGCGTCCGTCGAGGCCGCCGCGTTCCAGAACCCGCTCGCACAGCCCAAGGCGCCTCCGGCCGCCGCCCAGGGTGGGCTCCCGGGCGCCTCCTTCTCCGATCTCTCCGTGTTCCGTGACGTCTTCTCTCCCAAGCAGCAGCCATGACCGCCACCCCTGGGGCCGTCCCCCCCAAGAGCACCGTCCGGCAGCGCAAAAAGACCACCTTGGTCTCCACGCAGCGGTATCTCCCCATCGCGGAGATCCGCAACGACACCGTGCTCCTCAAGAACGCGGGCCTGCGCGCCGTGCTGGAAGTGGAAGCGCTCAACTTCAACCTCAAGAGCGAGACGGAGCAGGCGGGCATTATCTCCGGCTACGAGTCGTTCGTGAACACGCTCAACTTCCCCCTGCAAATCGTCATCCGGTCGTCCAAGATGAACATCGACCCGTATCTGGTGTCGCTGCGCGAGCTCGCCGAGAAGCAGCAAAACGAGCTGCTGCGAAACCAGACGTACGCGTACGCCAACTTCATCGAGCGCCTCATCGACGTAGCCGACATCATGCAGAAGCGGTTCCTCGTAGTGGTCCCCTACGACCAGAGTGCCCGCCCGAAGACACTCTTCGAGCAGTTCTTCTCCTGGATGTCCCCCGACGATAGCACCTCCAAGGCGGCCGAGCGGTACCATTCCTTCGCCTCCGGCAGCCGCCAGCTTAAGGAGCGCACGCAGTTGGTGGAGAGCGGCCTCGAGAACATCGGCCTCAAGAGCACACGTCTCAGCACCCAGAAGCTCATTGAGCTCTATTATCAAATCTACAACCCCAAAACGAGCCAGGAGCAGAAACTGCCCGATGACGAGGGCAAGCTGCGAGGGGATCATATGACGCTGTAAGCCTTGATCTGAGGCTCGAGGGCCTTTTGACAGGGCTTCAGGATGCCGTATAGTGTCCGGGACACGCGTATCGCTCGTGCGAGGATACGCAACCGTCCTTTACTTTCTTCCCTCGCACCTCTCTTCGTTTATGGCTGCCAAAAAGAAAACCGTCCCCGTGCATCCCGGCGCCGCGCTGATGGATGAACTGATGAAAGTGTCCCCGCCGATCCTCCGGGCCAAGCCCGGCGAGCTCGTGGAGGGCACGGTCGTTTTTAAGGGCAAGAACAAGCTTCTCCTGGATATCCAGGGCGTCTCCACGGGTATCGTATCCGGACGGGAGCTGCGCGATTCCTTCAACACCTTCAAGGATCTCCGCGTGGGCGAGCCGGTCTCCGCGCTTGTGCTTGAGGAGGAGAACGACGAGGGCATGGTCGTCCTGTCGCTCCGCATGGCCTCGCAGCAGAAGGCCTGGGACCGCTTCCACCGCTTGGTGGAGACGGACGCCACGATGAAGTTTACGGCCCAGGAAGCCAACAAGGGCGGACTCCTTGCCAACATCGACGGCATTCGCACCTTCCTGCCGGTCTCGCAGCTCGCGCCGGTCAACTACCCGCGCGTCAACAACGCCGATGCCTCGGAGATCATCTCCCGCCTGCAGAAGTTCGTGAACCACACGTTCACAGTGAAGATCATCACGATGGACGAGGACGCAGGAAAGATCGTCGTCTCCGAGCGCGAGGCCATGGCCGAAGAGCGCGCCAAGGCCCTGGAGCTCCTGAAGCCGGGCGACGTGAAGGATGGCATCGTCTCTGGCATCGTGAAGTTCGGTCTCTTCGTCGCCTTCGATGGTTTGGAGGGTCTTGTGCACATCTCCGAGATCGCCTGGGGCCACGTCAAGAACCCCGCCGAGTACGCCGAACCGGGCGACAAGGTCCGCGTGAAAGTGATCGGCATCGACGGCGAGAAGCTCTCGCTCTCTATCAAGCAGATGACCAAGGACCCCTGGGAGGAGATCGCGGAGCGCTACCCTGTGGGCAAGCGCGTTACGGGCACGGTCGTGCGCTTTGCCGACTACGGCGCCTTCCTCAAGTTGGAGAAGGACATCAACGGTCTCGTGCACCTCTCCGAGCTTGCACACGAGAAGGTTGCAGACCCGTCTCAGGCTCTCACGATCGGCCAGAAGATCGATGCCCAGGTCATCAACATCGACGTCGACGAGCGGAGGATCGGCCTGTCCATCAAGGCCCTGAAGCCCATCGACAAAGAGACGCTTGAGCGCCTCAAGAAGGAGCGCGAGGCCGAGGAGGCCGCCAAGGCTTCTGCCCCCGCCGCCGACACCGGTGAGCTCCCCGAGGACACCTCAGCCACCGGGTTCGTGGCTAGCAAGACGGGCAAGAAGTACTACCCCGCCGGCTCCAGCGCGGGCCAGAAAATCAAGGAGGAGAACCGCGTCGAGTTCGCCACTGAGGAAGAGGCACAGGGCGCGGGATACGAGGCGTAAAGGGGCAGACGGCGCAAAGGGGACAAAAGGGACAAGGGTGACGCGCCTCTGTCCCTTTTGTCCCATCTATCCCCTTTGCCCCCCTCGCCCCCCCCATGGCTCCTCAGGCCGCCGCCCGCTACCGTGCCCCCATGGACGCGGTCATCTTCGACTTCGACGGCGTGGTAGTAGACAGCGAGCGGTACTGGGACGACATGGACCGGGCGTTCTTCCAGGAGCTCGTGCCCTCCTGGACCATCGCGGACGGCGACCGGATGAGCGGGCTCGGGACAGAAGCCGGATACGAGCTGCTCCGAAAGGACTACGGCGTGACCCTGCCGTATGCGGACTACTTCCGACGGCTGGACGACGCCGTGCAGACAGTCGTCTACGGGGAGAAGATCCGGCTCCTACCCGGCATCCCAGAGCTCCTGGCACTGCTACGTGAGCGGCGGACGCCCATTGCCATCGCCTCCTCCGCGCACCGTTCGTGGATCGACGCCGCCCTCACTCGGCTGGACCTCCGAGGCATCTTTCCGGTCATCTGCTCCAACGACGACGTCGGCGCCCGCACGAAGCCGCTCCCCGACGTCTACCTCCTCGCGGCCAAGCGCCTCGGCGTCGACCCCGCGCGCTGCCTGGCCCTTGAAGATTCGCGCAACGGCGTGCGGGCCGCCAAGGCCGCGGGGATGACCTGCTACGCCATCCGCACGGACATGAATCCGCGCCAGGACCTGACGGAAGCCGACCGCGTCATCACAAACTGTGCAGAGGTAGAGGCGCTGGTCTGACGGCACGGGCCTCTGGCCCTGCGTTCGGGGAGCGAGCTACGCGTCGGCTAGCCCGCCGCCTGGTCGCTGAGGAAGTGCAGATGCAGGTACGGCACCTCCTGCCCACCCTCCTTGCCTACGTGGAATGTGAGCTTGTAGCCGCGAATCCCCTTCTCTGCCGCAAACGTCCGGGCCTTGAGGATGAGCATACCGGGGATGCCTTCCGTCTCCGGCGTGACGTGCGCGACGGATTCCACGAAGGTTTTGGGGATGAAGAGCAGGTGGGTGACCGCCTTGGGATGGATGTCTTTGAACGCCAAGACCTCGGCATCCTCAAAGACGATCGTGGCGGGAATCTGGCGGGCCAGGATCTTGTGGAAGACGGTTTCAGGCATGGGAAGACTCTAAAGCGGAGGGTGGATCAAGAACAAGGTGAGCGCGGCTGTTTCTTCTCTTCGGACCGCTTACTGCGGAGGGTGGTACTTCTTTGTGCAAACCTCGTCATTCGCATCGTGGGCTTGGGACGCGATCCCCTGGGACAAAGAACTGGAACAAGAATGTCTCGAGCTACGAAGAGATTCCCATTTCTTTGGACGCGCCAAAGAAATGGGAGAAAGAAAGCGCCGACCTGCCAAGCCGCCGGCCTCCAGCGGA
>CAZYAK010000072.1:0-7380 GCA_964645935.1 uncultured Candidatus Peribacteria bacterium | reverse complement strand
AGTCCGCCAAGCGCCACTACGCGCACGTCGACTGTCCGGGCCACGCCGACTACGTGAAGAACATGATCACGGGCGCAGCCCAGATGGACGGTGCCATCCTCGTGGTCTCTTCCGCCGACGGCCCCATGCCCCAGACCCGCGAGCACATCCTTCTGGCTCGCCAGGTGAACGTGCCGTACGTCGTCGTCTTCATGAACAAGGTCGACATGGTCAAGGATCCCGAGCTGCTCGAGCTCGTCGAGGTTGAGATCCGCGAGCTCCTTACCAAGTACGAGTTCCCCGGCGACAAGACCCCGATCATCAAGGGCTCCGCTCTCAAGGCCGTCGAGGGCGACCCCGAGCACCTCGGCAAACTCAAGGAGCTGCTCGACGCGCTCGACACCTACATCCCGGACCCCAAGCGCGAGCTGGATAAGCCGTTCCTTATGTCTGTTGAGGACGTCTTCTCCATCAAGGGCCGCGGCACCGTTGCTACGGGCCGTATCGAGCAGGGCGTGATCAATATCAACGAGGAAATCGAGATCATCGGCATCCGCGACACCAAGAAGACGGTGTGCACCGGTGTCGAGATGTTCCACAAGCTCCTGGATCGCGGTCAGGCCGGTGACAACGTCGGCATTCTCCTCCGCGGCATTGAGCGCGAGGACATCGAGCGCGGCCAGGTGTTGGCCAAGCCCGGCTCCATCACCCCCCACACGCAGTTCGAGGCGGAGGTGTACATCCTCTCCAAGGAGGAAGGCGGCCGCCACACCCCGTTCTTCAAGGGATACAAGCCCCAGTTCTACATCCGCACGACGGACGTGACGGGCTCTGTGGAGCTCCCGCCCAACGTGGAGATGGTCATGCCGGGCGACAACATCAAGTTCAACGTCACGCTCGGCGTGCCGGTGGCTCTCGAGCTCGGCACCCGCTTCGCCATCCGCGAGGGCGGCCGCACGGTCGGCGCCGGCGTGGTCACGAAGATCATCAAGTAAGGCATACGCAAGAGGGGCGGGTTACCCCGCCCCTCTCTTGCATCCTCCTTCGGTTCCGCTAGAGTCCCCCGCTCCTTCTCCTCCAGACGTCCCATGACCACTCCTCAAAAGAAGCCCGCAGCCGCCAAGAAGGCCCCCAAGGCCGCCGACAAGGCTGGCGCGAAGAAGAAGCCCGGGACGTCCGAGGCCGGTTCGGCCCCCTCCAAGAAGGAGCCTGCGAAGTCCGTCATCCGCATCCGACTGAGCGCCTTTGACCATACGGTCCTGGACGAGGCCGCCCTCAAGATCATCGAGACGGCCGAGCGAAGCGGCGCCATCGTGCATGGCCCGATTCCGCTCCCCACGCACATCCGCAAGTTCACCGTGAACCGCTCGACGTTCGTCCATAAGGACGCGCGCGACCAGTTCGAGATGCGCACGCACCGCCGCCTCATCGACCTCTCGGAGACCAATTTTAAGACCGTCGAGAGCCTGCAGTCGCTGTCCCTGCCGAGCGGCGTGGACATCGAGATTAAGATGGGCTGAGAGAGTTACCTCCACAATTCAATAAGCCGCCTTCGGGCGGCTTTTTAGTGGGATGTCAGCCTTGCCCAAAACTTCCTAGGCAGCCGCGACCAGACACACACATACCCAGCCGCGCTGCTCGCCACACGCGGGTCGAAGACCACGCGGCTGGGGTAAGGGAGGGCTGACCCGGAAGAAAAGAATTGGAATGTGTGCTGTCCGGTTGATGCGGAATTGATCGCCACCCGCAGGGCGGGACCCCTGCGGCTGGGTTCATGGGGTAGTGGGCTTCTTCAGTCGTATCGCAAGGAGACCGAACACTTCTGGAACGACCTATATGGTTTTTGCCGGACTTCTCCGTAGAATCGCCCAAAACCTTCCCTCCCTCCCCATGCCCCCCGACCACGACCGAGACCTCGTCGGCGCCCAGTGCGAGAAGTTCCTCAAAACCCTCGGCGGCCCCGGGTTTATCATCCTGGGCTGGAAGAAAGAAGACGGCTCCCTGGACGTGGTGCAGTCGCTCGCCGAGATGAGCCCAGTGGAGTACTTCAAGGGCGTGAGCTGGGCCATGAACTCCGCCGCCATCCGGATGGGCGAGCAGCAGGACGGGGGGAGCGGGCCGATCCGGACCGACGCGTAACTCAGGCCGTCCAACCCTTGGCCTTGAGTCCCGCGCGGGCGGCGGCCGTCTCCGCACGTTGCTTGCTGTTGCCCCTGCCCTCCGCGACCTTGTCGGGACCGATGAAGACCGCGCAGGTGAAGTTCTTGTCGTGGTCGGGGCCCTGCTCCTCCATAACCTCGTAGTGCGGGGTGACACTGGTGAGCTCCTGAGCCTTTTCCTGGAAGAGGCTCTTCTCGTCGCGGTGACGGCCCAGGGCGATGAGCTTCTGAAGGTCGCGCAGGATGAACTCCTCACAGAAGCGGCGGGCCACGTCGTAGCCCTTGTCCAGATATATGGCACCGATGAGCGCCTCCAGGGCATTGGCCAACGTGGAGGTCTTGGTGCGGCCACCGGAGGCCTCCTCGCCGCGGCTCATGAAGAGAAACTCACCAAGACCCAGCTGCTCGGACACCTCCGCGAGGTGATCTCCCTGCACGAGGGCGGACCGCCAGTTGGTGAGCTCTCCCTCGGGGCGGTTGCTCAGCTGAAAGAGATACTCGGTGGTAGCGAGCTCCAGCACGGCGTCGCCCAGGAACTCCAGACGCTCGTTGTTACCGTACGCGCGAGCCTCCTTCACCGCCGAACGGTGCACCAGCGCCTGCTGCAGGAGCTCGCGCTTGCGGAACTGGACGCCGATGGCGCGCTCCAGCTGCCCGATATCGGCTTGGTGGGTCCCCATCGGGACGAGTGTAGCGGAAGACATCAGAAAAAAGAGCCAAGAGAGAAGCACAAACAGAAACGTCTTTCTTTGCCACTATTTCTACTCTTTCGCTCTTTCGCTACTTTTGACTGTTGCGTCTCACATGCACCTTGGCTCGTTTTACTTCCGATGCGCGATCGCATTGAGTACTCCGTTCACGAACTTCCCGCTCTCCTCGGTGCCGTACTCTTTGGCGATCTCGATGGCCTCATTCATGGCCACGGCGGCCGGAACTTCGGGCGTATGGAGCAGCTCGTAGCATCCCACGAGCAAGATGCAGCGCGAGATGGGATCCATACGGTCCAGCGGCCACTGGGGAGCATGTGTCTGGACGGACTGCTTGAGCTCTACTTCCTTTTCTAAGACCCCCTTGAGGAGCGTGGCGGCAAACTCGTCGTCAAACTCCCCAAGCTCCTTGGCATTACGGGCCAGGGCCTCCGTGGGCTCACAAGGGTGGTTCTCCCGCTCGAAGAGGACCTGCATGACGGCGATCCGGGAGACGTGACGGCGACGGGCCATGGAACGGGGGGAAACGGACGCTATTGTACCCGGCCCCTTCGCTGGCGGCACACTCGCGACCCATTATGAACAAATTTTGTGTTCAATACACTCCCCGTCCCGATGACGAAAAAACGGCCCACACACGTGGACCGTTTTGAGAGTCTATCAGGGGATCACGCCTTGATGCGCGTGATGTTCTTGAGCGCCTTACCCGCACGGTTCTTGGGCTCCGCAGGGGTGCCGTAGGGCGAGTTCTGACGGTTCTGCAGCCGCTTTACCTCCTTGAGGATGTAGACGGAGTGCTGGCGGCGCCCGGCGGACTTGGCCTTGCGCTTCTTTGGTGTAGGACGTTTACCCATGGGGTCGGATAGTAAGGGCGGAAAGCCCTGAAGTAAAGGTGAGTTCGCTCTAGTTTCGGCGGTTTCCGGATACCGCGAGCATCAGGCGGAGCACTGAGAGGAAGAGGTTGTAGATGTCTAGATAGAGACTGAGCGCCAACAGGAAGGGGCTAGCCCCGAGGCCGCCCGAGCGCTGGATGCGCTGGATGTCCACAGCCGTGAAGACGGAGAAGAGCACGATGCCGGCGGCCGAGAAGAGGATCTCCCAGGAACCTACCCGCAGCGCCGGCACGAACGCCTGCACGAGTGCGAACGCGAGGAAGCCGAGGAGTGCGAAGAGCAGGCCGCGCTGCCAGGTGGATAGGTCGATGCGCGTGCTCCGCGCGAAGACGGCGGCGGCAAGGGCCATGGTAGCCGTGGAGAGGAGCGCGTTGAGGAGGATGGAGAAGCCGTTGGTGTACGCCGTGGTGACGTACAGCAGGAAGGGCGCCAGTGTGAGCCCTGAGAAGAGTGGCACAAGCCCGAAGAGCAGCGCGTTGAGCGGGCTGACGCGCGACCACCATCCGGCCGTGAACACGATCCCCAGCTGCGCGAGAAGCAGGACAAACCGGAGCGCGAAGAGCTGAGGCAAGAAGCTCATGCCCAGAAAGACCCCTACAGCGGTAAGGGCCATGGCCACCGCAAAGAGCCCGTAGACCTGGCCTTCGGCGGTCGGTGAGAGGGAGATGGGAGCGCTGCGGACGGACGGCGGAGTGAACATGCACGGATTCTAGCGCATCCCGGGCACGTTCCAACCGGATTCCCGGCTTCCCGCAGCGGCGAGCGCCTCCACTCCCCCCTTCCGGAAACCCCCGTTTTCCGCTATACTGGGAGGATTTCCCTCGGTCCATGCTGCGTATGCTCCGCCACCTCCCGTGGCTCTCCCTCCTCCTGCCGGCCCACGCGTCCGCCTACACGATCGACTCATCATGGTCGGGGCCGGTGTGCGCGTTCCTGCCGTGCACCGTCATGGGCGGCGGAGCGGACGGGCTCAGCGGCTATGTGGCGGAAAAGGTGGTGTTGGCTATGGAGATCGGTTTCGTGGCCGTGGCACTCATCGCGCTCTTCCTTGCGGCCATGAACATGGTGTTGTTTGGAGATCAGGAGGACGTGGTGAAGCAGTCCCGCTTGCAGTTCGTGTACGCCATCGCCGCGTGTGCCGTGGTGTCACTGGCGCGGTGGCTGATGCACGCCTTCGCCCCACAGTTCGTGGGCGCACAGCTCGTGGACCAGACCATTGTCAGCTCGGCGGTGGGCAACGTGATTACACTCTTCCGCATCGGTCTTACGCTGCTCATCGTCGTGAACATCGTTATCCAGGGCATGCGCCTCGTAGCCTCGCAAGGGGAGCAGGACCAGTTCGAGAAGGCCCGCAAGCGCCTCATCGCCACATTCATCGGTGCGGTGTTCGTGATGCTGGCCAACATTGTTGCCATCGCGGCGCTGCCTGGCCCGACCGGCGCCACGTCGTTGGCCAAGGAGTTCGCCGGTTTCGCCAACTACTTGCTGACCATTGTGGGCTTCGCCGCGGTCGTGGTGATCATCGCCGCGGGCATCATGCTTGTGGTCTCGGTGAGCGACACCCTCAAGGATAAAGCCAAGACCATGATCAAGACCGCCGTCATCGCCCTCGTCGCCGTGATGGTGAGTTTCGCGCTCGTCACGACATTTATCACCCTCCAAATCTGATGTCTCACTCGCTCGCCGCCGTCTCCGCGCTCGTCATGGCCTTCCTAGCCCCCTTCCCGGCATTCGCCGCGGGCTACGGCCTCATTAACGAAACTGTAACTAACACGGGCTTCAGCCTGCCGAACCTCGGCGGCCTTCCTTGCGGGGGCGCCGGCTGCGGTTTCATCGCCATCGCATTAGAGGTGATCGCGCGCTTCCGCCCACTAGCCACCGTGATCGGCGGCCTCGTCATCGCCATCTTCGGCATCCGCATGATGATCGGGCAGGAGGACGACATCATCACCAAAGCACGCACCGTGATGACCGGCATCATGTCCGGCCTCATCCTCATCTGGCTCGTGGAGCCGTTCGTGGACGCGTTCTATGGTGGCACCGGCGAGCGGTTTCAGGGCGACGTCGCGGGCACGGTGACCATCGCGTCGCGCGAAGTGGGTGGCATCATCCGCTGGGTGCTTACGTTGGCCTCGGTAGTCGCGGTGCTCATGATCATCATCTCGGCGCTCAAAGCGCTCTTCAAGCCCATGAATGATGAGAGTATCGCGAACCTGCGCAAGACCATCCTCGGTATTGCTGCGGGCCTCGTCCTGATGATGTTTCACCAGTTCATCGCCGACAACTTCCTGGGCAGCACGCTCAGCCCGCTGCCATTCCTCCAGCCCGTTGTGGAGATTGTGAAGGCCATCCTGACACTGCTGGCGTTGGCCGCGCTGTTGGCGCTGATCTACGCCGGCGCCAACATGATCTTCAGCCTGGGCAAAGACGACGCGTGGCAGAAGGCCAAGTCACTCCTGGCGCGCATGGCGGTGGGTTTTCTCGTGATCCTCTTGAGCCTGGTGCTCGTGGACTTCGTCATACAGCCCGCGATCGGGTATGAGCGCGGCAATCCCCGCAGCGACCTCGCACCCCCGGCGCACCTCCAGCACGTCATGCGTGCGGACGTAGGTCGCGCCGTGTAACACCGCGACGGCCGAGGCAGCAACTGTCCCAGGCAAGCGGTCTGCCGTCTTGAGGTTCTCGCTGCCCGCGAGGAACGATTTGCGCGACGGACTGACGTAGAGCGGGCAACCGAGCACCGTGAGCTCCGAGAGGCGCGCCAAGAGCTCCAGTGACCACCGTGGATCGGAGGACACAAAATGACCCATGCCTGGATCGAGCACGATGCGGTCTGCGCGCACGCCCGCAGACACGGCGGCATCCCGGCGGTCTGCGAGGAACGCAGATACGGAAGCAAGCACATCGTTGTACGGTGTCATCGCCACGGTGGTGCGGGGCGTGGGGTCCTTGGAGAACATGAGCACGAGCAGCGCATCGGAGGCGGAGACGGTAGTGAAGAGCGCGGGATCCGCGCGGCCAGCCGTGACGTCGTTGACCATCCCCACGCCCTCCGCCAGCGCCGCCTTGGCGATCTCGGCTGTATGGGTGTCGACGGCGAGGCGCGCCTGTGGCAGCTCCGCGTGCAAAGCCTTGATGACCGGCAACACGCGGCGGAGCTCCTCCTCCACGGGAATGTCATGGGAGTTCGGTCCTGTCGACTCCCCTCCTACTTCAATCCAATCCGCCCCTTCCACCAGCAGCTCCTTGGCGCGAGCGATGGCCGCGGGGACGTTGGTGAACCGTCCGCCGTCGTAGTAGGAGTCGGGAGTGACATTGAGGATGCCGATGATCTGGGGGGCTTTGTGCATTGTAGAAACATATCGTGCGTGGATGTGTTGCGCGACGCAACCTTGCCTTCCTCTCAACGCGAATTGGTGCCACCAAGAGCTTCTCGTTTCTTTGCGTGCGATCCCCGTCACCAAGCCAAGGACGTCGCGTCGTGGGCTTGGGACGCGATCCCCTGGGACAAAGAAATGGGAGAAAGAACGCGCCGACCTGCCAAGCCGCCGGCCTCCAGCGGATAGGGTCCACGCCCATTCCTGAAGAAAGAGCTCTTCCGGACCTACGGCCGCAACCGCCTTCCCGCCGTGGCAGGTCGAG
>CAZYAK010000071.1:0-7501 GCA_964645935.1 uncultured Candidatus Peribacteria bacterium | reverse complement strand
ACCCTCGACCTTCGCCTTGGCAAGGCGACGCTCTAGCCAACTGAGCTACATGCGCGCGTTATCGGGGAGAAAGAACGGGGCATCATCGCGTGCGAACTGTCTATCACGCCGTCTTGGGCACGACTAGGCCAACTGAACGACCTGCGCACGACGCGGGGAGATCCTACCCAAGGAGGGGAGGCCTGACAATCCTTCGGGCCGGGACCGCCCTTCCCGCTGCGGCTGGCGGAAAAGCCTCTTTTCCGCTATACTACTTCGATATGTCCACCTCCTCGCACCTCCGTCCACTGGCCGTCCTGGTAGGCACCCTGGTGCCACTTGCGGCCGCCGCGCAGGCCCCCATCCGTCTGATGGAGCCCATCGGCGGGGTGACCGAGATCCCCACTGCGGGGAATTCCGGCTTCGGGGTGTTCTTCACGTACTTCAATCTCCTCTACCCGTGGGTGGTGGGTCTCGGCGCAGCCATCGCGGTGATGATGGGCCTTTGGGGTGGCATCGAGATGATGGTGGCCGGCGGCAACGACAGTGCGCGTCAGGCGGGCGTGAAGCGCCTGCTCATGTCACTGGGTGGTCTCCTGTTGCTGCTCTTCTCCTCGACGATCCTCAACATCCTCAACCCGTCCTTCTTCAAGTGAGCCCCTTCCTCGTCCTTCTGCCGGCCGTCCTCGCGCTGCTCACGGAGCGCGCGTCGGCACAGCAAATGGCCGTCATCTGCACGGGCCTGGCTGGCTGTGGGCAGGGGATCGAAAACACGCTCTACACCAACATCCTCCCCATGCTCGCCTCGATCGGTATCCAGCTGGCGGCGGGCGGAGCGGTGATCTTCATTATGTTTGCCGGCGTACAGATGCTGCTGTCCTATGGCGACTCCTCTAAAGCGCTGCAGGCCCGCAAGGGCATCCTGTTGGCACTCGGCGGGCTCGCTCTCTCCATCACAAGCGCGAGCATTATCTCGTTCGTGAGTACCGAGAACTACGGCCAGGCCAACCAGACCAACTTCCTCTTCGGTGGTGGTGGCCTTCTGGACTCGGTGGTGCGCATCACCATTTTCTTATTCAATGTCGGCTTCCTCATTATGGCCATTCTTGGCGGCTACTCCATGATGCTGGCCGCGGGCTCGGCGGAGGAGTTCAAGAAGGGCGGCAACATCCTCAAGTGGGCCATTGTCGGCGCCGTCATCGTCAATCTTGCCAAAGCCATCGTGCAGGCCTTCCTCCAGCTTAACCTCTGATCCTCATGCACATCCTCTCCCTGTTCTTCTCCTGGCTTGTCCCCTCCGTGTTCGCCCGCAACGTCGAGGATCTCGGCTCCGGCTCTCCGGGCATTGATGTCATGTGGAGCGAGATCATGTCGGTCTTCCCGCATACCAACATCGGCGCCAATGGGCTCATCTTCGTCATCCTGCGTATCGTTCAGTTCATCCTCTTGTCCATCGGCGGACTGGCCGTGGTCATGCTCATCTACGCCGGCATCAAGATCATCACCGGCGGAGAAAACGGCCTCGGGGAGGGTAAGAAAATCGCCATGTACGCCATTGGCGGCATCATCGCCGCCATGTGCGCGGATGCCATTGTCGTCTACGCCCAGGTGCTCATCCTGGATGCGGGCTCCTGAAGTTCGAGCCGGTAAACGGGGATGAGGATTTGCCGTATCTGCGGTATCCTGGCGCCATGACCCGCCAGTACGTCACCACCGCCATTGACTATCCCAACGCGGCCCCGCATATGGGGCACGTGCTGGAGAAGGTCCTCGCGGACGTGGTTGCGCGCTGGATGCGCCTACGCGGAGACGAGGTGCGGTTTCAGATCGGCACGGACGAGCACGGCATCAAAATCCAGCAGACCGCTAAAAAGGAGGGCATCACGCCGCGCGAGCTGGTGGACCGCAACGTCCCGCTCTTCACGGGCCTGTACCGCCGCCTCGGAATTTCGGCGGACCTCTTCATGCGCACCTCTGACGGCGCCACGGACTGGCCGGGCGCGGAGGCGTTCCAGCATCGTCCTACCGTGGAGGAGCTCTGGAAGCGCCTTGCCGCCGCGGGCGCGCTGGAGAAGCGCGCGTACGAGGGGCTGTACTGTGCCGGCTGCGAGCGTTTTGTGACGGAGAAAGATCTTGTCGACGGCCTGTGCCCCGACCACCAGATCGCGCCGCAGAAGGTGCGGGAGGAGAATTGGTTCTTCCTGCTTGCGCGCGAGGGAGCGTGGCTGAAGGACTTGCTCACCAAAGCCAGCGGCTACCGCATTGTCCCCGCGTTCCGCGCGCAGGAGACGCTTTCGCTCGTGGACTCCGGCCTGGAGGACGTCTCGTTCTCACGCCCGGTCTCCAGCCTCTCGTGGGGCATCCCGGTCCCCGGGCAGGAGGGCCAGACCATGTACGTGTGGTGTGACGCGCTTACCAACTACATCTCGGGTTTGGGACTCCTGACGGACAGTGCCAAGCCAGAGTGGTGGGACGATGCGTCGGTGACGCACGTCATTGGCAAGGATATCGCGCGGTTTCATGCGCTCATCTGGCCGGCCATGCTCAAGCAGGCGGGCCTCAAGACCCCGGATCGTCTCCTCATCCATGGTTTCCTCACCAGCGAGGGGCAGAAGATGAGCAAGAGCCTCGGCAACGTGGTGGTGCCGCAGGACGTCTTGGACCTCTACGGCGTGGACGCCATGCGCTTCTACCTCAGCCACGAGATCCCGGTGGGCAACGATGGAGACTTCTCCTGGAAGCGCTTCGGCGAGATGTACGACGCGGGCCTGCGTAATACCATCGGCAACCTGCTCAATCGCGTCCTCACCATGCTTCGCAAGGAAGGCGGCGCGCTCACGGTGCCGCCAGGCGGCTTCGCGCTGGAGGGCCAGGATGTCGACGCCGTCTGGGGGGAGTACGCCAAGGCACTGGACGCATTCGAGACACATAAAGGTCTACAGCGAGCGGTGAAGGCCGCATCCACCCTCAACGTCCTCATGAACGAGAAGGCCCCCTGGAAGCTTGCGGGTGAAGAGAAGCTCACGGTCCTCAGCGCCTTCGCTGAGCATCTCCGTCATCTCACGTTGATGCTTCTCCCCTACATCCCCGATGCCGCGTGTCGCATGGCTGCACAATTGGGTTTGCCCGACGCTGCCAAGATGCCCGGCACATCCTTCGTCATCACGCCCGCGATGCGGAAGTGGGGAGGGGACTCGGCTTGGAAGCAGGTCGGCGATCCGGCGATCTTGTTTCCGCCGGTGGAGGTAGAGAGAAAAGAGGCGGCGTGAATGTGGTTGTTCGGGAGATGCAGGCAGGTGCCTGCTTTTCCGGCCGGTATGCGCATCATTCGCAGTCGCAACCAAACACAGATATACCCAGCCGCACTGGTCCCGCGGTGCGGACTGACTAGGAATGCGGCCGCCAAGATCGCCACCCGCGAGGCGGGACCCCCGCGGCTGGGTTGGGGGCGTGGATGGGTCAATGCGGCTATTCCGCATCCTCCAGGCCCCACGGGATGCCCGTGTGGCAGACTCCCCAAATTTACAACTCTAGCCATCCCCTCTATCCTGTTTCCGCTCCCACACGCGAATCCGGACCGGCCGGAGAGGATAGGGCGATAGGGGAGCGACGTATTTCCTTCCACTCATCACTATGTTCGATCCGATGTCCGATCTCGCGGCGGGGCCCGAGCGCAACGATCCTCTTGCTGGCGGCCAGCCCATGGGCGGCGGCCAGGGTTTCCAGGGTCGCAGCAGCGGCGGGCGAGGCGGTCGCGGCGACGGCGGAGGCCGATTCGCCCAGGACCTGCACTCCGTCACGATCCACGCGCGCCAGCGCACCTTCTACGTGGACCTCAAGGAGTCGGGGAACGGCAAGTTTTTCAAGATCTCCGAAAAGTCTCGCGGCGGCCAGAAGACCACGATCATGTTCGACGTTGAGGATCTCGATAAGATTATCGTGGCGCTCCAGGAGATGAAGACCAAGCTCTGATCCGGCTTCGATTCTCCACCGAGCAGCCCGGGCGACCCCCGGGCTGTTTTTTGGTCAGACGCGCAGGCCCCGCCCCCACTCCGCCCCGCCCATGGGGCGCTTGCCCGGCGGCTGCACGGTGACCAGGTAGATGCGCGAGTTGCCGTTGCAGTCCAGGCCGTACGCCTGAGCGTGAGGCTCCAGCGAGGTCTTGAGCACCTTGAGCTCCTGCCCCGCCACCAGCACCGTCACGCCAGGCCAGGGCGTAAGGGCGCGCACCTTGCGGTCGATCTCCGCGGCGGTCTCGTTCTCCGGATCCGCCCTGCCGTCCGAGCGCGAAAGTTTGCGGCAGAACGTGATCTCGGACTCGTCCTGGTCCTGGGGTGCGAGCTGCTCTTTCAGTGTGGCCGCCACCAGATCCGCGCCCATTGCGGCCAGGCGATCGTGCAGCGACTCGGCGGTCTCGCGCGGGTCGATGGGCGTGCGGGCCTGGGAGAGGATCGGCCCCGCGTCCAGTTGCCTCACCATCCGTTGCACCGTCACGCCGCTCTCGTGGTCGCCCGCGAGGATGGCCTGCTGGATGGGCGAGGCGCCGCGCCAGCGCGGCAGGAGTGATGCGTGCACATTGACGGGCGAGCGGGACGGGAAGTCCAAGACCTCCTGGCTGAGGAGCTGTCCAAACGACACCACCACCAAGAAATCCGGGCGCGTACCGGCACGCTCCTGTAGCGTGGCCAGCTCGGTATTGATCTTCTCTGGCTGGAACACCGGCAGCCCCAAGCGTTCGGCCGAGCGCTTCACGGCGGGCGGGGTCAGCTCCTGGCTGCGTCCCACGGGGCGGTCCGGCTGCGTGACCACCAGGAGCACCCGGTAGGCCGGATCCGCCGCCAGGCGCTCCAGGGAGGGGACCGCGAAGTCCGAGGTGCCGCAGAAGACAACGGAGAGAGGAGAGGCCATCGGGAATAGTGTAGCAGCGCGCAAAGCGCCTTTCGGGTATGGTAAAGCCATGTCCAAGCGCTCTGACATGCTCGTCACCGAGATCCGCACCGTGGTGGCCCCCGCCCTTCGCTACTGTCCGCCCGAATGCGGGATCATCTCCATCACCAAGATCGAGGTGTCCTCCGACGGATCCTACGCCACCGCCTACGTGAGCGCCCTCAAGGAGCCCAAGGCCGCCTTGGCGTTCTTGGAGCAGCAGCGGAATGAGTTGCAGCACCAGTTGGGCAAGATGCCGCGCGCCAAGATCCCCAAGCTCCGTTTCCGGCTCGACGAAGGCCCGGCGCACGGGTCGCGCATCGACGAGCTTCTGTCAGGAGAAGCTTCCAAACAGTCGTCACAAGACAGTTGAGTGGGCACGCAAGGGGAAGGGCGTTGAAGCCGGACGAAGGGCGGTCATACACTCGCTCTCCTCTATGGACTTCGCCCCGCGAGAACTGGAATTGGCGGCAGAGCTGATCGAGAAGGCCGATCATGTGCATTGCGTATGCCACCGTAACCCTGACGGCGACGCCATCGGGTCCATGCTGGGGATGGGACTCCTCATCGAGCGTCGCTTCCCGGAGAAGCGCATCACCTTCCACTGCAAGGACAAGGTCCCGGAGATCTTCCACTTCCTGCCTGGAGTCTTTCGCGTGCAGGGCCCGCCCGCGCTTCCGCCGGAGGCGCACGATCCACTCTTCATCTTCGTGGACTGCGCGGAGCCCAAGATGACCGAGATGCACGAGACGCACCCCGAGCTCTTCGAGGGCGTGTACTCCGCCATCGACATCGACCACCACCCCCGAAACCCCGAGTTTGGCACCGCCAACTTCGTATTCCCCACGGCTGCCTCCACGTGCGAGATCATCGCGGCGCTGGCCGATCGCTTGGGCTACCCGCTGGATTCCGATATCGCTACGTGCCTCCTCACGGGCGTCTACACCGACACCGGCGGCCTCCTCCACAGCAACACCACCACGCAGGTGTACCGCACGGTGGCGCGCTTACTGCGTTCGGGAGCCCGGCGCCAGGAGATCGTCACGGCGGTGTTCCGCACGGCCAAGCTCTCCACGCTGCGCCTCTGGGGCCGCGTGCTGGAGAAGATCTCCCTCACGGAGGAGGGCGGCGCCATCTCCGCGGTCACGGAAGGGGACTTCCGTGCGACGGGAGCGGACTACTCGGAGCTCACGGGCGCCATCGACTACGTCAACGCCATCCCCGGCATGAAGTTCTCCCTCATCCTCTCGGAGAAGGGCGGCAAGGTGAAGGGGTCGCTCCGGACGCTCCGGGACGACGTCGACGTCTCCCAGATGGCCGGTAAGTTCTCCGGCGGCGGCCACAAGAAGGCCGCGGGCTTCGCGCTCTCGGGAAAGCTCCAGCCGGAGGTGCGCTGGAAGGTGGTGGAAGGCGGCGACGCGCCGCTGGACGCGGCCTGAGCCTCAGGGCGGGGGGAGCGGCACGCCTTCGTCGCCGCCTCCGGGAGGCGGCGGGATGCCGCTCGGATGGCCGTCTTCGGCGGGCGGGATCAGCCCGGGCACGGTGAGCTCGATGACGGAGAACTTCAGCGTGGGGTTGGCCTTGTTCCACGCCTCGGCGCTGGCGGCGAAGTCGTGGGCGGCTCCGTACAGGGTGAAGGCGACCGGCTTCTTCCCCGAGGCGACGGTGCGGAAGAGCACCTGCTCGCGGTCGCGCATGATGCGGTTCTCGTCGCCCGGTCGGGACCGACCTGCGGCCCTGCGCTCGAGGGCGTCCACGGCCGCCTTGTTGGCCTGCTCGGTCTCCGACGCGCGCAGCCGGATGCGTCTGGCTTGCACGAACGGCCGGGCTGCGAGGAGCGCCATGCGGAGGATGGCGGACATCTCAGCAACGTCCTCCTTCGTCTCCTTCTCGTGCTTCTCCATCCGCTCCGCGCGCTCCGTTGCCTGCGCGACGAGCGTGCCCAGGCCGAGCGGGTTCTCCCCGAAGACCGACGCGAGCGCATCGCCGTTGAGCTTCGTGAATGCCTCGACGTCGCGGATCTGCTGCCGGAGCTCCATCCGCTGACGCCGGATCGTCCGCAGCTCGCGCTCGGCGTGCGCCTCATCGGCCAGCCCATTCAAGGCTATCTCTTCGTCGCCCTGCGTAAGTCCCTCGAGGTGGAGCTCACGCAGCTCATGACTGCGGACGAGACGGGTGAGCAGGTCGTGGATCTGGGTCTGGATGGTCTCCAAGGAGGTTCCGCCGGCTTCCGCCCTCCGGAGGTTGTCGCGGGAGGACTGGTGGGGGCTGCCGTGCTCCTGGCGGATGTGCACCAGGCAGAAGCGGGCCCCCTCCACGCGGACCTTCCGCACGCGGGTGTCGTTGATCATGTCCGGGCACCGGTCCAGGTACCCGTTGGTGGTGCTGGCGGGCGCTGCCTCGCGGCGCTCGGGCGCGGGGGGCGGAGCGGACGGCCGTTCACCGGGAGGGGCGGCCATGGCTCAGGCGGAAGGAGGAGTGTCGCCGGACGACGGAGGCGCCGGGACGTCCGGCTTCGCCGGGTCGGCCACGGGGGCGCGCGGGGCGGCCCCCGGGGCGGAGTCGCGCTTGATGTGCGTCTGCTCCCGGGCCGCGA
>CAZYAK010000070.1:0-7609 GCA_964645935.1 uncultured Candidatus Peribacteria bacterium | reverse complement strand
GGTTCCAGACGAGTGCTGCCCAAGGAACCACAACACAGATACAACGAATTTCCGGAATCCGTCCCCCTCAACGGAGATCGCGCATGCTGTGTGAGGAGGGCCTGCGGGCCCGACGAGTTCTTGCGCGGGCGCTGTTCTTTCCGCCGTTTCTTTGGCGAGAAAGAAACGGCGAACCCTGGCGGAGCCGACCGTGCGAGGAGAACAAGCGGTTGCACAGCTCTCACAACAAGAGAACCCGCCGCGGAACCCTCGCCGAAGGCCGCGGAAGTTTCCTATCCTCGCACCAGGCTGCGCACGGACGCAGCCGATGTGCCTCCGGGATTCCACGTCCCATGGTCCCACCCCGGCTTCCGCCGGATTTTCGGGGCCTTCTCCTCCTTTCGGAAGGGTTCGCAGTACCCGGAGGCGCGGGCCGTCCCGACCCATCCGTGCGGATGGGGGGACGGCTTCTTTCCGCAGGCGGTGGCCAAGCATGTCCGCGGAAATTGACTTCCCGGCGAAACGCCGTACGGTTCCCGTGATGCCGCCGCCTGAGTGCCAGTCCGCGTCGCCGGGAGCCGATCCGTCCGCCGTCCGTGACGGGCTGCTGCGCCAGATCGGTGCCGTGGAAGCGCAACTCGACGCGACGGATGCGGCCTCCGTCGAGCAGGCTCGGGGCTTCGAGCGGATCCGCCAGGGCTTGGAGGAGGTGCGCGCCAAGGTCGACCGCCTGGTGCTGGCCGCGCACGCGGCGGGCTACGAGGAGGGGAAGCGATCGCTTCAGCGGGCGGGCGCGGCGGAGTAGAGTCCGCACATGTCGTCCGATCCCATCATGGACTTCCTCCCGTCCCACGAGCGCCAGAAGCTCAAGCGGATGATGAGTCCCGAGGCCTACGAGAAGCTGCGCGAGCGCGTGAAGGGCCCCGAGGACCTGGCGCGCGAGATGGCCCGCAGCGAACGCTTGGCGGAGCTCAGGTTCGAATTCGAGACCAAGCCCGAGACACGGGAGGCGCTCCGCAAGCAGGCGGAAAAGGACGTCCGCGAAGGTGGAGCGGAGGCCGTATTCGACCTGGAGGGCGCGTCGCCCGAGGCCAAGGCCGCCGTGGAGGCGGGGAAGTACGTGCTGCAGGTATCCAGCCATCCCTCCACGCACCAGGACGCGCTGGTGGGCGTCGCCGAAGGGACCGTGCAGGAGAAGCTCCCCGTAAAGCCCGCAATAACTGACCGGTACCTGGGCCAGCTCCTTGGCGCCGCGCCGGCAGCGCATGTACAAAAAGGCCGCGCCCGCGGGCACGGCCGGAAGAGGAAGGACTGAGGCTTACTGCTTGGGTAGAAGCAGCAGCATGCACGCCGCGCCGCCGAACTCGGGGTCGGTCTCGGCGGGGATCTTGCCGAGCAGCGTCTGGCTCTTGCCGTAGCAGTCGGTGCCCTTCTCCACGGAGCCGATGTCTCCGCCTTTGTCGTCCACCAGCACCACGTGTACGTCGCGCAGCTGCACGGTGCCCGCGCGTCCGCCGGAGTCGTCACGCACCAGGTTGCCGCGCACCCGTCCGCGCTCCTCGTTGCTCACGCTCAAGATCGTAGCGTTGTCCTTGTTATCCACTCGAATGTGCCCCACGGTTCGGCCCTCGGCGTCGGTGACGGGGATGTCGGGGGTGCCCCCGCAGTTGGTGAGGAAGAGGATTCCGAAGAGTGAGAGGATCAGGAGAGTGCGGTGCATGGAGGGAGGGCAACGGCGAAAAAATCGACCCGACCCACACGTTTTTCGTGCAGGACGTTCCGGAACGGCATGCTGGAGTAGGTCGAAAACTTGCACAAGTGTTCTTGGATAAAGAGGGCTTGTTCTTCACGAACTTGTTGAGCATATTTGTAATTCACGAACTCAAATTGTCGTCAGTTTTGAGTCGTATTTACACTTAAGAGGACATTTTCCTGATCTCGGTCAAATGGAAAAATCCCGGTGCAGATCGTCGTCCGGCGCTGTTTTGTTGGGGATGCGTTTCCCGCACCGCACGCATTCGTGGACGATCAGCCACCCCTTCTTGCCATCGTGGTCGAGTCCCGTCGGCCGCATGAGCGCGAGGCAGTCCGACGCGCGGTCGCCCGGGCCATCCGCGTCCACATGTTTGGACCACAGGCACTGCGGACAGTGATTGCGATACGATCCGTGGGGGAGGGGAGTGACCTCCGCCCCGCAATGGCTGCAGGTAAACGATTCCTGGCGGGCGATGAAGACCATGCAAGGAGGGGACAGAGGGGACAAAAGGCACAGAAGGGACAGAGGCGGTGTCGCGATCCTATGTACGGCTCAGAAGAGGCTCACCTGTATCCCCTTTACGGCCTCTGTGCCCTTTGTGATTCAGACGTTGAACTTGAAATGCATCACGTCGCCGTCTTGTACGATGTACTCTTTGCCTTCCTGGCGCATTTTGCCGGCCTCCTTGGCCTTGGCCTCGGAGCCGTATTGTACGAAGTCCGCATAGGAAATGGTCTCCGCCCGGATGAAGCCCTTTTCGAAATCCGTGTGGATGACGCCTGCCGCCTGCGGACCCGTCGCGCCCTTCTTGACAGTCCACGCGCGCACCTCCTGCACGCCGGCTGTGAAGTACGTCATGTACCCGAGCGCGGCGTATGCGCTCTGGATGAGGCGGTCCAAGCCCGAAGAGTTCACGCCGAGGTCTCCCAGGAATGCCTTAGCGTCCTCAGGGGAGAGGTCATGCAGGTCTTCCTCGATTTTGGCGGAGATGATGACGACCTCCGCATTGCCAGGCAGTCCGAGCTTGGCGCGCGCCTGGTCTGCGGTGACGCTCTTCATCTCGCCCTCGGCGGTGTTCACCGCGTAGATCATGGGCTTGAGCGTGAGCAGCTGGAACTCCTTGGCGATGGCGTATTCCTCTTTTGTGAGATGCTCCAGGCTGGCAAGAGTACCGTTCTGCAGCCCCTTCTCCAGCTTCTGACACACCGCGTGCTCGACGGCCTTGTCCTTGTCTCCGGTGCGCACCGCTCCTTGCAGTTTGTCGATACGCTTTTTCACGGCTTCGAGGTCGGCGAGCATGAGCTCCATCTCGATGATCTCGCGGTCGCGCTTGGGGTCTACCGTGCCTTCCACGTGGATGACGTCGGTGCCCTCGAACACGCGCACCACATGGCAGAGCGCGTCCACCTCGCGGATGTGACTGAGGAACTTGTTGCCCAGGCCCTCGCCTTTGCTGGCGCCCTTCACGAGGCCGGCGATGTCGACGAACTCCACGGCTGCAGGGACGATCTTCTTGGGCTGCACGAGTTCCGCGAGCTTGCCCAGGCGCGTGTCGGGGACTTCCACGATGCCCACGTTGGGATCGATGGTGCAGAAGGGGTAGTTGGCCGCCTGCGCGCCCTTACTGCGCGTGAGGGCGTTAAAGAGGGTGGATTTGCCGACGTTCGGGAGGCCGACGATACCGATCTGGAGCGCCATGGGTGCGGGGTGGGGGGAGGGGGCCTGGATGGCCCGCCGGGAGGTCTGCGAACCCGGCAGAATCGCAGTATGCAGCACTTCCTGGGTACTGAGAAGGTAGCGGATTCGAGGGCCTCAATGGTTGACAAGAACATAAAAAACACATAACATGCCCCTCCTGTGTTCAAGCGCTCCCTCTCCTTCCTGACAGCGTCGGTTCTCGCGGTGGCGTGGGCCGCTCCGGCATTCGCCCTTTCCGATGTGGGGGGCACCCGGTACGTCGACGCGTTCGGCTTCCTCGGTGACCGCGGCGTCGTCTCCGGCTACGCGGATGGCTCCGGCCGACCGTACAGTCGCATCAATCGCGCCGAGGCTCTCAAGGTCGTACTGGAGATGCACGGCAATACGCGCGACCGCGTGGGCTGGTACCGCGACCACATGTCCTCGTTGCCGCTCTTCCTGGACTACGGCCAGCACGAGTGGTTCGCGCCGTACGTGGAAGCTGGCTTTGAGGCCGACGTGCTGCGCGGGTACCCCAACCGTACGTTCCGTCCCGGCAACCCCGTTACTGTGGAGGAGGCTCTCGCCATGATTCTCCGTTCGTACGGTGAGCGCCCCGACGGGGGTGCGGAGTGGTTCCAGGGCTATGTAGACTTCGCCAACTCGCGCAACCTCGTGTACGGCGGAGAGCGCCTGACGCTTGGCACGCCGATCACCCGCGGGCAGTTCTTCGATATTCTCTATCGCTTGGAGACGGTGCGCGACCAGGGCCTCACGGCGTTCGTGGACCCGGTGCCGCCCGCCAACCCAAACCCCAGCCCCATCGTCCGCCCCACCGAGCCGGTCCCTGTGTACACCGATACTGGCGACGTGCACCAATATGCGTCGAGCAAGAACTTCGCCGTGAGTATCCCGCGCTTGGGTATTTCCGACCTCACCATCACGCATCCGGGAGACGCGCTCACAAGTAACGGCCTCCTCTCCGTGCTGAAAAACGGCGTGGGTCACCTGTTCAGCTATCCTGGCCGCGGTGGCAAGATCATGATCTACGGTCACTCCAGCAGCTACGCGTGGGACGTGTCGTCGTTCACGAAGATCTTCCGCAAGGTCAACGAGCTCAAGGCGGGCGACCGCGTGTACGTGACGTTCGAGGGCAGCCTGTACGTCTACCAGGTGACGGGCCAGCAGACCATCACCCCCAACGACATCCGCCCCTTCCAGGGCCGCGGTGAGGAGCTTATCCTCTTCACGTGCTGGCCGGTGGGCACCACCAAGAGCCGCCTGCTCGTCCACGCCGCCCCGGTGCAGACTGTGGCGTTGCGCTGAACTGGTTCCCGCGCATCGTGTGAAGCCCCTCATCACCCCCGAAGGCCGCTCCTTTCCGGGATTTGAGCATCTCGACGACACACTCGCGAACCAGTTTCAGCAAAAGCTCCAGAGTTTCGCGCGCCTGCCCTCCGATCGCTCCCAGCTCATCGATCGCCTTGGTGTGGCAGCCAAGATCGCGGAGACGGCGGAGCGCATCCGGGGACTGTACAGCCACGTCCTCGTATTGCATGAGCCGCTGGGCAACCTCACGTCGCGCTTCGTGGATGAGTGGGAATTCCCCGACGGGCTCGTGGGGTACGGATACACGGTTCTGAGCCGCGAGCAGCGCGATGTGGCGTTGCTCAAGATGTTCTTCGCGCTCGGCGGCCCAGGGCAGAGTATTCCGCTGGCAATCCTCGACGTCGTACAGGGGGTGAAGGGCGAGCACATCCGTCTGGAAGACGCCGCGGCCGTGGCGGTGCGCAGTATGCGTCCGCTACACGAGACCGGATGGGCCACGTACCTCAGCGATTCGTGCACACGCAACTACTTGGCAATCCGCGATCGGTACTTCGAGCGCGAGGCGACGCCCGATCCCTACGGCGAGCCAGGGTCGATGCTCTCGTACTATGCCATCAATCTCCGGCGGAAGCGCGTGCGGGCGCTGTGGCAGGACCCCCGTCCGGACGGGTCCAATCCCACCCTGCCATGAGCCGCGATACCGCCTACCACCCCGATTGTGTCGATAACCCGTACGTCGCATCCATCCGCGCCGCCGAGAAACGTACGAACGCGAACGGGCGCCCGCTCATCCGGTATGCGTCGGAGGAATTCCAGCGGACCCTTGGCGTGGACATCGACGCGTACGGGCACGTGGACACGCCCGACGTATGCATGAATGGTCTTTCGCAGACCAACACCCGCGAACTGAGCGACCCGGCTCGGTGGCTCCTGACGAGGAATGTGGGCCAGGTGCGCGAACGCGCGCGGGTGCTCTTCCTCGGCGCGGGATCGGGCCTTGAGTGCGCGCAGGCCAAGCGCCTACGGCCGGATCTCCACGTCCTCACACAGGCGTTCTCGCCAATGGATCCCTTCCGCATGCCGTTGCTGGAATTCTCCGCGATGCAGGACGCGGTACGCGCGCTCCAGAAGGACCGGACATGGCAACGTGACGACGTGGCCAAGGCCCTGATGGCGCGACTCGCCCGTGACATCCATACACTCCCGCCCTCGGCGATGACACGTATCGACGCGTACCTGCCCAATCCCGTCTTTTTCCAGCACGTGGAAGAGCCGTTCATCGAGGAACAACTGATGGGTCCCTTCCCCGACGTCTCGCCAGACGGTTCGTTTGACGTGGTCTACGACAGCTGCGGCCCGTTCCGTAAGATTGGTGGACGCACATTCCTCACAACACTCAGAGACATGCGTAGCCGCCTGGAACCCGACGGAGCGCTCATCATCGACACACTGCCCACCGAGTTTTCCCCCCAAAAAGAACGCTTTGGCGCCCTCCTCGACACGGTACTCCCGCAGTCTGCCGCGCTAGTGGACCGAACACGCGGTGCGCTCATCGTTTCCACCCGCAGGCGCGTCGAAGCCATCCTTGGCTTGCGTCCTGCGTGGTCGGAGGGGTGGGCGAAGGCGTGAGCCTCAGCCGCCGATGCGTCGCAGGATCTCGCGGGATACGAAGTCCTTCGCGCGACCGTACTTGAGACGCGAGAGTTGCTTAAACGCTTCCGCGGCACCCGTGTCCTTGGCGTAGGTGGTGTCTTGCCAGGGCTTGGGCACCTCGATGGAGAAGGGGCGGCTCGGAGTTCCGTCGATGCAGAGCTTCATCACACCCTTGAAGTTATCCACGTTTACGAGGTCCTGCTCCGAGAACACCGGCGCCATCTCCTTGGCGCAAGTCTCGGCGTCCTGGGGACCGATTTTGTAAAACATCATCGAGCCCACGTTGCCAAACACCGCGCCTTTCAGGCTCACTGCGCCGGAGAGTTTGGAGTCCTTCTCCAGCTGGTCGATGTACTGGTGGGCGAGGATGAGGCCGAGACGATACTTGCGAGCCTCGGAGAGGATGGATTCGATGGATTGCGTCACGAAGTTCTGGAATTCATCGATGTAGAGGAAGAAGTCCTTACGCTTGGACACATCCGCTTCGCGCTGGCGGCGCATGGCGGCCACCTGGATCTTGTTCACCGCGATCATGCCGAGCAGCGTGGAGTTGATGTCGCCGATGAGACCCTTGGAGAGGTTCATCAGGAGGATCTTGCCGTTGTTCATGACATCGCCCACGTCGAAGGCGCTCTTGGTCTGGCCCACGATGTTGCGGATGAGCGTGTTGGTCGTGAACTGTCCGAACTTGGCGGCGAAGTATGGGATCATCTCCTGCTTCTCGCGTTGGCCGGTGTTGGCCATCTGTTTCTCCCAGAAGGAGCGCACGATGGGGTTTTTTACTTTGGCTACTTTGTAGCGCTGCCAGTCGTCGTCGGTGAAGAGGCGCACGAGGTCCGTGATGGCGCCGCCTTCCTCTTGGTCCTCCATCAGCGTGAGGCAGCCGTTGCGGAAGTAGTCCTGGATACGGGGCCCGAAGATTTCCTCGCCGAACATCTTCACCATCATATTCATAGCATCCAGCGCGATAAGGTCGCGCTCCTCCTCGCCCTTCCCTTCCAGCATGTTAAAGCCGAGCGGCCGCTCGGTGTCCGCAGGATTGAAGTAAATTACGTCGTCCGCGCGCGAGCGGGGGATGTAGGGCATGAGGTCCTCGATGAGCGAGCCGTGCGGGTCCACCACGCACACGCCCTTCCCGCTGTGGAAGTCCTGGCGCGCCATGAGCTGGATGATGGACGATTTGCCGGTGCCGGTCTGTCCGATGATGTAGAAGTG
>CAZYAK010000069.1:0-7611 GCA_964645935.1 uncultured Candidatus Peribacteria bacterium | reverse complement strand
GCGGGCTTCGTCACCATCGCCAAGAGCGGCACCTCCGCCACTGTCACCTATGAGGTGCCCTTTGCCGCCGAGCCCGCCGTGAGCGCCACTCCGCAGGGACGTGTGGGTTCCGAGTGGTGGGTGGACGCATCCACCGCGACGGGCTTCACCATCCGCACCAGCCTGCCGGTCACCGATCTCGTGGAGTTCTCGTGGATCGCGGTGGGCATCGTGCCGTCCGCCTCGGGCGCCGCGCTGTCGTCCTCCTCGTCCTCCGCGGCGGACCTGCGCGCCTTCCCCGTGGACGCCACCGGCGTGCCCGTCTCCTCCAGCCCCGCGTGGAACGGCTGCATCCGGAACCAGCCCCCCATCGATGAGTCCGGCCAGCCCGTGACCTGCGCCCGCTACCACGACGGCAACGTCTGGGAGCACCCGGACCTCGGTATGTCCTTCACCTGGAACACTTCCGTGACGCCCGCGCTCCTGCTCCTCCCCGAGGGGTACGAACCCGTGGTACAGCCGGGTCCGGTGGATACGGCGATGCCGGGCGCGGGTGCGTCCTCGTCCGCCGCGTCTGCGGAGGGCGCGTCATCCTCGTCCGAGGAAGCGATCCCTGAGCAGGCCCCGCCCACGCCCGATCCCGCACCGTCCGAGCAGCCCGAGACTCCGCCCCTGACCGGCGAGGGCGAAGCGCTCATCCTGCCTTCGGACGCCGACGCGACGCCCCCGCCTCCCGTGGAGGAGGCCCCGCCAGAGAGCCAGCCCCAGCCCGAAACCGCGCCGGAGCCGCAAGGCGACCCGTCGCAGCCTGGGGCATGAGCGACTTAGTAGAGCTCGGCCGCTTTGAAGAAGCGCTGTACCTCGGCCTCGGCCGCCTCGGCGCCGTCTGATGCGTGGGCGACGTTGACCATCTGGTCCACGCCGAACTCAGCACGGAGCGTGCCCGGAGCGGCCTTGCGGCTGTCCGTCACACCTAGCATGTCGCGTACCTTGGCCACCACGTCGGCGCCTTCTAGTACGAGGGCGATGACGGGCGCGGAGCTCATGAACTGCTCGACCTCGGGGTAGAACGGCTTTTCGGCGATGTGCGCGTAGTGCTCGCGGAGGATCTTGGCGTCGAGCTTGAGCATCTTGCATCCCCGGATGGTGAACCCTGCATCCTCGAAGCGGCTGATGACCTTACCGCAGAACTTTTTGGTGACGGCGTCCGGCTTGAGGAGGATGAGCGTGCGTTGCATGGGAGCGGGGGGAGGAATTGCGTGCACCCTAGCAAAGATCGCTTGACGCGAAAAGGCCCCGATGGCGGGAAAGCTCCTTACGGCTCCATGTTCATGCCCTCCGCCTCTTCCTGCGGAGTGGCGGGCGTCATCGCCACGGCGCAGCGGCCGGCCACGCACTGCGCTTTCGCGGCGGTGCAGCTCAGGCAGCGGATGCCGCCGAGCGCCTCACACTCTGTGGAGAATCCATCAGCCTGGCGCTCGAGGGCCACCAGTGCGTCCGCCCGCACGGGCTCGCCGCACGTGGCGAAGGATCCACACTCGCGCACCAGGAGGGCGCAGTCGGCGTCGCGCACGCAGGCCGTCCGCTCGCGCGTCTCCGCGAGGATGCGGTCTTTCTGTCCCGCGCACTCCGCCAACGGCGAGACACGCATCACATACACACTCCATCCAAACAGGATGCAGAGTCCCAGGAACCCGAGTGAGAGTCCGCGGCGCGACGGACCTCCAGAGGCGTGTGTTTCACGGCACTTGCGGAAGCGGAAGCGCACGGCTTCAAGAGATGAGAGATTCCAGCCCCGCCTGGCTCTCCTCGCGGCCGATCACCACGAGGCGCAGCTCTTCAGTGCGTAGTAGCTTCTTGGCCAGGGCGTCGATGCGCTCGCGGTCCACCTTTTCGATCTCCGTCAGGTACTCCTCCACGGAGCGGGTCTTGGGGTAGAGCAGTTCCTGCTTTCCGAAGAAGTGCGCCCGCTCCTCGCTGTCTTCCAGGCTGAGCGTGATCTTTCCCTTGAGGTAATCCTTGGCCCGGCGCACCTCTTCGTCGGTGACGCCCTTGTCCGCACACACCTCGTACTCGTGGCGGATGTACTTGAGTGCTTCGTGCAGGCGGCTCTGGTCCACCCCTGCGCGAGTGGAGAGCGAGCCCGCGTCTAGGTAACTATCGGTCTCGGTGGCGATGTAGTAGCAGAGGCCCCGTGCTTCGCGGATGTTGAGGAACATGCGGGAGCTCATGTTGCCGCCGAGGATCACCGCCAGGAGCTTGTGTGCGAAGTGGTCCTCCGACACGGAGCCCGGGGCCGGCACGCCGATGACGAGGTGCGCCTGCTCGGTGTTCTTGGTGCGGAGGAACACCCGCTTGGAACCGTAGCCCGTGAGGGGCAGAAAGGTCCGCGAGTGTTTGCCCTGGAGCGTGCCGAAGTAGCGGTCCGTGAGCTGTCGGGCCTTCTTGTTTGTGATGTTCCCTGCAAAGTTCACCACGAGGTTCTCTGCGCTGTAGAGGTCGTCTTTGTGCTTCTGGAAGTCCGCCTGCGTCACGCCGCGGATGAGCTGCTCTGTGCCGATGGTGTCCCAGCCCAAGGGGTGGTCGCCAAAGAGTACTTCTTCAAAATCCCAGCCCGCGCGGTACATGGGGGTGTCTTGGTACATGCGCTCTTCCTCCATGATGACGCCGCGCTCTTTCTCGATCTCTTCCGGCGGGAATGTGGCATGGATGAGCATGTCCGAGAGCACGTCGCACGCCAGTTCCACCTGGGAGGCCGCCACCTTCACGTAGTAGCCGGCGTACTCCTTGCCGGTGAAGGCGTTGAAGTCGCCGCCCACCCCGTCGATGGCCGCGGAGACTTCCTTCGTATTGCGAAACTTCTTGCCACCCTTGAAGAACATATGCTCCAGGAAGTGGCTGATGCCGCGCTCCTGCCGAGTCTCGTACCGCGATCCCGCCCCCGCGAAGATCATCACCGTCACCGAGGCCGTGCCTTCGCTCGGAGCCGAGAGGACGCGCAGACCAGAAGGCAGGGTGTCGACGGAGAACATGCAGAGAGGGGAGGAAAGCCGTACCCGCACTGTAATACGCCGCGCCGGAGAAACCCAATTTCCCGACCAAATCCGCCCTGCGCACAATCCGAACGGTCCGGATGGCGGGTCGGCCCGGGGACCTGCCACAGGTCGCCTGGACGGACATTTTCCCTTGTTGGGTGGCTGCCTTTGCCGTACCATCTCGCGGCAATGCTCAGGAAACTGAAGTGGCGCCGGCGTCTTCGCAAGCACGGGTTTCGCACCCGGAGCGCGACTAAGAAGGGACGGCAGGTCCTGGCCCGCCGTCGGCGGCAGGGTCGCAAGCGCCTGACCGTCAGCCATCGGCAGAAGAAGACGGGCAAGTAGCCCCTGGGGTCCCGCGTCCCGCAAACCGTGCCGGTTCGGCGCGTCCGCTGATGGGAGGTGCCTTTTCTGGTTTCCTGCGCTACGATCGGCGCACCCATGCGGACCATCCTGCATCAACTCTCGTCGTTCTTCTTCTATGTCCTCGGAGGATCGTTCTTCTTGGCGTACCTCCTCCTGCGTAACGGCGTCTGGCCGACGGCTTCCGCCCTCTGGCTCCAGGTAGCCGACCTGCCCTTTGCGTTTGCGGCCATCACCTACGGGGGGCTCAGTCTCTACTCCAGCCTCGCCACGCCCGGAAAGCCCTCGCGCGCGCTGGCCATCGCCATCGGCGTCCCGCTCGCGCTGCTCTTCATCGTCCTCGTGATCCTGAACTTCTGGGGAGTCGGACCGCTGTCGGCATGAGTCAGTACCGCACCTCCGTGTCGCCGTCGCTGAGGTCGTGATTCATGCGGCGCGCCAGCAGGAACAGGTAGTCGCTCAGGCGATTGAGGCAGATGAGCACCTGGTCGTTGATCGGTTCGTCGCGCCGCAGGCGCACCACTAGTCGCTCGGCCCGGCGGCACACGGTACGAGCGAGGTGCAACAGCGCGCTCACGCGGCAGCCGCCCGGCAGCACAAACGCGGTCTGGGGAGGGAGCGAATCCTCCAGGCCCTGGATGGCCAGCTCGATCTCCGCCACGTGCTCCCCGAGCACGCGGTCCCGCTTGGCATCCAGCTCCAGCGGGGTGGCCAGGTCGCCACCCAGGCGGAACAAGAGGTGCTGGAGTGCCGTGAGCTGGGTGCGCGCTTTGCCCTGCAGTTCCTCTTCCGCGAGGACCATGCCGATGACGGCGTTAAGCTCGTCCACTGTGCCGTATACTTCGATGCGCGCGGAGTCCTTGGACACGCGCTTGCCGCCAAAGAGGCCGGTTTCGCCCGTGTCGCCGCCCTTCGTGACGATGCTCATACGGGCGTGACGGAGGCGGCACGCAGGATCTTCTCGTGCAGCGGTTTGGCTTCGCTCTCGGAGAGCGTGCGGTCCGGCGCGCGGTAGGTGAGGCGCAGCGTTAGTGCGTAGTCGCCCTTCTCCTGTGCCTTGCCGGCGTAGAGGTTGGTGACTTCCACCGATTCCAGCAGGGGATTGGCACCGCGAAGTGTCCGCAGGAGGTCACCCGCTTGCTCGCGTTGCGAAAGCGGGAGCGTCACGTCGTACGTGATAGCTGGGAACTGCGGTACGGGGTGAGCGAGGGTGTCGCGCTTGGGCAGCGCCAGGAGCGTCTCCAGGTCCAGCGTGGCCACGGCCGCACGGTGGCGCAGCGAGAAGCGGTCGCGGACGTCCGGATGGATCTCGTAGAGCGATCCCACGGATGCGGTGGGCTCCGAGGCGGCGTCGCGGTGGACGCCCGCGGGACGGACGATTAGCTCTCCAAATCGCCCGGGATGCGCGGCGCCCGGGGGCGTGCCCGCGTGCACCACGTCCAGCTCGTAGCCGAGGCCGGCGATGGCCGCGGCAAGGTCGCGCTTCAGCAGGAGCAGCGGTTCGGCCGTGAGAGACTCATCGGCGGAACCGTCGAGGTCGGCGAGGAGCACCGAGAGCTCGGCACGCTCGCCGCGAGCGCGTGAGAACACGTGTGCGAGGTGGAAGGTCTTCAGGCGACCGCCCGAGACCAACAGGTTGCGCTCCGCGTGTGCGAGGAGCGAGGGCAGCGTGGAGGTATGCAGCAGACTCAGCTCCTCGCCGAGCGGACTCTCCACCGCATACGCGTCGGCGGGGTCCAGGGCGCAGGCCTTGAGGAGGGAGGGGCCCACGAGCGAGAGAGGCACGAGCTCGCTACATCCGCTCTCGCGGAGGCTCTCGCGGAGACGCTTGATGCGCGTGTCGCGCACGGGCGGGGCAATTTCCGCCTTGGGTAGCACAGCGGGGATGACGTTGTAGCCCATCACGCGGCCGATCTCTTCTACGAGGTCGTGCGGGCCGCGGATGTCGCCGTGCCGGTGGGGCGGAGGTGTGACGACAAGGGTCACCGATGCGTTCTTCTTGGCACTCTCCTTCTTCTGTACCTCGAACTCCAGGAGCTCCAAAATCTCCGTGGCCGTTTGTACGGGCACAGGTGTCCCGAGCATGCGCTCCACGTACGCCAGATCCACGGTGACAGGCTTACCCTTGCCGTTGGCTCCCCAGCTCACGGGCTTGGACGCGACGCGCGCGCCGGGCACGAGCTCCAGGAAGAGCTCCACGGCGCGGGCCAAGCCTTGCTCCGCCATCACGCGCGGCACGCCCTTCTCGTACACCGTGGCGGCGTCCGTGCGGTGGCCCATCTCGATGACCGTGCGGCGGATGGCCACGGGGTCGGGAATGCCGGCCTGCAGGTAGATCCTGCGTGTCGTGCCCTTGGTGGAGCTGCGCAGGCCTCCCATAATGCCGAAGAGGTCGAAGATCCCGGCGTCGTCGCTGATGACGAGCGCGCCCGTGGGCAACTCGCGCTCCTCGCCGTCTAGTGTCGTGATGCGCTCCCCCTTCTTGGCGCCGCGGATGCGAATGTCGCCCTGGAAGTCGTTGGCGTCGAAGCCGTGGTGTGGCATGCCCGTCTCCATCATCACGTAGTTGGTGATGTCGATCGGTAGCGAGATGCTGCGCCAGCCGGTGGCCGCAAGGCGCCGTTTCATCCAATCCGGCGTCACGCCGATCCCGTCGATCTCCAGGAGCACCGCCTCGTAACGGGGGACCAGCGCTTCGTCCTCGATGGTCACCTTGAATGGCGTCGCCGTCTTGGACGACGTGGGAACGTTCTTTTGCTTGGGCTTCTTCTTCCAGTCCGCCATACCCAGCGCCACGAGCTCGCGCGCGAAGCCGATCTGCGAGAAGAGGTCCGCACGGTGTGTGATGGCGTGGTTGTCCACATGGATTACGGTGTCACCGAGGTGGAGTATTTCCTTGAGCGACTTGCCGACATCGGCATCGCCGTCTCCTAGGTCCATCACGGGGCGCTCACCCTGCTCCGGCGTGACGGGGAACCGCTCCTCCAGCTCCAGCTCCTCCGAAGCGCAGATCATGCCCTCGCTCTCGCGGCCGCGGATCTTGGCCTTGGTGAGTGTGAACGACCCCCCCTTGCGGTCGCTCACTGTGGCGCCCACATGCGCGAGTGCAACCTTCATCCCCGCGCGGAGATTGGTGCCGCCGCAGACGATGTTCTTTGTGCCTTGGTCGGTTTGCACTGTGCACACCGAGAGGCGGTCGGCCTCCGGATGCTTTTCCAGCGTGAGGATTTTCCCCACGACCACATCGTCGAGGAAGCGTCCCTGCACTTCCACGGCGTCGACCTCCGACGCGCCGGCCGTAAGACGGCGTGCGATCTCCTGCGGGTCGGTGACGCGCAGGTCTACGAATTCCTGAAGCCAATCGAGCGAGATTTTCATACCGCGAAAGTATGACGGAACGCGCCGCGAGGCGAAAGCCTCGCTCGCTCGCCACATCCGGACATGGCGAGTCCATCAACTCCGCTTCCTTGCGCGGAGAAACAGCTGCCGCTAGCGTTTCCACGTTTCCCTCCCTCTCCCAAGCCATGTTCTTCCACAAGAAGCCCCCGCACGATCCGGGCTGCCTCGCGTTCCACGTGGGTGCCTCGATCCTCCTCTTCATCGCCGCGTTGGCTGCGCTCATTGGCCTCGTAGTGGCACACTACGACCCGTCAGATGGCGCGCTCGTTTTCGGCACGCCGGCCTCGTCGCTCGCGATCATCGCGTTCGTCGTGACGCTTTCGCTGCTCATGAAGCAGTGTGCGATGTGCATGTCCAAGTGCGATGTGTGCGTCACCACGGCGCCTGCTAAAAAGAAGTGACCGCTTGATCCGCGTGTCCCAAAGACGGCCGTCCCGCGAGGGGCGGCCGTCTCTTGCGGCGGATGTGGGTGCAGGGCTCGGCATGAACCGACCAGCACGCAAAAAGGGGAGAAGTGACCGCGTCGATCGTTGCTCCTTTACGTACCGCTGGTCTGGTTCATGGCGGAGAGGGAGGGATTCGAACCCTCGATACACTTGCGTGTATACGCGCTTTCCAAGCGCGCGCACTAGGCCACTATGCGACCTCTCCGTGGCAGCGCGCACTATGACAGAGAATCCGTACACGGAAAAGGGCTCGCCGTGCCATTTTCCGCATCCAGAAAACCCCCGGAAACCGGGGGTTTACTAGCCTTTTTCGCTTCTGAATCGAGCGTTACAGCCCCAGCCGCTGCAGGATCTGGTAGATGGCGGTGGCGATCTCGCCGCGGGTCAGG
>CAZYAK010000068.1:0-7645 GCA_964645935.1 uncultured Candidatus Peribacteria bacterium | reverse complement strand
AGCCGGGGTCCTGGGAATCCGTGCGGCCGTCATTGTCGTCATCGCGGCCGTTGGAACACTGGGGCGTGGGCGTTCCTCCGCACTGTGTAACTTCTCCGCAGACGTACGTGTTGCAATCAGCCTGGCCGGAGGTACCGGGGTTCTCGGCGTAAAAGCTGCGCAGCGCGAAGCCCTGCGGGCAAGTGTACGTGCAGGAGTAGTCGCCCGGGAGGTACTGGGACGTCAACGTGACGGATCGGCCACCCTGGCCGATGGCCTTACAGACCGACATTCCACAGTCCGTGCTCGTCGGATTCTCGGCGATCACGCGGGAAAGGGCATAGCCGGACGGGCAGGAGTAGACGCATGCAGCGTCCGAGGCGCTCCATTCGGCAGGGACCGTGGTCGTGTCGGCGTTGCCGACTTCAATCACCGAATAGTTGCCGCAGTCCGAGATGGTGGGGACCTCGGAGTCGATACCGCCACTGAGGACGGCATTGCCAGCATCGTAGACGCAGGCGTGGTCGCCGGCGTGGTAGACGGCAGTGCGAGCAACGGACCTGCACTGACCCGGAGCGACGTCATCACCTTCGTTATCATCCTCAGGAGTCAGGCAGCCAATGTCGGCCTGGTAATCGATTTTTCCGTCACCGTCGTTGTCCACGCCGTCGCGGCACTGAGGCAGACGGTTCGTCTCATCGTTGTCGAGCGGGTTGTAGGAGTTGGGGTTCTGAGCGTTGCCATCTGTGTGGCAACCCGGATCGATGCCATCGGCGAGGGTGTCCTCCGGATCGGCGTTGTCCAGGCCATCGTTGCACTGGGTAGCCGCCACGGGCGGAGCGTCGCAGGACACATGGTAACCGATGGTCACCCGGGCGTTGTTTCCGGCGACCACACTGTCGGAGGAAAGGAATGTATCGAATCCGGTCTCCGTCACTCGGACGGCGTAGGCATAGATATCAGTCGAAGTGGTACTGCGAGCGTTATTGCAGACGCCACCGCAGAGCATCGAGTCCGTGTAGGACTGGGCGATCACCGTGGGGTTCTTGCAGGTGACGGGGAACGCGATGCGCGCGACCGTGGAATGGGCGGATCCATTGCCGTACGTCACCTGCGTCGTGCCACCGAAGATGACGCGCCTCTGCGCCTGGGGCACAGGGTTCTGGCACATCACGTGGTAGGGCATCCGGATGACCGCAGCAGAGGCCGGCACGATGTCGTCGGACGACACGAACGTCTGGAAGCCCGATGCAGAGACGCCCGCAAGCTCGGGGTAGACGTCGGTGGAGGTGGTATCTTCATTGTTGTAGCAGGCGCCATTAAAGAGCACGCACGCTACGGAATCGGTGGTGGTCTCGGTGACCACGGAGGGCGCGCCGCAGGCAGCCGGGAGGCTCACGCGCTCGGCGGTGGAGCTCGGTCCGGTCGCGTCATAGCGGACGGTGGCAATGCCGCTAAGGAATTCGGCCGGCGCATCGACGACGTTCTTGTCCGCTCCGCAGATGGCCTGCCAGCCCACCGGGAACGCGGGGCTGGAGGCACCCACCCAAACGGGATCATCCGCCGTCACGTAGACGTCGAAGCCCAGCTCCGTCACGTTGGCGATGCTGGAGCGGAGATCTGTGGAAGTGGAGTGCGGGGTATTGGGGCAGTTCGTGGGTCCCGAGCCATTGCCGCATTTCACACCGGAGGTGTAGTTCTGCGTGACGATCTTGGGATTGTCGCAGCGCGCGGGGAACGTCACATGCGTGAGCACGGAGTTTGTCTGGCCGTTATAGAAGACCGTATTGGCCACACCGCTCATGATGGGCGAGATGGACGCAGCCTCCGCGACCGGGACGGCGAAGGTCGGAAGGCCGGAGGGCAGGAGCCCAGCAACCAACAGGGCAGTGAGGAGGAACGTGCGCACGCGCATACGAATGGGAGAAAGGGGAACAAAAGGCACGACTGTAATCAGCTCGGATGATGTCCGGCAATGGCTCTTTGCCTCTATAGCCTTCAAATCGGACTTTTGGCCTACCTGTACTAAAAAATAGGTGGCAGCAATCCCTTGCCACCCAGTATCCGATCGTGTAAAGTGCACTTTCCATGGCTTCCGCCTCCGACACCCTCCGGTCCCTCGGCCTTAACGACAAGGAGTGCCAGGTGTATCTGCTATTGCTCCAGGTGGGCAGCGCCCCCGCGTCCGTCATCGGCCTACGCGCCGGGATGCCCAAGAGCACCGCTCGCTACATCTGCCACGAGCTCAACAAGAAGGGCCTCGTCAGCTTCTCGCGCAAGGGCGACACCTACCTCTATACTCCCGAGAACCCCGACCGCATCGTCACACGACTGGAGCGTGAGAAGCGCCGCATCGAGGAGCGCCAGGAGGCAGCCCGCCGCATCGTCTCCGAGCTGCGCGCCATGATGCACCCGGAATCCATGCTACCCATGGTGCGGTTCTATGAAGGCATCGATGGGCTCGTGGAAGCGTACGACCGTATCCTCGCGGACGTCCCCGCGGGCGGCGAGATCCTCAGCTACCTCCGCGCGATGGAGCCGGAGGAAGCCGACCGCCTAGTGCCGTCCCTCAACGACGTGGACGTGCATGAGGGGTTCCGCCGTTTCATCGAGTCGCGTATCGACAAGGGCATCACCACGCGCGTGCTCGCTCTGCGTTCGCCGCAGGCGGAGGCCCTCCAGGCGCAGGACGCGGAGCACCTGCGCGAGACACGCATCGTGGACTGCCTGCCCGAAACCACCGTGCCCGTGGAGATCATTCTCTACGGCAACAATGTTTGCTCCGTGACGGCGTCCAACGGAGTGCTGTTCGCGTCCATCCTGGAGAATGTCGCCATCGCCGGCATGCACCGCACGATGTTCGAACTGGGATGGGAAGCCGCGGGGCTGCGGGCAGCCGCAGCTCAGTGAGCCTCGCGGCGCACCGCGCGGGCCCGCTCCACGCTGTCGCAATCCGTTCCCTTGAGTGCGTTTTGTTCGAACACGGCGCAGAAGGTCTGGCGGAAGGGCGTCCAATCCGGCGCAGCCACGTAGGCAGTAAGCACACGTCCGGCGGCGCACTCGGAGCGGATGGCTTCGTAGAACCAGGCGTGCTCCTCTCCGGGCTGTGAACGGTGATTCATCTTGGAGAACACCACCTTGCACACACGCGCGTGCCGTCCGCCGGCTTCCCAATCTACCAACCTCCCGGTCTGGAGATCCGAGAACCCGCTGCAAGACAACGACTCCGCGATGGCCGCGTTACCCAGATCCTTTACGGGATAGGCTCCCTGTTCGGCTTGCATCAGGCGCGTGGTCACGTAGCCCCGGTGTTTGTACTCGCCCTCGCGCGCCACGCCGTCGCATACGCCCCCCTGGTCCAAGATATGCGACAGTGACACGTAGGGCTTGGCGACGTGGAAGGTGCCCTCGGAGAGTCCCAGGATGGCGGAGAAAGTCTTGAGCATGGGACGCGAGAGACCCTTGATGGGGCCGCGCATGTCGGCACAGAGCCAATCGACGTACTGCGGCAACCCCTTCCCCATCGACTCGGTTCCCACGACAGCCAGTAGGCGCTCGCGGCCCGGATCGCCGCAGAAGAGCATGTGCAGGCGGGCGCCGGGATCCTCCAGGAAGCGGTGCTCGAAATCCTCGGCGTCGCCGCCGGGATAGTATTCGGCAATGAGCGCGAGAACGCGGGCATGGAGCGTGGGATCGTCGCGGAGCACCTTTGCTGGGGCCAGGGTGCGCGGGGTGATCTCCTCCACTTCGCGTAGATCCGCACCGGCAAACCCCGCAGGGGTGACGAGGGATACGGAAGCCTGCATGCGCCGTAGCGCGCCGTTTGTCACATCTTCGCGCAATGCCTCCAGCACGCGCGAGAGCAGCTCGGGATCACCATCTCTCAAGCTGTCGGACGAAGCACGGAGGATCTCGTTCACGCGTCGGAGCACCTCGTCGCGGATGCGCACCGGCTCCATGGGGCGTCCTGCTGCTCGGCAGATACGGTCGATGCGGCAGATGTCCTGCGCGATGCCCTCGAGCACAGTGGCGCACAGGTTAACTGCCTTCGCCCCGTGGGGTGACGCGGCCAAGCGCACGAGCGCATCACCCGCGCTCGTGCTGTGGAGACAGACGGCAAACGCAGAAAGCACGCGCGCGCGGTCAGAGGGGTCGCCGTGCAGCAGGCCGTTCACGACAGGCGCGACGTCTGGACGGGCGCGCACGTAGGCGTGCAAGCCGGCGGACCACGGCGCGGACGGGTCATGACTGAGCGCTTCGATGTAGGGTGAGCGTGCTGTAAATCCTTCGACGGAAGCTTCCCCTCCTTCGACCGCCGTCGCGTACTGTGCAGCAAAGTTCATTTGTACTGCTCTGAGGAGCTTCTCTCGTGTCACCCCAAAACGTAACATGCCGCGAAGCATCTGCGAACCGAGCTCCGCGTACGACAAATAGGCAGGGCGCGCTATTACGTAGGGCACAGGCTTGCGCACTTCCAGCAGGGGCAACTCCCCATCGATCTGTTCTTGCACAGCCGCGAAGAACTTCCGCACTTCGGGATCGCGCAGCAGACGGGACGCGGCGATCACCTCATACGCGGGATGCTGGCGAAGGATCGCATCTTGATCGGGAGACCACGCTGTGCGCCAGTCATCCTGCGGCAGTCTCGCTGCGAACTCCGACATCGCGCTCAGGTGTTCTGGCAAGGGCATCGGCAAAGACGTGTCACCGACATGCGAGCACACGATCCTGTGGAAACCACGAGAGAGCAGTTCCGGCAGTGGCGCGGGCTCCGGGCGCTCGACGGATCCGTCCTCTCTCGCATCGATCGACCCCATGCCCGGGCCGCCCTCGCCTAAGGGCTCCACACAGCCGGAAACCTCACTGGTATTCACCTACATATTTAATCATATTATTAGAATTTGTCAATTTTTTCTTCTGTCCCGGGATTCCACAAAAAGCTCTTCCAGAAGCCGAGAATTGAGGATCACATGCTGCCGGAGGGATGGGATCGATACCCATTCGGCCGCCCCGTGCAGGTCCCCGCCCTCGGGCCCATACAGGAAGGCGGGGATCCCCCGTTTGCCGAAGGACCGCGCGTCCGAGGAGCCATGCTCGCGCCCGATGGCCACCGGCGTGCCGGTCACCTCCTCCGCCAGGCGCTTGATGCGGCTGACCATGGGGTGCGCGGAGTCTACGCACAGCGGGTGCGCGGTCTCCACGATCTCCAAGCGGCACTTGGGCGGGAGGTGCGGGCGCAGCAGCTCAAGCGCCGCCTCGGGCGACGCGGCCACGGCGGAAGGAAAACGCATGTCGATGACGCAGGATGCTTCGCCAGGCACGCGGTTGATAGCGTCACTTCCATTGAGCATGGTGGGCGACGCGGTCACTCGCCAGTCGCCGGAGCGGCCGGGCGGGAACGCGCGCATCACCGACTCCACCGCCCGGAGCAGGAGGGGCACCGGATTGTCGCACGCCCACGGCGCCGCGCCGTGGCCGGATGATCCCTCGGCGACGAGGCGCACCCAAACCGCGCCCTTGATCTCGGTGACGATGTGCGGCGTCTCGCCCGTGTCGGGCGTGAATGCGATACTCGCGCCATCAAAGTCTCCGCGTTCCAGTAGGAATGGTGGCGAGTGTCCGCCCGTCTCCTCGTCGGTGGTAACGAGCACACTCACCGGTGGTACGCGTCCAGCCCTACATGCATTGCGATACGCAATGAGGAACGTGAGCGCAGCGCCCTTCATGTCCTTCACGCCTCTACCCAACGCGCGGTCGCCCTCCATGCGCACAGCGAACTGGTCGGGACGTCCCGGCACGACGTCCGCGTGCGCGAACCACACGAGCGACGGCGACGGATGACGGAGGTGCAGGTACGCATTGCCTTCCACGTCGCCGCGTTCCACCGGCAATCCGGCGTCGGCGAGGAACTCAGAAATGATCCAGGAAAGGCACGAGTTTTTGGCTTCTGGAAGCGTTGTTTGAAACGAAACGAATTTCGTGAGAAGGGGGAGAAGTTCGTCCATGGCCCGAGTGTACCGAGTCACGCCGATGTGGGTGCAAAAAAAAGACGCCGCTATCGCGACGCCTTTTTTGATACTCGCGCTTCAGCGGCGGCTCTTCTTCTTGGCCGTCTTCTTCTTCTTGGCGGGCGCCTTCTTCTTGGTCGCCTTTTTCTTCTTCTTGGCGGGCATGGAAGAGATGGGGAAACAGGTAAACTGCGCCGAGTGTAGGAGTGAGTGGACTCCGACGGAAGAATTTCGCGCGGCGCGCGGCGATGAATTGTGATGTGCTACGAAATTTTTTTTCTGCGCGTTACTCGCCGGTAAGCGTGTGACCCATCTTCTCGCGCTTCGTTCGCAGGTATTTTTTCTGCCGCGCGCCGGGCGCGATCATCTCGATTGGTACCTGCTCCTCCACCTCGAGCCCGTATCCCGCGAGACCCACAACCTTCTTAGGATTGTTGGTGAGGATACGAAGCCGCATAGCGCCGACATCGCGCAGCATCTGCGCGCCGATGCCGTACTCGCGCAGGTCTGGCGCGAAGCCAAGGCGGGCGTTGGCCTCCACGGTGTCCAGCCCCTTCTCTTGCTGCAGCGCATACGCGCGGACTTTGTTGGCGAGCCCGATGCCGCGTCCTTCTTGGCGCATGTAGAGGAGCACGCCGCTCCCCTCCGCCGCGATACGCTCCATCGCCATACGCAACTGCTGGCCGCAATCGCAGTGGTGCGACCCAAGTGCGTCGCCCGTGAGACACTCGGAGTGCACTCGCACGAGAATGGGCTTCGCGGAGTCGATCGTCCCCTTTACCAGTGCCACGTGGTCCTCGCCACGGACGGTGTCGCGGTATACCTTCACACGCCAAAGACCCGTATCCGTCTCCAGATCCGAATCCGCCTCCAGACGGATGAGCGTCTCGCTGCGCCGGCGCCACGCAATCATCTCCTCGATGGAGAGGAGCGGGATGCCATGCTCGCCCGCAAAATCGCGGATGGCGGGCAATCGCATCATGGTCCCATCATCGTGCATCAGCTCGCTGAGGACGGCCGCCGGCTTGAGGCGCGCCATGCGGCACAAGTCCAGCGACGCCTCGGTGTGCCCCGCACGCTCCAGCACGCCGCCATCGCGCGCGCGCAGCGGGAAGATGTGTCCGGGCTGGCGAAAATCGCCGGGAAGCGACGTCGGATCGGCCGCCATACGCACAGTGAGCGCGCGGTCCGCGGCGGAGATGCCGGTGGTGGTTCCTTCCGCGGCGTCGATGCTCACAGTAAACGGCGTGCCCATGCGCGACGTGTTGTGCTGTGTCATCGGCGGGAGGTCCAGTCGGTCAGCTTCGGATTCGCTTAGCGGCATGCACACCACGCCGCCTGTGTAGCGGATCATAAACGCCATCTGCTCCGCGCTGACGTGCTCAGCGGCGATGACAAGGTCGCCCTCGTTCTCGCGGTTCTCATCGTCCACCACGATGACAAACTTCCCCGCGCGCAGGGCGTCGAGTGCTCGGGAGATGGGGACGGGGAGTTCCATGGGGCAGGGAGTATATACCGCGGGAAGGAGCGGCGCCTGGGTTTCGAGGCGGATCTTGCAAGCGCTGGTGATGCTGTGGCAGCCGCGACCAGACACACACAAGCACCCAGCCGCACTGGTCCCGCGGTGCGGACTGGCGAGGGAAGCGACCGCCATGATC
>CAZYAK010000067.1:5403-7646 GCA_964645935.1 uncultured Candidatus Peribacteria bacterium | reverse complement strand
CCACTCACGCTTGGACACCGGAAACATTCCGGCATTCGAGTGGTTTGCTCTTATACTCCTAATATCATTTTTGTCAAAATACGAAGACCGCTTCCCGTAGGGAAAAACCACGTGCAACCACAAACGGTTGTGCTCTTTTATGCATACATTTTTTATACAAGAAAAGCCCGTTCCCCAGCAAGCTGGGGAACGGGCGATTCTTCACGCGGCTTCGCTCAGGTCGTGGTCGTGAAGGCATGACCATAGGCCTCGACCTGGGGGTCGAGACGGATCGGGCCGCGGAGGTCATCCGCGACCACTGCGAACTTTACGCTCCCGAACGCGGGGATCGGAACGCCGACGTTGAGGAACGTCATCGCCCGGAAATCCGCGCTCACGAGGCCCGGACCCCCGATCGGCGCACCGATCGGCAGGTCGTTCGCGTCCGCCAGGTAGAGACGGCCCACGAACACCCCGCCGAACCCGGTGCCATTGGGGAGGTTCGGAAGCACGGGCGTCTGATCGGCATGGATCGTGACGCTGTCCGCGATCAGGAGATGGAACGGATCGCCGCTGAGTGTGACGATTCCGATCGGGATGTTCTGGCCGATCGACAGCATGGGACCGCGTGCGCCGGCCGAGAGACGGGTGTCGATGCGACGGACCGACGGCGTGACCGGCGGAACCGGCGGCGCCACGGGACACGTGATATTCAGCCGCCAGTCGAACGACATGTTCGGCTTGCGGCCGCGCATTTTCCAGATTTGGATCCAGGTCCCGGCCTCATGCTGCTGATCGCAAGCCGGGATGAGGATCGCACGGGCACCGATGCGACGGGCCGAGCCGGACCAGGCGAAGGTTCGTGGCATATCCTTCCAACCTTGCGCGGTCCATTTCTGGAAAATGACCGTTCCCGTGAACCCGGCGAGCGTGAGCCGGGCCTTGAAGTACGAGGCCTTCCACAATCCGGGCGCGAGCGCGTACGTGTTTCCCGCCAGTAACGTATGCTGGCCGGGGGCAAGCACGACGGCATTCGCATAGGGATCGGCTGCGGCGGCCTGGCGTTTTTCGATCAGCACAGCGGACGGCACGACGCGCGCTTCGAGCGCTTCGAATTCCGGACGGACGGCGTGACGGCTGTTCGTGCGCAGATTCAGTTCGAGAAGCATTCTTGCGTTCCTCTGGGCGAGGGACATTTTCTCCACGACAACGAGCTGAAGCCGTTGCTGTGAAGAACCGGAGCACCCTGGACCGAAACCGTTTCGGCAGGGTATTTGCTACCGTAAAACATTTTTAAATAATTGCAAAAACTCCCGTGCCGTTTCCAGCTTTGCGAGAGAGGAGCGCCTAGGCTCAGACGTCAGTCGCCGTCGCGATCGTCGAAGTCGATAGTGTCCATACGGGGAGGATGTGGATATTAAACACATTATAAAACTTTTTTGTTGTTTTAGCAACTTCAGCGCCAGTCCTTCGGGTTCTGGACGAAGGCCACGACGAGCTCGGCTTCCTCCTTCGTGATGCGGTTCTGCGCCACGGCCGATTCCAGGAGGATGCGGATGGTGGTGAGCGGGTGCAGCTGCACCTTGGCGCCCTGCGCGGCCTCGATCCCCGAGAGGAACTCGTACGTGAAGATGGAGACGATGTCCGACACCGTGGCCTTGCCCTCGTCGCGCAGCGCCTCCACAGTGGAGACGGAACTGCCGGCGGTGGAGATGAGGTCCTCGATGACGACCACGTGCTTGCCCGGCTTGAGGTCGCCCTCGATGCGCTTCTTGGCGCCGTGCTCCTTGGGCTTCGCGCGGACGTAGATGAACGGCAGACTCATGCGGTCCGCGACGAGCGCGGCCCAGCCAATGGCGGCGGTGGCGGTGCCCGCGATGACATCGGGCTCCACGTGCAAGGTGCGCACGCGCGAGACGAGCGCGTCCACCACCACGTCCCGCGCCTCGGGGTGGCTGTAGATCATCCGGTTGTCGCAGTAGATGGGCGACTGGATGCCGCTCGTCCACGTGAAGGGTTTGCTCGGCGACAGCTTCACCGCGCCGATGGACAGGAGGAACTCCGCGATGCGTGCGCCATGGGGCATAAGCGCATCCTATCTTCGCGGGCCACGGGCGTCCAACGCGCTCCGTGTCCGCATGTCGCCGGAGCCGAAATCCTTTACTATGCACACATGATGGATCTTCCTGAAGCGGAGCTCACGCGCCTGGTGGACGCGGTCCTCGCGGAGAACGCCAAGGTCAACCTTACGGCCCTGAGGACCC
>CAZYAK010000067.1:0-5303 GCA_964645935.1 uncultured Candidatus Peribacteria bacterium | reverse complement strand
GTGGACGCGGTCCTCGCGGAGAACGCCAAGGTCAACCTTACGGCCCTGAGGACCCCCGAACTCTGCCGCGTCGGCAACGTGGACGACTCGCTGGCGATGCTCCCCTTCCTGCCCGAGCTCTTCGGGGACAAGCGGGACCTGCGGATCGCGGACGTGGGTACGGGCGGCGGCTTCCCGCTCCTGCCGCTGGCGCTCTGCTTGCCTCAGGCCCAGCTCACGGGGATGGATTCGGTGGGGAAGAAGATCGAGGCCGTAAAGCGCGTCATCGCGGCGACGGGCATCAAGAACGTGCAGATGGTCGCGGGTCGCATGGAGGAGATCGGCCGAGATCCCGCGCACCGCGAACGCTATGACCTGGTGACCGCGCGCGCGGTGGCGCCGGTGAATGTGTTGCTGGAGTACTGCGCGCCACTCGTCCGCAACAGCGGGTGGGTGGTGCTCTGGAAGAGCCTGCACGCGGAGGAGGAACTGCACGAGTCGCTCCTCGCGCGCGCGGAGCTCTCGTGTCACCTGGAGAAGCGCCATGAGTACGACCTGGGCGGAGACTGGGGCACGCGCCAGCTCCTGGCGTTCCATAAGACCGCCGCACTCTCGCCCTTGTATCCCCGCGCGGTGGGGGTGCCGAAGAAAGAACCGTTGCAGTAGGCGTTAGGCGCTAGGATGTAGGGGGTAGATCCGTCCCGATGACGAGGTGACCCTTATCGCCTCTTGCTCTACACCCTACGGCCTACATCCTCATCACTCGATATGCCCAAGCCCTACGTCCCCAACGACAAGTGGAGCCAGCGCGCCGCCGCGGAAGGCTACCGCGCGCGCTCGGTGTACAAGCTCATGGAGCTGGACGTGAAGTTCCGGCTGCTCAAACCCGGCATGACGGTTGTGGACATCGGCGCCGCGCCGGGGAGCTGGCTGCAGTACGTGTCCGAGCGCGTGGGCATGCACGGCAAGGCCGTCGGCTTCGACCTGCAGGCGATCGCGCCGGTGGAGAAGAACGTCCGTACGCACGTGCTCGACGTGAACGACACGCAGATGCTCCTGGACATCCTGGAGCGCGAGGGGGCCTCGCACCCCGACCTCGTGCTCTCGGATATCGCGCCGTCCACCACCGGCATCAAAGACGTGGACCAGTGGGAGTCCGTGCGACTCGCGCAGGCGGTGCTGGAGATCGGGCGGGCACTATTGTCTAAGGGCGGACGCTGCGTGGTGAAGATCTTCCGCGGGTCGGACTTCGACGCGTTCCTCGTGGAGACCAAGCAAGCGTGGCACGACGTGCGCATCGCGACCGCGCATGCGAGTCGCGACCGCAGCCGCGAGGTGTACATCGTGGCGACGAAGTGACGCAGTCGCGAGCGCGAGTACGCATTGCACTCGTCCACTGATCACTTCGTTCCGCTAGAGGAGTTGCTTCCGCCTGATCGCGGCCTCGCTATACTCCTATCCATGATCGTGCTGAAGGACGTCACGAAGGTGTTTAGGGACCTGCGCGTGCTCGACGGCGTGTCACTGCGCATCGAACCTGGCGAGTTTGTGTGTGTAACGGGCCCCAGCGGCGCGGGCAAGTCCACGCTCCTCTCACTCCTCGTAGGTGCACAGGACGTGACGGGCGGCAGTATCTCGGTGGACGGTGTGGATCTGCGGTCCGTCCCCTCGGGCGCCCTGCAAATGTTCCGGCGCAAGGTGGGCTTTGTATTCCAAGACTACAAGCTCCTACAAAACCGCACCGTTGCGGAGAACCTCGCCTTCCCGCTGGAAGTCATCGGTGCATCAGACAAGGAGGTACAGGCTCGCGTAACCGAGCTGTTGCGCCGCATGGAGCTGGGCACCCGCGCCGATGCCCTACCCTGGCAGCTCTCCGGCGGCGAAAAGGCGCGTGTGGCCATTGCGCGGGCAATCGTCCATAAACCCCTCATCATCCTGGCCGACGAGCCCACGGGGAATCTCGATCCCCAACAGGCGCGTGCGGTGATCGATCTCTTCCAAGAGATCCACACCGAGGGCACCACCATCGTGCTGGCCACGCATGACGTGTCTCTCGTCAACGGACTCAAGACTCGCGTGGTGGCGCTGGTGAACGGGCGCATCGCGCGCGACTCCGTGGGCGGCTACGGGGGTGACGCCGCACCAACTCCCGCCATGGCCGAACGCCACCGTGTCTTCGTGGACGAACCGGACAGGGAACCCGAGGAACCCGCGAAGGCCGCCACCCCGGTGGAACCGGAGACGGCATCACCGGAGATCGTGGCGATCTCGGAGACGGCGGACACCGCCGAACCCGTGAACCCGCGGAAAAAACGCCGCGGCCCGGTGGCCCCCAAGACCTTGGAACCCTACGAGATGGAGCCCCGGTCCAACCGGGTCCAAAAGCCCAAAAAGGTAGATCCTGCCCCCGCGGAACCCGAGACGGATCCGTCTGCTAAGGGCGCAAAACGAAAGGTGCGCATCACCTCGATCCACTCGGATTGAGGCGGAGGGCGAAAAGGGCGCAGAAGGGACAAACGAGACAGAGGTGTGCAAGCAAAGCGTTTTGAGATGGATTCACGGCAGTTCCTCTGTCCCTTTTGCGCCCTTTGTCCCCTTTGCGCCCTCGCCTATACTTCTCCCATGCCCAAGCGCCCCTCTCCCAAGAAGAAGCCGGCCCCGAAGAAACCCATCGGAAAGAGCCTCTCCTACGCCGCCACAGGCGTGGACATCGATGCGGCCGATGCGGCCAAGGAGCGTATGGCCAAGACACTAGAGACGTCTGACAGCCGCGTGCTCAATAGCGTCAGCTCGTGGGCGTTTGCCTCGCTCTTTGACGCGCGGTTTCCCGGGTATGAGCATCCCGTGCTCGTCCTCAAGACAGAGGAGCCGGGCAGCAAACAAGTTCTCGCCTTTGCTGCCAATCGCGTGGAGTCCATCTGCCAGGACATGATCAACCACCTCATTAACGACATCGCGGTCATGGGGGCGACACCTATGGCAGTGCAGGACTGCATCGTGTGCGGCGCGCTGGATCCCGACATCGTGAACCGCGTGGTGAAGGGCGTCGCCGACGCGTGTCGTGCCCAGGGCTGCGTGCTCACGGGCGGCGAGACCTCGGTGCAGCCGAGCGTGCTCAAGGAAGGAACGTACGTGCTCACCTCCAGCATCGTCGGGCTCGTCGAGCGCGCCAAAGTCGTGGACGGCTCCGCCACGCGCACGGGCGACCGCGTGCTCTCGGTGGCGAGCAACGGTCCGCACACCAACGGCTACACGCTCATCCGCGCTCTCCTCAAGAAGCAGCCCAAGCTCGCCAAGAAGAAGGTGGGCGGCATCGCCTTCCTCGACGCCATCCTCACGCCGCACCTCTGCTACTACCCAGCCATCAAGGCCATCCGCACCGACGCCGGCCTGCACGGCATGGCACACATCACCGGCAGTGGAATCCGGGGCAATCTCGAGCGCGTGCTGCCCCAGGGCATGGATGCCGTAGTGCACCTGGACCGCCTGGTGGTGCCCGAGGTGTTCCGCGTCATCCGCGACGCCGGCAAGGTATCCGACGAGGAGATGCTCAAGACGTACAACATGGGCACGGGCCTCACGCTCACAGTGGCGCCTCAGTCGGCCTCCGGCATCCGCAAGGCCGTGGAGAAGGCGGGCTTCAGCTGCAAGGACATCGGCGAGATCGTGAAGGGTTCGCGCCGCGTACTCTACGAGGGCGCGATCTCCTGGTAACACGCACGGTGACTTCGCCGCCATGACTGGGCTTCCGCGCGCGAGGAGGATCCTCGTGGTTGCCGCGCGTGCGCGAGAGGCGGAGAATACGGGATCATACGTCTGCATCCTTCCGCTGTACCGCGCGAATCCTCCGTTGCGCCGGCGAGGAGCACGGTGCTGCGACGGCTCTTTGGCATGATGCGCGACGCCGTGGAGCGGGTGCTCGCGGCGCTGGAGAAACGCAGCGACCCCAATCGCACCACGCTGCTGGATATCGCCGCCGTGCTCGGGCGCACCATGCTATCCGTGCGGGACGCAATCTCGGAGCGCCTGGCGAAGCCCGAGCGCCTGCCACAGGGGCGTGCGTCGTTCCTGCGCTTACCCGCGGCGCTCGTGCTGTCTATCGCGGCAGCAGGGGGCGCCAAAGTGACGCAGATGATGCAACCCGTGGAACAGCCCGTGCCGGTGGCACAGAGCGCGAACTCCGCGGGCACCGCACCCGGACCCGCGCACCCGGACATGCCCATCGATGAGCTCATGCGTTGCCTGGACACGGCCGAAGCGCTGCAGGCGTTTTTGGAGACCCACACGCGCTTTGATGATGTGGGATTCCCCGTACGCTTTGTGCAGACGTTTCGTCAGCATCCGGAGGCCTTTCGGCGCTCGGGTTGGACGGGTCCGTGCAACACGTACGCCAACTTCACGGGAGAGTGGGCGGCGGCTCGGGGACTTTCGAGCTACACCGTCTCCATGTGGCCGGAGAACCCAGGCGCGCGCCTCGCGAAGGCCTGGCATTCGTTCCAAGCAATCTGCATTGCGGACGGAAAGCACTATATCGTCTTCGACAACCAATCGATGACCGATTGGCACGGCTCGTTGGAGGAGTATGTGGCGGAGAAGCATCCCCGTATGCGCGTGCTTCCGGCAGGCGGCATCGTACTGTGGCGGCGCACGCAGGAAAATTTTTTAGGATCGCTCTCCTTGCACTTCCACGCAAACCAGACGGTGCACCGCCAGGAAATGGTTCCGCGCCGTCCCGTTGCGCCTCCCGTCGTGACCGCGCTGCGCTGATTTTTCCGCATCTCGAAGACGAGAAGCTGGCACACCCCGCCGAAATCTTGCAAAGGCCGTTGACGGGGCGATACTGGGCGCAGACATGACGTGCTCGCAGCGCCTCCTCGGCATCTTCCTGCTCCTCCCCCTGCTTAGGGCGGAAGGGCGGCTGCGCTGAGGTAGTACGACCTCTGAAGAAGCGAGCCCCCCTTCCCAGCCGGGGCCGGATTTGTCCGTGCCCATCTCTCTTTTTCCACTTCTTTTCTCCCTCTCCCCATGTCCGCCAACACCACCTCCGCCGCCCCCGACACGATCGACAACACCCACGAGTCCGCCGCCGCGACCGTCGAACGTCCCGAGCAGGCCGATGCCACCCGCACCATTGCCGCCGCCACCGACGACTTCCGCCGCCGCATGGCGCGCGAGGAGCGGCAAGAGATGCGTTGGATCAAGAACCGCAACGGCGTCTTCCAGTGAATCCCCCCCCGCCCGCCCCCCCCCCCCCCCCCGGGGGGGGGGGGGGGCCCGGGCGGCGGCGCCCCCCAACAAGTAAGGGGGGGCCCCCCCCCCCCCCC
>CAZYAK010000066.1:0-7680 GCA_964645935.1 uncultured Candidatus Peribacteria bacterium | reverse complement strand
CCGCGCAGCGCTTTTTTTCCTGACGGACCGCTGCGAGCGGTCCTTGGCAGCTGAGTTACAGCCCCACGATGCTGGAAGTATCAGGGATGCCCGGGTACGAGAATTGCCCTTCGCATCTGAGCGTAGCCTAACAGAGACGGTGCGGCTGGCAAGCCCGTGGGCGGCTTCTTCCGTGAAGCGGGGGGCTTACCGGGGGTCGGCCGACTCCCGCTGCAAAACGGCCAGCAGATCGCGGTTGCGCCCGATGATCATCAGGATGCGCTCGTTCGTGAAGCTGTATCCCTCGGGATCCCGTAGCTCCGCGATGAGTTCCTTGCGCAGCTCATGATCCAGCGGCGAGACGGAGCCTTTGCCGCTGTCGAACGCCTGCTGGACCTGCTCCAGCAGCACGGCTGCACGCTCGCGGTCTTCCAAAGGTGCCTCTTGCGTCTTGATGTTTTCCATACGGGCGAAGGGGAAATGTTCACTCCAGGTGCGCATCCACACGCGTCTTGCCAATCCAGACAGGCTCGGAACCGGTTCGGTGCTTGTGGATGGCCTTCTTGAGGCCCGTGCGCTCCACGACGTCTAAGAACCGTTTCACGGCATCCTCACTCATGAAGTTGGTCATGACGGTGAATTGCTCGATGCGGGCTCCCGAGACGTGGACGGCCCCGCCGCGCTTCTCCACGCGGTAGTCGCTCATGCGGTCATCGCGCAGGTGCGGCCGGAGGATGGGGCGCTCGGCCGCGGGCTCATCCTTGCCGTCCTTCTCCGCGGCGATGCGCAGCTTGCGCTCATCCATCACGATCTTAAGGAGCTTCTTCATCAGCTCGTCCACGTGATGACGCGTGGCAGAGGAGACCGCGAGGAACACGGGGATCTTGGCCTTCTTGAGGGCTTTCTCGATGTCTGATGTCTCGTGGTTCACGATGTCAGTCTTATGGAGGACGACGAGCTCCTTCTTGCCTGCGAGAAGCGGGGAGTACGCCTGCAGCTCTTTGCGGATGGCCTGGTGATCGGCGATGAGCTTGGCGGGATCGATGGTGCTGTCCTCGTTCATGGCGCGCGTGAGATCCAGCACGTGCAGCAAGACGCCGCAACGCTCGATGTGGCGGAGGAACTTGTCCCCAAGACCCTTGCCCTCGCTCGCGCCCTCGATGAGGCCCGGCACGTCGCACACCACGTATGAGCGGCCCGACACGTGCACTACGCCGAGGTTGGGGACCAGCGTCGTGAAGGCATATGCCGCGATCTTGGGCTTGGCCGCACTGATCACCGAGATGATGGTGGACTTGCCCACGCTCGGGTACCCAATGATGCCCACATCCGCGACAAGCTTGAGGTCCAGGCGGATGTTACGCACTTCGCCCGGCTCGCCAAGCTCGGCAAAGTCGGGGGCCTGGCGCGTGGACGACTTGAAGTGCGCGTTGCCGTAGCCGCCACGACCGCCGCGGGCCACGAGCATCTTGTCGCCGCTCTTCACAAGCTCCCCGAGGGTCTTCTCCTCTGTGGTGCCGTCATCCTTGGTGAGGATCTCGATGACCACGGTACCCGGGGGCACGGGGAGTACCAGGTCCGGCCCATCGGCTCCGCCACGGAGCTGACCGCCGCCGAAGCGGGCCTTGGAGGCCTCGAAGCGCTTGCGGGAGGAGAAGTCGGAGAGCGTATCGGTGTTCTCGTCTGCCACGAGTATGACGTCGCCACCCTTGCCGCCGTCGCCGCCATTGGGACCGCCCATGGGGACATACTTCTCACGTCGCCAGCTGCGCGCGCCGTCGCCGCCACGTCCGCCGCTGACCTCAATGGTGGCTTCGTCTAAGAACATGTGCAGAGTATAGCTTGATTCAGCGCGGATCCTAGCTACGATCCCGCTCTTTCCCTATGAACAAGACCCCCTCCCTACTCCCTACGGAGACACTCGGGCACCTATCCGCCCTCCGGGGCCTGGCCCTGCGCCAGGAGCCCTACCTGATGCCGCAAGAGCTGGCCGCGCAACGGCGCGTACTGCTGGAGAACGAAGCAACCTGGGCCGAGCACAGAGGCCAGTGCGAACTGGCCTCCGCACTGATACACGAACGCTTGAGCCTGCTGTGCGCTCAACGGAACATGGCCGCACTGCACACCCTGAAACGCAGGCAAGAGTTGCGCAAGCGCCTGTCGGACTTCATCGCCGCCAACTACCTACAGTTCGGGATTCGCCTCACAGCCCAGCGCGCGGCGAACGAGGAACGCACGTACAGCGCCGATGAACTGCTCAGCGGTGCGCGACAACTGTTGGCATGGAGGGCTGAGGATAAGGAGGAGCTGAGGCTCTTCGTGCGCGCCGCCATCGACCGGTTCAGACGCCGGGCGGACTTTGGAGTCACCGACCACACTCTGCGCTGCGCCCGGGACGCAGCGCACACCATCCTCGATCAGCTCGAGGACGGCCGCGATGTAGGTGCGCAATAGCACGCACGCTCTTGACCTTGGGGAATTGGCACTCTAAAATCCTGAGTGCTAATTTCGTGCCGCGCCGGCACGACCGCTTCCCCCGCATCCCATGTCCAAGATCATCGGCATCGACCTCGGCACCACCAACTCCTGCGTCGCAGTTATCGAAGGCGGCGAGCCCACTGTCATCCCCAATGCAGAGGGAAATCGCACCACCCCATCCGTGGTGGCGTTTAAGGATAGCGAAGTTCTGGTGGGCGTGGCTGCAAAGCGCCAAGCCGTCACCAACCCCAAGCGCACGATCTTCTCCGCAAAGCGGTTCATCGGCCACCGGCACGCGGAGGTCAAAAAGGAGGCAGCCGCCATGCCCTTCCCGGTACAGAGCGGCAAGGAGGGTCGCGCCGTCATCGACGTAGACGGGAAGGAGATGCTGCCACAGGAGATATCCGCCAAGGTGCTCCAAAAGCTCAAGCGCGACGCCGAGGCGTTCTTGGGTGCCCCCGTTACCAAGGCCGTCATCACGGTGCCGGCGTACTTCGACGACTCGCAGCGCTCCGCCACCAAGGAGGCCGGTCAGATCGCGGGCCTGGAGGTGGTGCGCATCATCAACGAGCCCACTGCGGCCGCGCTCGCGTACGGACTCGACAAGGCGCAGGCGCAGAAGATTGTGGTGTACGACCTCGGCGGAGGAACGTTTGACGTCTCGGTGTTGGAGCTTGGCGACGGCGTCTTTGAGGTAGTCTCCACCAACGGCGACACGCACCTGGGCGGCGACGATTTCGACCAGGTGATCATCGAGTGGATCGTCGACGAGTTCAAGAAGGACCAGGGTGTGGACCTCTCACAGGACAAAATTGCCATCCAGCGCCTCAAGGAGTCCGCGGAGAAAGCCAAGATCGAGCTGAGCTCTGCCACCGAGACCGAGATCAACCTGCCCTTCATTACGGCCGACTCGAGCGGCCCCAAACATCTCAATCTCAAACTCACGCGCGCCAAGCTGGAGGCGCTGGTGAGCACGCTCATCGAGAAGACCGCTGGGCCGTGCAAAGCCGCTCTTAAAGACGCGAAGATCGACATCAAGGATATCGACGAAGTGGTGCTCGTGGGTGGCATGACGCGCATGCCCGCCGTCGTCGCCAAGGTGAAGCAGCTCTTCGGCAAGGACCCGCACCAGGGTGTGAACCCCGACGAGGTCGTGGCGATCGGCGCCGCCATCCAGGCGGGCGTGATGGGCGGCGACATCCACAAGGACATCGTGCTCGTGGACGTCACCCCACTCTCCATAGGGCTCGAGACGCTCGGCGGCGTGGCCACTAAGCTCATCGAGCGAAACTCCAAGATCCCCACGACGAAGACGCAGATCTTCTCCACTGCCGCGGACAACCAGACATCCGTGGAGATCCACGTGGTGCAGGGCGAGCGCGAGATGGCCAAGGACAACAAGTCTCTCGGCCGTTTCATCCTCGACGGTATTCTCTCCGCCCCGCGCGGTTTGCCGCAGATCGAGGTGAGCTTTGACCTGGACACCAACGGCATCCTCTCCGTCCGGGCCAAGGACAAGGGTACGGGCAAGGAGCAACACATCACGATCCAGGGCTCCACCGGTCTCAGCAAGGAGGAAGTAGAGCGAATGCAGAAAGATGCGGAGATCAACGCGGAGGCCGACCGCAAAAAGAAAGAGGCCGTGGAGGCGCGAAACGAAGCCGACGCGCTCGTGTTCTCGCTGGAGAAGCAGATGCGCGAGCACGACGCCAAGATCCCAGACCCCGTGAAGAAGAAGGTGAACGAGAAGATGGCAACCGTACAAGAGCTCCTCAAGAAGGAGGATGCGACGGCCGAGGAGCTGAAGAAGGCCGCTGAGGAGCTAGGCACCGAGGCGCAGGAAATCGGCAAGGTGGTGTACGAGGAGGCCCAGAAGAAAAACCAGGAACAGACCGACGCCGCCAACAAGGGAGGCAAGGACGGCGCCAAGGAGGAGAAGGTCGTGGACGCCGAGGTGGTGGACGAGGAACCGAAGGACAGCAAGTAATGCATGACTTCTGTAAGAGCGGATGGGCCGGCGCCTGTCCGCTCTTCGTGGTACGAGACGCATTTGAGCACCGTTTCGGAGAACAACTCCCCCACGTGAGAGAATGTTGCGGGTTTACGTTACTTGTAGTATAATATTTCAAATACACCCCACATCCCTCACCATGCCCCGTATCCCGCGTCTGACGTTGCCCATCGCCCTGGTATCTGCGCTGGTCTTCACCATCGGTATCGTCGGCAGTGCGCGATACACGCCCGTCGGGCAGAGCATGGGATGGGCTTGGGAAGAGCAAGACACGGAGCGCGACGTCCCAGATTGGGAATCCGACTGGCAGGAGCAACAGCCCGCGCAAGAAGAAGAGGAGGAGTTCGTTAACGGGGAGGAAAGCGCTGAGCAGCAAGAGGATCAGTCCAGTGTGCCGAGCCACCACGGCTCCGTCATTGATCCACCCGCGCAGGAAGAGGAGCACGACGTCCCAGATTGGGAATCCGACTGGCAGGAGCAATGGAAGCAACAGCCCGCGCAAGAAGAAGAGGAGTTCGTTAACGGGGAGGAAAGCGCTGAGCAGCAAGAGGATCAGTCCAGTGTGCCGAGCCACCACGGCTCCGTCATTGATCCACCCGCGCCGCGGGTGTCAGTGGACGGCTGTAAGGCCGACGAGTTCTGCTCCCATGGTGTAGAGTTCGACCGCTGCCCCGAATCCGCGAACGCCGGCGTCGTGCGCCGCTGCGCAACGGGCATCTGCTACGCGTGCCCTTCCGTACCCCGGGAGCCGCATTCTTGGACCCCGATGCCGGAGGAGGATCCTGTACGCGACGAGAAAAACGACTCCCACTCCCAGGGGCAGGGCCAGCACCAGGATGTGCCGCATGGGGACGGAACGAACGTCGGTTCCGAGGAAGCGCGTGAGGCGTGCCTGCGGAACTACCCCCACATCGACCTGCAGGGCTGCATGGGGGAGTACGAGCTCTGGAAGCAGTGGCAGGAGCGCCAAGCCCAGCCGCACCTGGCAAACCTGGTACCGGTAGGCGACATCACGAACGGAGCCTACGACTTCGTCGTCGTGGTGCCGGCAGGCGACAAGCTCGCCCTCGCCAAGGCACCTCCAGGCACCGACTACGACTTCACCGCGATCTTCGATCCCGTGTCCCGGGAAATGATCTCCGTCGCCCAAGCTCCGGACGTACCGGGCGGCGTGCGCACGGGACTCTGGGTATCGGCTGACGGCTCGAAGCTGGCCCACCTCGCATACTTCCGTATGGACAGCGCGGGAAACGGCGGCAATCACTGGCTGGTCTACGACGTCGAAAGCAGCACCTGGTCTCGCGGCAACAACGCGGGAAACACGGCATCAACGGAAGCCGGACCCTTCGGCGGCAGTCAGGGCTTCCATTGCTACGCCCCGGGCGTCACCAGCTGCTACGGCCGAGCGGGGGGTAGCAACATTGAATTGCGCGATGTCTACGACGAATGCACGGACTCGCAGATGACCCACCCGTCGGACCGCAATGGCTACTCCTACAGTTGTCAGTCCAGCCGCCATATCGAAGCCTGGCGCGACGGCGTTCTGCTCGGCCGGGTGGACTCGCTCCCCGAGCACTATGCCACCTTCCTGCAGGGCGAAGTGGGAAGTGCGTGGGTGTCCCCTGACGGCCGAAAGATTTACGTGTGGCTCGCCCAGAATCGGGACAGCAACGGCTGGCTGTACGAGCGGCTCTGGTCCCGCGCGGTGGTGAACTGACGCGTCTCGCTCAGAGCTTGTCGCCGACCATCTTGGCCAGCTCCACGAGGCGGTTGCTGTAGCCCCATTCGTTGTCGTACCAGGAGAAGACCTTCACCATCGTGCCACCCATGACCTGCGTGAGCTCGGCGTCGATAATGGAGCTGCGCGGGTCGCCGACGTAATCTTGGAGGACGAGCGGGCGCGTCTCGCAGCCGAGGATGCCCTTCATGGGTCCGGCCGCGGCCTTGGCGAACGCAGCGTTGACGTCCTCCTTGGTGGTGGCCTTCTCCACCACAACCGTGAGGTCCGTGATGCTGCCCGTGGGGGTGGGTACGCGGATGGAGACGCCGTTGAGTTTCTTGTCCAGCGCCGGGATCACGAGCCCGATGGCCTTGGCGGCGCCTGTGCTGGTGGGGACCATGTTCACGGCGGCGGCTCGGGCGCGGCGTAGGTCCTTGTGCGGAAGATCCAGCAGGTTCTGGTCGTTGGTGTAACTGTGGATGGTGGTCATGAGGCCGTGGACGATCCCGAAGGAGTCGTGCAGGACCTTGGCCATGGGCGCGAGGCAGTTGGTGGTACACGACGCGTTGCTCACCACGTGCATGGTCTTGGGATCATACGTCTGGTGGTTGACGCCGATGCAGAAGGTGCCGTCAACTTTGTCCTTGCCCGGCGCGGAAATGATGACTTTTTTGGCAGCAGCCTTGAGGTGCAACCCCGCCTCCTCGCGAGAGCTAAAGCGGCCGGTGCATTCCAGCACCACATCCACCTTGAGCTCCTTGTGGGGGAGCTTGGCGGGATCCTTCTCCGCGGTGACACGGATGTCGTCATGTTCGGTCTTGAGCATTCCGTCTGCAAACGACACTTTGCCCGCGGCGAAGTGGCCGTACGTGGAGTCGAACTCAAAGAGGTGCGCGAGGGTCGCGCCGTCCGTGAGATCGTTGATGAGCACGACGTTCAGATCCCGGTGCTTTTCCTGGATGATCCGAAGCGCCTGGCGGCCGATGCGGCCGAACCCGTTGATCGCGACGTTGATGGCCATGGGAGCGGGGAGGGGAGTGACGCGAGCACTGTACCAAACGCCCCAGCCCCGCCACCTTGACGCTCCACGGCGTCCGATGCGTGATCGATTGAGAAGCCCAGATGCTCCGCGCGACACACGGCGACAACATTACTTCTGCGCTTTTGGAAGCCGTTTCTGTGTACCGATACTCGCTCCTTTGCGGGCCAGCTCTTCGTAGGTGTCTTGGAGAAGGATCGTGTCGTCCTCCATGGCAGGGGATTCACACACCACCGTGCCGGCGATCTTGCGATCCAGGAGCACGCTCAGGAATCCACGCCAGTTGGCGTCGCTCTCCTCGAGAGGAAGGTGCTTCTTCTCCCCCTTGAGGCCGTAGAGGATGCCGGAGAAATGTATGTGCACCCGAGAGAGGCATTCCTTGCCTAGGTGTTTTTCACACTGATCGAACATCGTGTTCCACTCCGCCTCGGTGTTCCATGCGCCGTTGGAGAG
>CAZYAK010000065.1:1253-8437 GCA_964645935.1 uncultured Candidatus Peribacteria bacterium | reverse complement strand
CCACTTCACTCCAGAGCGCACCTGTGTCTTCGTTCCCCCTTTCTCCCATGAACGCTGCCGAAACCCTGGGTGATGCGAGTGCTGTCCTCGAGACGGTACCGCAGAAGTCCACCGAAGCCGAGGTGCTCGCGATGTACGACGTCGTCCCCGAGAGCTTCGTCGCGCAGATCCAGTACGGGACGCTCGACGAGCAGGCGCAGCAAGTTCGTCTCTATCTCCTCAATTCCAAGGGAATGCTGTGGATGTGGAACGGCACGGTCGGATCACTCCGGTCGGTGACGGATTTCGCCAAGGTGGAGGCCAAAAACCAGCTGGTGCCCATGGTGCAGCTTCGTTCCGAAGTGGCGCAGCAGTTGCGTGAGGTTCTCCGAAAGAACCAAGCCGTGGCGCCGCAGATCTTCGAGCACTGGGAGAAGTTGGAAGGGGAGATCGAGGCCGCGAAGGTAAACAACAGCGAGATGGTTCTACGTGCGGCCGCCGAGATCATCCGCAAAAAGCTCAATCGGGTCATGAAGCAATTTAAGAATGGCGCCGGCAAGCAGAAGAGCAAGAGCAAGAGCAATGGTGGCCCCGCCCATGTCCACTACGAAACCGACGAGACCGACCAGTACTGAACCATGTGCATCCCAGGCGGCGAGACCAAGACTGTTGCCGCCTGCGCGTACGAAATGACCTCTGCAGATTCCCTCTTCTCAGCCATGAACTCCGAGACCCATGTCCCCATCACCGTCGCCGAGGCCCAGCAGAAGCTGGGAGAGATCCAGAAATTCCTAAGCCGTGCGTGCGGACGTACGTGCGGGGATATCGTCAGTCGCTTTACCAAGAAGATGATGGAGGTGATGGTGCACTGCCGGGGATATTCCCGGGATGTCGCGTCCGAATCTGTCCCCCTTTCCGATGTGCCGCTTACCAAGCTCTCGGAGGCGATGCTCACCGCGTCCCTGGAAATCGAAGGCACGATCGCGGGTCGGACGCTGGCGTTTCGCCGGGAGAATCCCATCCGCCCGATCCCCGGATCGGCGCCAGAACCCTCTTCCAACTGATGCCGACCTACCTCGAACAGAACGATCTCCTCCAAGCCAAGCGGGCGGTGACCAAGCAGGCCTCCACGCTGGAGAAGCGGTACGGCACCAGCCCCGCCATCGACCGGCTCCGGACACGGTTGTCCCAGGCCGTGAACCGTGCCATCCGCGTGAGCGCCGGTCTGCCGCTTTCCCAGGTGCCCCCGCTCACGACCATCCTCACGCCCTTGGCCGCTCTGGTGTTGCAGGAGGAGATCCAGCAGGCGGTGCAGGAGTGCCTGGCGTGGCAGCACCGCAACTAAACTCCAGGTCGCCTGCATCGACGGGCTTCTGCCCTCGGCGGCCGCGCTGCTACCATATTTGATATGTACGAGCGCAATCAGCGAGTGGCTCAGATGTTCCGCCAGATCGCGGCTCTCTTGGACGAGCAGGGCGTCGCCTTCAAGCCTAATGCCTACCGCAAGGCCGCCACGGTGGTGGAGGACCTACCCATGGACGTGGCCGAATACCCAGACGAGAAGGCGCTCAAGGCGCTCCCCGGCATTGGGGAGGCCACGGCCGCCAAGATCCGCGAGTTCGTCACCACCGGCGCCATGGCGTTCCTGGACCAGCTCCTCAAGGAGCAGGGTGGCCTCTCCGCGGAGCTCATGGCGGTGGAGGATCTGGGGCCCAAGCGCGTGCGCCAGCTGCAGAAGGAGCTTGGTATCACCACCGTTGCCGGGTTGGTGAAGGCCGCGGAGGAGGGGAAGCTGCGCGACCTCGAGCGCATGTCCGAGGTCCTGGAGAAGAAGATCCTCGATAACGCTCGTCAGGTGACGGAGCGAAGCCGCCGCTTCCCTCGAGAAGAGATCGCTGCCGAGGCCGCCATGCTCCTCCAGACCATCCGCGCCGTCCCGGGCGTGGACCGCGCGGAGATCGCGGGGTCGTTCCGCCGGGGTAAGGCCACCATCGGCGACCTCGACATCGCCGCCGTCACCACGCGCCGCGAGGAGGTGATGGAGGCGGTCACCAAGCTCCCCATCGTGGAAAAGAACGTCGCCCACGGCACCACCAAGATCGCCTTCAACCTCAAGCGGGGACTCCGCGTCGACGTCCGCTTCGTGGAACCGGCACAGTGGGGGAGCGCGCTGCTGTACTTCACGGGGGACAAAGAGCACAACATCTCGCTGCGCAAGCGCGCGATCGAGCGGGGATGGAAATTGAACGAGTACGGTCTCATGGACGCCAAGGGGAACATCCTCGCCAGCAAGGAGGAGCAAGACATCTACAAGAAGCTGGACCTGCCGTTCATCGAGCCGGAGAAGCGGACGTCGGTACTGCCGGGGTTGGAGGGATAACCAGGGGGCGTTTCTGGTGTGTCATGGTTCGACGTGCTCACCATGACAGGTGGTCGCCGACAGGCGTTTCCCGATGCGACTATCCCGTGTTTCCACTCCACGCAGCGGCCTTTCTGGCCGCGGGTGGCGATCATGGCAGCCGCATCACGAGCCAGTCCGCACCGCGGGACCAGTGCGGCTGGGCGTTTGTGTGTGTGTGTGTTTGATTGCGGCTGCCTTGATCGAATGTGCCTACAGCCCTTCCGTGCGCGGCAGCGTAAAAAAACGCCTCCTTACGGAGGCGTCTTCATCACGAAATGACCAATTACTGGTTCAAAGATCGTGGGGGCGAACGGTCACGCGACCGTTGTCCTTGGCGCGCTTGGCGGCCATTTTGAGGGCGTTCTCGAGGTAGGCGCTGGCGGCCTCGGGGAAATCGCCGGCGGTCATCATGCCCTGCTTCTTAAGGAGCTCCTTGATGGTGGAGGCAACGACGTAGCTCATACGGGTGGGGGAGAAAGTAAGGACGCTCACGATTCTAAGGGTCCCTTCCGCCCCTGCAAGGCTAATTCCCCCCACGCTCTCCGTGTGCGGTCTGCTTGTCGTCGCGCGGGAGCACGCCCTCGTGGATGCCCGCTCCAAAGCCATTGTTGACGTGTGAAGCCCGCCGTCACACGGAGAGTGTTCGTCCACAATCGATCCGTACCGTCAATTCCGCTTTCGGGCGCATCGGGCCTGAGGAAGCGCGGGGTTCGCCTTCACCGGCCGTCATCGCTCCTCTACAATCCGCCGTGCCGTCAACGCCTGGAGAGGTGGCCGAGTGGTCGATGGCGCACGACTCGAAATCGTGTAACCCGCAAGGGTTCGAGGGTTCGAATCCCTCCCTCTCCGCCATGAACCAGAGCGGCAGTCTGTAGAGAAGCAACGACTGATGCAGTCGTCTCTCCTTTTTCCATGTGCCGCTCGGTTCATGGCGAGCCCTGTACCCGCAGCGCAGCGGAGTGGTACAGGGCCGTATGCTTCCACAAATGTTCGGAGAATGAACACGCACGCTCAATCCCTGCCGCGGTCCGTGCCCCTGGCACGCGTGGCGATCGCATCGGATCCCCTGCGCTCAGCGCGTGACCATGTTCAGCAGCGTCGCCTGGAGGTAGACGGTTTGCAGTGCGAGCACCGCGAAGGTGAACACGAGCACAAACCCGAAGGAGAATGCGATCTCATAGGCGTCGGAACGTCGCATGGGAGGGATGATAGCACGGGGCGGGAGCCGTGATGCCTCGGGCGGGCAGGAGTCCGAAGAGTTAGAGGAGCGACTGCCCCGATGCACGGTTTTGCATCGACATCTTTTCCTCGGACTCCTCGGCATCGTCGGAATCCTCCTATTTGCCCTCCTTCGCCTTTCGCTTGAGCTCCGCGTCGATGAACATCTGGATGTCGCCGTCCAGCACGTCCGCGGTCTGGCTGGTCTCCGCCTCGGTGCGCAGGTCCTTCACCATCTGGTAGGGGTGCAGCACGTAGCTGCGGATCTGCTGCCCGAAGTCCGCGCTCTGCGTGGCGCCGCGGTGCTCCTTGTTGCGCTCCTCCTCCTCCGCGCGCTGTTTCTCCAGAAGCTTGGCTCGCAGGAGGTTCATCGCGCGCTCGCGGTTCTGCAGCTGGCTCCGCTCCGTCTGGCACGCCACCACGATCCCGGACGGCATGTGCGTGAGGCGGATGGCGCTCTCCACCTTGTTGACGTTCTGCCCACCCGCGCCGCCGGAGCGGAACGTGTCTACCCGCACCTCGTTCATGTTGATGACGATCTCGGCGGACTCCGGCACCTCCGGCGTTACCTCCACAAGAGCGAAGCTGGTCTGGCGCAACGCTTTGGCTCCAAAAGGGGAGATGCGCACCAGGCGGTGCGTGCCCTTCTCGCACTTGAGGTTGCCGTACGCCATGTCGCCTTCGACGAGGATGGTGGCCGTCTTGATGCCGGCTTCCTGGCCGTCTGTCTTATCGAGCAGCGTCGTCTTCCAGCCCATGCGTTCGCAATAGCGCAGGTACATGCGCATGAGGATGGCCGCCCAGTCTTGCGCCTCGGTGCCGCCGGCGCCGCCGGAGACGGTGAGGTACGCGTTGACCGTATCAAACTCGCCGCCGAGGTACAGCTGCGTCTCCTGTGCCTTCCATGCCCTCTCCAGTGCGTCCACCTGCTCCTGGAGGCTTTGCAGGTCCGAAGGTTCGGACATCTTGGTGAGCTCGAGCAGTTCCTCCGCGTCCTTCGAGAGCTTGGCCACCGGCTCCCACTGTTTGCGCAGGCCCTTCAATTTGCCGAAGAGCGCTTGGGCCCGCTTCTGGTCGCCCCAGAGGTTTGGGTCCTGTGTCTCCTGGTCCAACTTCTCGATCTCGAGTGGGATGCCCCTGGCCTCAAAGAGAGTCCTTGCCCGTGTTCACGGCCGACTGCAGGTCCTGGAGCTTGAGGAGGAGCTCTTCCACGGGAAAGGGGGTAGAGGTGCGAGATGTCGCCGAGGCAGTCTACAGGGTTTCGGGTGGGGCGACAGGGAGAGGATAGAAGGACAAGAGGCGCAAAGGGGACAAAAGGGACAGAGGTGCTCTAGTCGTACGATTGTCCGTGATTGATACGGGTGCACTTCTGTCCCTTCTGCGCCTCTTGTCCCCTTTGCGCCCTCCCCGCCGACTCTTCCAAAACCACTACTTTTCCGCTATACTGACCAGAAACACCCATGTCTCTCCCCGCACACGATTCTCCGGCCGCGTTTCCGACCGAAGCCCCTGTGTCCGCCCAAGCCCGCCTGGATGCGGCGGCCACCGCGCTGTCGCGCGCCGCGTGTCCGTTCTTCCTCTTCGCCGCGTGCCTCACGCTGCTCCTCTTCCTCTCGTGGAACATGTTGCTGCCGCGCTTTGCCAAGGTGGAGGTGAGCGGCAAGGACTGGAACGCCGAGGAGCTCGCCTCGCACCGGTCTCTGCTCACGGCGAGCATTCTTCAGAGTGAGCGTCGCCGCCGCTCGTCGGTGCTCTCGGTAGACGACGACCAGTATCAGGCGCTCAAGGCCGCCCGCACTGAGCCGCTTTCTCTGGAGCGCGTGACCGCGGAGATCGAGGCGCAAGCCGCGCTTGCCGCGGGCAGCGACGCCAAGATTCTCCTGCAGTCCGTAGAGTACGACATTGCCCAACAGAGCGTGGTCGCCACGGGCGATGTCCGCGGTGTGGGGCCTCGCAGCATGACGGTGCTTGCGTCCTTTACCGAGATCCTCGCGAAGTCCGCACTCATCGAATCGCTCGATCCGCCGCGCTTCGAGCGGCGGGACGACGCCGGCATCGGGCCGCATTCGCCGTTCATCATCACTCTCCGCCTCCGGTGAAGAAATTCCTCTCCATCCTTGGCGGATTCGGCGGTGGCGCGGCGCTGCTCATGGTGTCGAGCACGTTGGTGACTGCCCACCTTGCACTCCTGACGGATGTGCGCGAGGACGTGCTCCCGCTGGCCGCGGACATCCCGCCGCTGGAGCGCCGCCTGGCCGTGCTCACCGAGCAGCTGGAGCTCACCGCGCTCCAGGCCAGCCTCCAGAGCGGCTCACCCGAGGAAAAGCTCCAGGCCTACGTCCTCCCCGAGAAGCAGGATCTCCGCCGCCTCCTCGCATTCTTCGATGTCACACGTCTGCTGCTGGAGCGCGGCAAGATGCTCCGCGGGATGTCGGGCATCGAGGTGGGGCAGCCCACTGTGCTGGATCCTCAGCCCTCGGCCGACGCGTCGCGCGGCATCGTGGAAAAGCGCACCATCTCATTCCAGGCCACCCTCTCGGACGCGGGCTTTGAGCGCCTCTTCTCAACACTCGAACTCACCGGGCTCCTCACTGTGGGCGACGCCCTCACCGACGCCGAGATCGACCGGCTCTTCATCCTCACCGAGGCCGAGAATTACGCTGGCATCGTGGCGGTAGAGAAGTTCCTCTCCACGGACCTCGCCTCTTACGCGCGCGAGCCGCGCCCGGCCGAAGATCAACTGCTCAAATCCTTCTCCTCCGAGCGCTTCTTGCAGGAGTTTCGCGGCCTCCTCGCAGGGACGCGCTTGGCTTCCGCCCGCGAGATCCTCGGCGGCGACTGGGGCGAGGCCTACGCCGCGCAGAAGGTGTGGCCCGTGCAGTTTTTGGGTGTGGATCGCGTCTCGGTGGAACTCCTCCCAGACGGGTGGAACCGCGTCTCGTTTACCCTCTCTGCGCACACGCGTCGGCTGGACCGCTGATGGGGAACGAACGGGGATTCTTGACGCCCGGAGCGCATTTCTCGTACATTGCGATGGTCCTTCCCCCCTCCCGCTTCTGCGTCAGCGTCACCGATACGAACCCGCCAAGCAAGAACGTCGCCCCCGCATCAACGACCAGATCCGCGTTCCCCAGGTGATGCTGGTGGCCGATGACGGCGCGGCCAAGGTGATGACCGTCCCCGAAGCCATTGCCCTCGCGCAGGAGCAGGGACTCGACCTCATCGAGGTGTCGCCCAAGGCGGTGCCGCCGGTGGTGAAGATCGGCGAGTTCGGCCACTACCTCTACCAGCTCCAGAAGAAGGAAAAGAAGCAGAAGGCCCACTCCAAGCAGGTGGAGGTAAAGATGCTGCGGTTCGGCTTCCGCACGGACAAGCATGACTTGGATCGCCTCGCCACGCGTGCCCGCGAGTTCCTGGGCGAACGCCACCTGGTCAAGTTCTCGGTGCGCCTGCGCGGCCGCGAGCTGGCCAACAAGGAGTACGCCATCCAGAAGCTCAAGACGCTGGTGGCCAGCCTCATGGACGTCGCCGAGCTGGAGCAGGAGGTCAAGCGCCAGGGCGACCAGTTCATCATGATCGTGCGGCC
>CAZYAK010000065.1:0-1153 GCA_964645935.1 uncultured Candidatus Peribacteria bacterium | reverse complement strand
CCCGCTATACTTCGCCGCCCACACGTACTCCCCCCCTTGATCGTGCCTAAGATGAAGACCCATAGTGGTGCCAAGAAGCGCATCCGCAAGACCGGCTCCGGCAAGTACGCCTTCGCGCGCCACGGTCGCCGTCACCTTCTCTCGCAGAAGAACAAGCGCCAGAAGCGCCTCAACCGCACGGTCGTGGCCAACGCCCGCGACATCAAGCAGTTCAAGGTCCTGCTCCCCAGCCTCTAACTTCCTTTCCGGCGGGCCGTCGCCCGCTGCGTTCTCCCCAGGATTATGCGCGTCAAACGTGGTATCGCCCGGCACCGCCGGCACAAGAAGATCCGCAAGCTCGCCAAGGGCTACCGCGGCATGCGGAGCGCGACCTTCGTAAAGGCCAACGAGGCCGTCATCCGCGCGGGCGTCAACGCCTACAAGCACCGCCGCGAGAAGAAGCGCGATTTCCGCAGCCTCTGGATCACCCGCCTCAACGCGGCGCTGCGCTCCCAGGGTATCCGCTACGGCGTCTTTGTGGCCGCGCTCACGAACAAGAAGATCACCCTCAACCGCAAGGTCCTCTCCGAGATGGCCATCCACGACCCCGCCGCCTTCTCCGCCGTCATCAAGGCCGCCGGGTTGGAGGCGAAGCCGGTGGCGTGAGAGTTTCTCCCGTCGTGGAACCGGAATAGTCGCAGGAGACAGCGGGAATCCGCTGATGCTGCGGCCGTTTCGCGGTGTCGGGATAGAACGAGAATAGCGCGGGCGTCAGGGTGTCTGCATGGTTGTTCGATCCTCACCGCTCGCATTCCCCAGGTACCTCCGCGCGCATCAGACGCCGGAAGAACACACGCTCTGGCGCGTGCTTCGCGGGAAGCAGTTTCGTCGTATCAAGTTCCGTCGCCAGGTGCGCATCGGCAGGTTCATCGTGGATTTCCTGTGTGCACGGGCTCGATTGATCGTGGAGGTGGACGGTCCAATCCACGATCGGCAACGGAGATACGATGCCTATCGCGAGGGGATCCTTCGCGCGCAGGGATACCGGATCATCCGGTTCACGAATGCGCGCGTGAGGCGGGATCTGACGGGAGTGCTGGAGGATCTGTGGGTTGCGTGTACTGCGAGGAACCACAAAACACACACATCCCCCTTCCTCCTCCGCGGAGGAGGA
>CAZYAK010000064.1:0-8462 GCA_964645935.1 uncultured Candidatus Peribacteria bacterium | reverse complement strand
CGCGTCCCAAGCCCACGACGCGACGTCCTTGGCTTGGTGACGGGGATCGCGTACAGAGAAACGGGAAACGCAGCCAGCCGCACGAGAAGAACAAGGGGCTGCCATCCCCGCCAGTCCGCACCGCGGGACCAGTGGGGCTGGGTATATGTGTCTGGTTGCAGCAGAGATGATCGTCGGTCGATCATGCCATCTTCCTCGCTGTCTCCAACCTCGCCAGCGTCTCGGCTTTGCCAAGCACCGTCGCCACCTCGAAGGCTCCCGGGCTGTAGGGCAATCCCGTCAGCGACGCGCGTACGGGCCAGAGCAGTTGGCCGAGCTTCCAGGTGCCCTTGGCCACCTCCGCGCGCAAGTCTTGCTCCAGGCGCGCGGCGTTCCAGTCACTCTCGGGCACGGCGGAAAAGAGCGTGATGTCGGTCTCCAGGATCTTCGGGAGGTCCTCCGGCGTTACTTTCTGCTTGGGGTTGGCGAGGAGCTCCTTGTTCACGGTGACCGGGCGTGCGTAGAAGAAGCCGAGCATCGACGGCGCCTCCGGGAAGAACGTAATGCGTTCCTGAATGAGCGCGGCCTTGGCAGCGAACGCGGTGTCGTCCTTGGCGGCGGGGATTTCGGCGGTCACCAGCGGGCGGATGCGCTCCGCAAACTCCGCAACCGGGATGCGGCGTATCCACTGCCCCTGCAGCCAATCCAGCTTGGTGACGTCGAACACCGCGCCCGCCTTCTGCACACGCTCCATGGAGAAATGTGTAATGAGCTCCTCCATGGAGAACAGCTCCTGGGTCGTGCCCGGGTTCCAACCCAGCAGCGCCACAAAGTTCACGAGAGTCTCGGGCAGGTACCCCTTCTTGATAAAGTCCCCCACCGATACCGAGCCTTGGCGCTTGGAGAGCTTGGTTTTGTCGGGATTGAGGAGCAGAGAGACATGCGCGTACCGTGGCGTCTTCCAGCCAAGGTACTCAAAGAGTAGGAGGTGCTTGGGCAGCGAGCTCAGCCACTCTTCGCCGCGCAGCACGAGGTCGATCTCCATAAAATGGTCGTCCACGGCATGCGCGAGATGGTACGTGGGGAAGCCGTCGGATTTAAGAAGCACCTGGTCGTCCACCGTGTGACCCTGGAACGAGAGCGGCCCACGGATATCGTCCGTAAACGTGAGTGTGCGCTCGTGCGGTACCTTGAGGCGGATGACGTGCGGCTCGCCCGCGGCGATCTTGGCGGCTACGTCGTCAGGCGAGAGCTTAAGACAGAGGCGGTCGTACATCGGCGCCTGCTTGCGGGCCTCCTGGCCCTTGCGCATCTCCTCCAGGCGCGCGGCCGTGCAGAAGCACGGGTAGGCGTGGCCCTGCGCCACCAGGCGGTCGGCGTGCTCGCGGTAGAGGGGCAGGCGCTCGGACTGGAAGTACGGGCCCTTGTCGCCCACCTGGACGACCTTGCCGTCCCTGTAGAGCACTCCTTCGTCCGGATCGATGCCCGCCCAGTGGAGCGACGTGAGGAAGTCCTCCACGGCCCCGGGGACGCTGCGGGCTCGGTCCGTGTCCTCGATGCGCATGACCATCGTTCCACTCGACTGGCGGGCCAGCAGAAAATTGTAGAGCGCCGTCCTCAGGGCTCCGACGTGGAGCAGGCCGGTGGGAGACGGGGGAAAGCGGGTGCGCATGGCTCGGAGAGGGTACAGGCCCGCATTGGAACCGAAAAGGCCGGAGACCTGTGTCTCCGGCCCCGAAAATGCGTTATTACGCCTTACTTGATCTCCACCGTGATCTTCACGAGCTCGTTCGGCAGGTCGTTGGCGTCGCGGGCGAGGTTCGCGATCTGGTCCACCACGTCCATCCCCTCCGTCACGTTGCCGAAGACGGTGTGGCGGCCTTCCAGCCACGGCGTCGCCGGGCCCTGGATGATGAAGAACTGGCTACCGTTGGTGGCTGGTCCGCCGTTGGCCATGGCGAGCGCGCCGCGGACCATGGGCAGAGACTTCAAGCTGCCGTCGTAGGCGTAGCCTTGGCGCTCGTAGTATTCCTTCACCGTGAGGTTGGCGATTTCTTCGGGGACATCCTGCCCGGCCGAGACCTCACGCACCGTCTTCTTGTCCAGGCCGTAGCTGTCGGCGTTGATCTCATCCTCGAAGGTGCGGCCGTAGATGCTCTCGCCGCCCGTGCCGTTGCCGTTGGGGTCGCCCATTTGGATCATGAAGTCGGGGATCACGCGATGGACGGTGATGCCGTTGTAGTACCCGGCTTTGGCGAGCGTTACGAAGTTCGTGACGGTCTTGGGGGCCACGTCGGCGTCGAGCTCCATGGTGATGTCGCCCCGGATCGTGCGCACAACAGCGACGAACTTGCCCGAAAGGGGCTGGGCAGGCGCTGCAGCGCGGGCGCGCTCGATGGCGGTCTGCTCCACCTCGTCCGGCACGGAGCCGTCTCCTTGCGTGGGGAGATTCTTAAACTGCTCCTGCTCCTGGGCGACTTGGGGGATGACGGGTTCTTGGGTGGTCTCGGAGGTCTTGCCACCGCAGCTCACAAGAAGGAACGCGAGGGCGAACAACGGAATGATGAACTTGATAGATGTATGCATACCGCGAAAGGGTAATCACCAGAGGGAGACGCCGCAATATGCGGGACGCCAATCCGAGAGTATCGGCAAGCAGCCGCACAGGCGGGAAAGTAACGTGAAACACGCTCCGTTTGTGGGCTGTTTAAACGAATTCCGGGTGCATCCGTTACGGCAAAACCACTTGTCGAATGTGTGAAATGCGGGCTGGGATGACAATCATCCTACACGCGCTCCCACTCACTTCGTGCGCGGCACCTTCTTCACCGTCTGGACGTGCATCGTGTACGTCACAGGAGTGAGCGGCGCGTCGTGCGAATCGCGTTGTACGGTGGCGATCGCGTCTACCACGTCCATGCCCTTGGTGACGTTCCCGAATACCGTGTGCTTGCCCTCCAGCCACTGGGCGGAAGCGGCCTGCACAATAAAGAACTGGCTGCCGTTGGTATCCGGCCCGCGGTTGGCCATGGCGATGGCGCCGCGCACCATGGGCAGCATGTGGCCGCGCTTGAACTCGTCGGCAAATTCCTCGCCGTAGATGCTGCGTCCACCGGTCCCCTGCCCGTCCGGATCGCCCCCTTGGATCATGAAGTCGGGGATCACGCGGTGGAAGATCAGGCCGTCATAGTACTTGCCCTTGGCGAGGGTGACGAAATTGGTGACGGTTCTCGGGGCCGCCGTCGCGTCCAGCTCCACCGTGATGTCCCCGAGCGACGTCTTGATGACCACGACGTGCTTGCCCTTGAGCGTCTGCAGGCGCTTAAGCCCAGCCTTCTTGAGTATCCCGGCCTGGAACGTGTTATCGGCGGGCGAGAGCGCGGCCTGGGCGTCGTCGGGGAGGGCGTGGAGCGTCATGAGGAGGGCAAGGAAGAGGACGAAGAGGCGCATGTGTCCCGATGGTAGCGGCGTCTCACACACGCAGCGAGCCCGTAGCGTCCAGAACGATCCGTGCGATGCGCTCGGCGGAGTCGGGCGACGAGAGTCCGCGGATGCCCGCCGCTAGCGCGGCGCGCCTGCGTTCGTGTGTGGCCAGGGCTTGCACCGCTGGCAGGAGCGTGGCGTCCAGTTCTTCCTGATGCAGCAGCACGCACGCACCCGCGAGCTCTGCGGCCCGAGCGTTGGCGAACTGGTGGTCCTGCGCGAGGCCCCGCAGCGGGACCAGTAGTGCGGGGACGCCGCACGCGGCTAGCTCGCTGATGCCGCCCGCCCCCGCACGCGAGAGCGCGAGGTCCGCGGCGGCGTACAGGTGGGGCAACGTCTCGTATGCGAACTCCGCACTCCAGTATCCCGCCCGCGCCGGTGCGCCGGGCTTACCTTTGCCTGTGAGATGGAGGATCTCGACGGACTGCAGGAGCACATCGAGATGACGGACGATCGCTGCGTTGAGCGCCTGCGCGCCCTGGCTCCCGCCCATCACCAAGAGCACGGGACGCGTACCCGAAAGACCGGTGATCCTCAGGCCTTCGGTGCGCGAGCCTTGCGCCACTGCGGGGCGCACGGGGTTGCCGGTGAACACATGGGCGCTTTGCGTTCCCCCACCTGGGAAGCCGTCGCACACCGTGACCGCCCAGCGCGACACCAGGCGGTTGGCCCGGCCGTTCACGGCGTCGGACTCGTGCAGCACGATGGGTACGCCAGCGACGCGAGCGGCCAGACACAACGGCACACTGAGTGCACCACCCTTACTGAAGACCACGTCGGGCTTGAAAGACTTCACCAGTCGCCACGCCGCGACGAAGGACTTCCCGAAGATGTCCGGGCGCGCGAGCGAGAGGCGCCGTCCGCGGATGGCGATGAAAGCGATGCCCTCCTTCTCCAGAAATGCGGCGTCACCTGGTTCCTCGGAGCAGACCAGCTGAAGTACGGCATCGGGCTTCATGCGCTGCAGTGCGCGCCACACTGCCACCGCCGGGGCCACGTGGCCGATGGAACCGCCGCCGACGAGGAGGATACGCGTCACTCCTCCATTCTACCTCACCTCACGCCAGCCTCGTCCGAAACCCTCCCCTCTTCCTGCTCGAGCTCTCCGCCTTGGATTTTGCCCTCCTCGCCAGGCTGGCTTCCTCGGTGGAGTACATGGAGATGTTGAGGAGAATGCCGACAGCACCCAGCAGCGTCATCAGCGACGAGCCGCCGTAGCTGATGAATGGCAGCGTGATTCCCGTGAGTGGGAATATGCCGATATTCACCGAGATGTTGACCAGCGTCTGCACCGCGATCCACGTGGTGATACCGGAAGCGAGCAGGAACCCGAAGCGGTCAGGTGCGTTCTCCGCGATCTTGTACCCGCGGTAGACGAGCATCCCGTACATAAAGAGAATGATGAGCAGGCGCACGAACCCCAGTTCTTCGGCCATCACGGAGAAGATCATGTCGCCCTGCACCTCGGGGAGATATCCGAACTTCTGGATGGACTTGCCGTACCCCACCCCAAAGAGCCCGCCGCTGCCGATGGCGATGAGCGCCTGGCAGATCTGGTAGCCGGCCTTGGTCTCGCAGATCTTGGTGTCGCCGGGGTTGAACATGATGGACAAGAATCCCGTGAAGCGCAGCTTCACGTATTCCTTCTGGAGGATGACTGGCAGGCCCACCAGCGCTGCCAGGCCGCCACCGAGAAAGAGGTGGAAGAACCCGCCACCGGCGATGAGGAACATCACGCCCGCGATACCCGAAATCACGAGGAACGAGCCGAGGTCCGGCTGCACCGCCACGAGGAAGGTGCTAATGAGAAGCAGCGTCACAAACGGCACGAAGCCGTCCTTGAACGTGCTAATGAGCTGCTCGCGTTTCTGCAGCCACGTGGAGAGGTAGAAGATGAACGTCAGCTTGAGGATCTCCGCCGGCTGGAGGGTAAAGAAGCCAAGGTCGATCCAGCTGTTACTGGTCTGCGCGCCCGCGGGCTTGAGCGCGGGGATGAACACGAGCACGAGGAGCACGATGCTCAAAAAGTACAACGGCCGAGCGAGTCTCTCCCACAGGCGGTAGGGCAGGGTGGCCATGCCCATCATCACGAACATGCCGATGCCGACGTGGATGAATGTGCGCCACAAGTAGAAGGAGTTGCGCCCCTCCCCGTAGAGTTTCGTGGTGAGCTGGTAACTCTCGAACACGCTCACGCTGGCGATCATCGCCAGTCCGAAGAGCGTGAGCACCACCGTGGTGCCGAGCAGCAGCATGTCGATCCTCTTAAACATGAGGTCCGCAGTATAGGCGGGACTCCCCCGCTGACGGAACCAGAAGCACGAGTTCCGCTACACTCCGGCCGTGCCACTCCTCTGGGCCTCCGCCTCCGTCGCTTTTGTTCTCAGCCTTGCGGGCAAGCTCCTGTCGGATGCGTTCCTCACGCGGCCCGTGCCGCTGTTTGGGGAGTTGGTGGGCCTCGTACCGTCCTTGAACCCGGGTGTGGCCTTTGGGATGATGTTGCCGTTTGGGCTCCACAACCTCCTGGTGCCTATCGCGCTCGCGTTGATGGCCTACGTCGCCGTGCGCCACTCGCGCACGCTGCTCTCACGCGCCGGGTTCGGGCTCATCATCGGCGGGGCTCTCTGCAATGTGCTGGACCGCATCGGCGACGGGGTCGTGACGGATTTCTTCCAGGTGGGGACGTTCCCCATCTTCAATGTGGCGGACAGCTGCATCACGGTCGGCGTTGTCCTCCTGCTCGTGGATATGCTTCTGGAGCGCCGGAAGCACCAAGCATCAAGCTCCAAATAACAAACAGGGAAGGCTGAAAACCGCCTTGGAGCGGCGATGGACAGGGGTTTGGAGTTTGTCGCGTGTGATTTGGTGCTTCGTCCCTCCTTTCCGCTACACTCTCCGTCACCTATGGATGTCCGGTACCGAGTGCGCGGCGGAATTCCGCTCGTGGGAGACGTCTCCATCGGCGGTTCGAAGAACGCGGCGCTGCCCCTGCTGGCGGCCACGCTGCTCACGGATGGTGAGACAATTCTGGAGAACGTGCCGCGCCTGCGCGACACCGTGGCGATGCTCAAGATCCTGGATTTCCTGGGATGCGAGACCTCTTTCGAGGGCAGCACCGTGCGCGTGCGCCCCTCGCGTCTCAAGAGCCAGCCCATCCCCGCCGAGTTCGTGTCGTCGCTGCGCGGGTCCGTGGTGCTGCTGGGCCCGCTACTCGCCCGCTTTGGCGTGGCGGAGATGGCGTACCCCGGGGGTTGCGTGCTGGGCAAGCGCCCGGTGCAAGCGCACATCGAGGCCTTCAAGCAGCTGGGTGCGGAGGACATGTCCACCGACGAATACCTGCACCTGCAGGGCACGCTGCAGGCGGGACACGTCATCCTCCCGGAGTTTTCGGTTACCGCTACGGAGAACATCGTTATGGCCGCGGCGCTGTTGCCGGGCGAGACGCGCATCGACCTTGCCGCCGCGGAGCCACACGTGCAGGACCTCGAGCAGATGCTTCAGGAGATGGGCGTGGAGGTGGACGGCGTCGGTAACCACACCGTGCTCGTCCGTGGCAAGAAGCCCCTGCGCGGCGTCACGCATCGCGTGGTGTCGGACTACCTAGAGGCGGGCTTCATGGTGTTGGCCGCGCTCGTCACGCACGGGAAGCTCAGGCTCCACCACGTGGATCCCGAGCACCTGCTCTCCTTCCTTGCCATTCTCAAGCGCCACGGCGCCGTCTTCAAGTACGACGAGGGAGTGCTCCTAGTGGACGGTGAACTCTCGACGCTTTCTGCGATGAAAGTGCAGACCAACATCTTCCCCGGCTTCCCCACCGACCTGCAGGCCCCCATGGGCGTGGCGATGACGCAGGCCAAGGGTGTTTCGCGCATTTTTGAGGTGTTGTTCGAGGGAAGAATGGCCTACCTGTACGAGCTGGAGAAGATGGGTGCACACATCGAGATCCTCAACGCGCACCAGGCGCTTATCATCGGCCCCACGCCGCTCAAGGGGCGCATCGTCGCCAGCAACGACATCCGCGCCGGTGCTGCCATGGTGCTGGCCGGGCTCTGCGCCGAGGGCGAGACCACCATCACCGACGTGAAGTACATCGAGCGAGGGTACGATCGCCTTGATGAGAAGCTCCGGGCGCTGGGAGCCAAGATCGAGCGCGTAGAGATCCCCTGAAGAAGGGCACCGAGGGGATCAGGGACCAAGGTGCGGCTGCTTGGGGCATACCTATGGTCTTTGCGGCATACCTCGGTGCCGTCGGCGCCTTCGGTCCCCTCGGTCCCTTTACCCCGAGACCTTGCCTTTTCCTTCCTCTCGGTTTGTTGCTACCATCCCTTCCGATGCTCCAATTCACCGCCCTCACCCCCGGCTCCTTCCGTCTCACAGGCTCCTCCAAGCCATTGCTCGTGTTCCCCCCGCAGGGGATCAAGGCTGCTTCCGCGGACGCCATTGTGATCATGTCCGCCCCTGAGGAGAAGACCACGCAGGGCGTGATCTCCTGGCCGGGCGAGTACAACGTCGCTGGGTTCTCCGTACGCGGCGTGGGCCACGAGGAGGGTCGCCAGACCTCGTTTGTCGTGGAGATGGAGGGCGTGCGCGTGGGCATCCTGTCCACCCCGCTGCGTGATTGGACGGACAAACAGATGGAGCTGGCCCCGGCCATCGATGTGCTCGTGGTGCCGGCCGACGACGCCAAGCTTCTGCAGAAGTTGGTCGACGAGTTTGATCCGCGCGTCATCCTCTTGCTCCCGGGCAAGGACCTCGCCGCTGCCGAGAAGGCCTTGGGCTCCAAGGAGCACGTGGCCGAGTACAAGCAGAAGGGCTCGCTCCCCTCCGAGGGGCGCGAGGTCATGGTGCTGACAGCCTAAGACGCTTTGCCGTGGCACGAGCGGGGCATTGGGTTATCCTTTGTATACGCTCTTTCGGCGACTCACGGCCCCGTAGTTCAACGGATAGAACGGCCCTCTCCTAAGGGGCAAATATAGGTTCAATTCCTATCGGGGTCACCA
>CAZYAK010000063.1:0-9173 GCA_964645935.1 uncultured Candidatus Peribacteria bacterium | reverse complement strand
AGAGGTTCTCCTTGGTTTCCACGGCGTAGTACTGCGTGTTGGCGCGCATGGTCTTCACCATGAGGCCCCTTTGCACGAGCGCATCGAGGATGCCGCGCACGGTGTTTCTGGGCAGCTCCCGGATGCGCGCGATGGACGACGCCGGCTGGCCGCCGAGTTCCATGACCGTGACGAAGAGCTCCATCTCCTTGGCGCTGAGTTGGAAGGACTTGAGGATGCGATCGAGCATGCATCCGAGTATGAATGGACACCATATGACCGTCAACATCCGCCAGAGCGGCCGTGGAAAAGCGTTATTCGGTGGGGTTTGACGGGAACCGGCCGCCACTTCCTCGCCAAGACAAGGCGTTTTCCTGTCCGGGCGCGTTGCCTCCCGCCCCAGAGAAAGCGAGAATGCCCGCATGGCCGTCACGCCCTCCGCGTTCGCCCGGTCGCTGGAAACCGCCCTCCTCAAAGACGGGTTGCCCGACGAGGCCGCCCTCGTGCGCCGGCGCGCGACGTGGCTGACGGCGCGGCTCCCCACCCTGCTGCCGCGCACCGTCACGTGGCAGGCGTTCCTCCTGCCGGAGGACGCGGCGGCGGGCCGGTGGTCCCATCTGCCCTCGCTCCACCCGCGCGCCCGGACACTGTCGAGGCGCGTGGTGCGGGCGCTGGAGGATCCTACCACCGCCGGGCAGCTGCTGCGGGCGCGGGCCGAGGGTCAGGCGGACACCACGCTCGCGGCAACGTGCCTCCTGCGCGCGGCCTTCGCCGTGGACGCGGGCGACCCGTCCGGCGGGTCCGTGATCTCCGGGCACGGATGGATCTCCGTGGCCGACCACCTGGGCCTCTGGCGCCTGCGCTACCTCCTGGAGGACGCGCTGCTCAAGGCGCGCGACCCCGGGCAGTTCTCCGCCATCGAGCGGATCGTGCGCGGGCAGGAACGGACGCAGCGGCAGCTCTTCGCCGACATCCGTGCCATCGTGCGCGCCGCGCTGGACAGGGAGGGACTGGAGAGCGTGCGCATCCTGTTCCGGCGGAAGAACGTGGCCGGCATCGCCGAGAAGATGCGGCGCAAGGGCAAGAGCATCAACCACATCACGGACATCTTCGCCTTCCGCCTCCTCGCCGGCACCCGGCGGGACTGCTACGCCGCGCGCGAGGCGCTGCATCGGCTGTGGCGCGCGTTCCCGGAACAGGAGTCGGACTACATCGCGAAGCCGAAGCCCAACGGCTACCGCAGCCTCCACACCACCGTGCGGTGCCTCAAGGGCATCCCGGTGGAGTTCCAGATCCGCACCGACGCCATGGACTGGGTGGCCAAGTACGGGCCTGCCGCACACGCCGCGTACAAGGCATCGGCCCGCACGCGCTAAGAATCAGTCGTTCCCGCGGCGCTTCTCCGCATCCAGCATCCCGGCCAGGCGCCAGTGCACCTCGAACGCGGCGCGCATGGCGTCGGCGATGAGGCGGCTGCGGATGATGACGGCGATGCGTTCCCGCAGGGAGAAGAACGCCACCTTGTCGTCGTACACGTTCCACTCAATCTGCACCTGGAACAGGGACTCCGGCAGCAGACGGCTCTCGCGCAGCTCCCCCGCGTCCTTGGCGCTGCGGCGGCGGGCCATGGGGGTGTCCGGGAAGATGGCGCGGATGGGGATGCCCGCGGCCTTGCGGCGGCGGTAGTAGGCGGGCATGTAGGCCTTGAGGATGGACTCGGTGTCGTCCACCGAGGCGACGGCCACGATCTCCGTGGCGGAGGTGAGGGTGTCCTCGTACGCCGCCCTGAGCCCGCGTTCGCCCTGGTAGTACGCGGTGTCGGGGCGCTCCTGTCCCGGGCGCATGAGGGCTTCCAAGACGGGCACCAGCGACCCCAGGGTGTCCCGCACGTCGCGGCGCGAGCGGTCGCGGTGCGGTGCCAGCAGGCGGTGCAACGCCTTGGGCGGCTCCGCGGCGTAGTACGCCCGTTTGCCGGACGTGTAGCGGGTGAGGAACCCCCGCTCTAAGAGCCTCTCCAGGAGGGGTTTCATCTCCGTGGACGGCAGGTCCATCTCCCTCGCGATGGACCGCAGGTCCTGCGCGCCCAGCTTGAGGCACGCGAGATAGGCATCCGCCTCGGGGGCGGAGAGGCCCGCCAGCTGCAAGGTCTTGCGCGGCACGTCCCGATGCTCCCCGAGACGGGGACTGACCGTCAAGGCCCGTATCGGGCCCCCGGAGGCAATTGACGGCGACGGGTCGTCAGGCGAGGATGGGCCTCCTGTCATGGAATCCGCGTCCTCCCCGACGAGCGCGCCGTGGTACGCGGATCCGCCCCTGGTGGAGGCCGTCACGGCGGCCATGCTCGCGGAACGGGCCGAGACCCTGCGCCTGCCGGTAGCGGACGCCGCGGAGCGCCGCACGCGGTTCCTGCGCGATGCCAGCGTGGCCCGCATCCTGGCGCTGCTGGAGAGCCCGGTGCCGCGCGAGGGACCGCTCCCCGACCTCGCCGTGGGCGAGCGGGTACTGCGCCTCCTGCAAGACGCCCTCCCGGGACGCGAGGACGGCCCGGGCGACGACCGCGCCTACCTCCTGCGCCAGGCGTCGCTGCTGCTTGGGACCGGCAACCCCGGCCACGAGGCCGTGCGCGCGTTCCTGGCCGACCGTGCCTCGCACATCCGTCTGCTCCCCGACACCCTGGACGCGCTCTTCGAACTGCACGAGCAGGCGGCCACCCTCCACGGCGAGACGGAAGCGGCGGGCGCCTACCTGCTGTTTCTCGCCACCGGCAGCGTGCAGCGCGCACGGGAGATCGTCGCCGCGCATGGCGGACCGCCGGAGGCGGAGGGGCCGTCGTTCCTGCGGCAACTGCTGGGGCTGCTGGCCGAGACAGGTCAGGCTATCAGCATCCAGCACGCGCGCGGCGGCACCGAGAGCGGCACCAATGTGGCGGAACTCGTGCACCACTGTGCATCCGCCACCCTCATGTCCCCGCGGGTAAGCCGTGACCGGGGGAGCCAGCTAGACCTGCGCGCAGCCATGGCCGAATGGTTGTGCCGTGCAGACACGCCCCACATCCTCACCAGGCGCGCGCTCAAGGAGGGCTCGTTCGAGACCAAAAAGGTGGGCACGCTCGCGCGCCGCCGCGTGCCGCCCTCCACCCTTGCCAACACGCTGGAGCGCCTGGACGCCAACGAGGAGTACGTAGACCTCCTACACGCCGTGCGTGACCTGCGCGCAACGCGCGCCAACGCCAGGCCCACCGACGACAGCACCGCACGGGCGTCCCTCATGCGACTGCAAGCCGTTCTCGCACGCCTCCAGACCGCGGCCTGCCGGTCCCTGAGCGCGCCGCTGCGAGTCGCATGTCTCGACCTGTCCTCCCCTGACGACGCCTGCGACGAGGAGCTCGTGGCATGGTTGGAACAGGATCACGGCGCGCTGCTGGAGCAAGAATTCTCCACGCTGGACAGCGCCGATCCGCCCCGGGAGATTGGGCTGCTCCTCTCGCTCATGGCCCCCGAGCGCATCGTGGACGACCCCGACGCGCAGCGAGCGTTTCTGGACGCGTACGATCGCCTCCCTGCTCTCCCCCGCTCCGTGCGCCCCGAGACCGCGGAGGTGTTCCGAGAGACGCTCTGCGCACGCGAGGCATTTCTGTACCTCCCACTGCAACCGTGCGCGTCACATCCGCACCACCGCGGCCGCACGCTGTGCGAGCTGCTGGAAAGTGCGGCGGAACAACTCTTCCCTGGAGGGTCCCAGGCGCTTCTGCCCACCCTCACCTACGCGGACCTTGGCGTGCCGGGAATAGATAGCCTCGGCAAGGATTTTAGCGGTGCCATCGAGCCTGTGTACGAGGACCGCAGCGACCTGCGCGGTATTGCCGAGGCGCTCAAGCGCGAGTGGGGCGACGAGAAGTTTGCACGCAGCTGGGGCCTGCTGGAGGCGGAGCTTAAGACGTACCTGGGCGCCGACGGCGATGCACACTGGATGATGCCGCACAAAAGCGCCTCGGAGCTGTTCCACTACCTCATGGACGGTCTGTTCCCCACCATGGATCAGAAGCAAAACGTCGTCATCACCTCGCAAGAGTACGACGATATGCTCCGGCGCAAAGTGGGTGAGGGTGAGGGCCGCGCCGCGCCGCGCATGGTGCTCCGACGCGACCACAAGGACCGACCGCTGGGGCGCAAAGCGCTGCTCAGCAACCTGTTGAAGCAGGTGGACAAGCAGACGCGCTTCGTGGTGCTCAGCCTCGTGAGTCGCTACGGCGACATGCTCCTGGGCCGCTCGGACAATCCACCTCAAGATCTCCTCTGGATGATCCGCAAGCTTCGCCACGAGTATCCGGAACTCGTCATCGTGCTGGACGCCTGTCAGGCCGTGGGTCGCGCTGAGCTGCCGGCGCTCAGGGACTTGGACGAGCGCACCGTGATGCTCTGCACCGGCGGCAAGATGCTCGGTGTCAGCCAGTTTGGCTTTGCCGCGGTGCCGGCGGGTCTGGCTTCCTCCATCCAGCAGGGGCACGGCTACGACACACGCCTGCCCCCCGACACGCTGCGCACCACGAGCATCCTCACGCTGTTCCAGCGCCTGCGGGAGCTGCGGAGCCCGCACCGCCGCTGCGACACGGTCAACGGCGCCCAGTCCTCGGGCACCCTAAGCGGCATCACCGGCACGGAGCCGCACCCGCGGCCCGCCGGGGAACGGATTCGCCTGCGGCTCCAAGCACTCACCGCCAAGATGCTGGCACTGGCCGACGAGCACGCCGACGCGATATACCCGCATGTACAACATCTGACGTACTTGCGCGGCATTCCCGAGCACAAGGCCAAGAAGCTCCTGGCCTGCCACATCTTCGCGCCGTCTGGGCGCGTGCAGGCGGGCTTCGCGGGCATCGTGACGCTGTCGCTGCGCACGCTGCCGCCGGCCACGCTGGTGTCCGGCCTCTCGGAGCGCGGGTTCCAGAGCTCGGGCTCGCGCATGGAGAACACCTGCGCTCGATTTGCCCTGCACGAGTTCCACCGGGTGCAGGATGTGGAGGATCTCTTCAGGGCCATCCTGGAGATCCACATCCAGCACCTGCGCCAGCTCACCGTGCTGGCGCCCGAAGACAAGCGCGCGCCAGAGTTGGCCGAGGAACGCCGCACGCGATACTGAGCCCACGACCAAGAGGCCGGAACGGAGTTCCGGCCTCCGGGATGGGATGATTGTTACTGGATGCGGATCGTGGCCGTGGACTGTTCTCCGAGCGTGGCGGGTCCGGTGAGGGTGTTGAGAGTGAGGTTGATGGTCTCCTCGGCCTCCGTGTTGCTGTCTTTGAGAATGGGCACCACGAAGGTCTTGGACATCTCGCCGGGGGCGAACGTGAGTGTGCCCTGGGTGGCGGTGTAGTCGGCCGTCTGGGTGGCCGAGCCGTCGTAGGTGGCGTAGTTCACGTTGACGGTACCGAGGTTGCTCACCTTGCGCTGCACGGTGACCGTGACGGATCCGCCGCTCTCGAGGACGGTATAGGAGGATGCCGAGTACACGATGGATCCCGTCTGCGCAGAGGGCGTGGTTTCGTTATCCACGAGGGTAAGTGTGGCCGTGCTCGGCGCGATGATGTTGGCGCCGCCGGTGGGCGCACTGAGAGTAAGGTTGAGCATGCGGTTGCCATCGATGGCGGAGTTGTCCGTCACCTGCACGGAGAACGTCTTGGTGGTCTCGCCAGGACCAAAGTTGAGCGTGCCCTGGGTGGCGGCGTAGTTCGTGCCTGCGGTAGCCGTGCCATTGGAGGTGGCGTAGTTCACCGTGGCCGAGCTGCTGGAGCCGTTGGTGCGGCGGACCGTGATGGAGAGGGCTCCGGCGTTCTCATCCACGGAGTATGTGCTGGCCGTGAAGGCAAAGCTGCCGGCGCCTGCCACCGAGGAAGTGGAGGAAGCGGTGCTCGAGGAAGACGCTGTGCCGCTGCCGAGTAGCGTGAGGGTGGCCGTGGCCGGGGTGCCGAGGCTCGCGACGCGCGCGTTGCTCAGGGTCACCTCTAGGGTCTTGGTGGGTGAGCCCTCGGCGCGCGTGATGCTTACGGAGATGTTCTTGGTGGTCTCGCCATCGGCAAACGTGAGCGTGCCGGTGGATGCCGTGTAGTCCGTATTGAGGACGGCCGTGCCGTTGCCAAAGGCGTAGTCTGCCTTTACTTCGCCCTTCTTGCCGCCGGTGCGAACCACGGTGATGGTGGCGCGCTTGCTCTCCTGGCCCACATTAAAACCCGTGGTGGTGAAATGGATGGATCCGGCCTCCGCGTTTACCGATGACGAGGAGCTGGAGCTGGAACGGGACGATGACGAACGCGGCCGACGCGACGACGAGGCGCCAGAGCCGATGTCCGAGCCGTTAAAGGCGCGGTCGATCATCACGGCCACATCGGCGCGGCTTACCAACTGGCCGGGACGGAAGGTGCCATCGGGAAAGCCCCCGATGACGCCCTGGTCCACCAGGCGCCCAATCGCGGCGTCGTAGTAGGAGCCGGGCTGCACGTCGGAGAACGTAGAGGAACCAAGGAGCGTGGCGCCGAAGGCGGTGCCGCCCACACCGAGCAGCAGTCCGAGGGCAAACGGCACGGCCGCAAATTTCCGGAGCGGAGACAAAGGCGATCCCATACGAAACAGGAGGGGAAGAGACGTCCCAGTATGGGGAGTGCAGGGCGCGCAATTCAAGACACCAGGCAGCGAAAGTCCCGGATCCTCAAGGCAAACGCCTAAGCAGTGCGGCTACCTCCCGTGCGACGCTGAGGGGGTCTTCTCTCCCCTTGTGCACGAATCCGGCGGCCCCGGCGGCCCGGAACGCCGGCGCGTACCCGGTATCGCTCGAGAAGCCGATCGCTGTAAGCGCGGGCCTATGGCGGAGGATCTCCCGCAAGACGTCTGGCCCTTCTCGTCCTCCCTGTAGCTGACCGTCCAGGAGGAGCACGCCGGGGGCAAGCTCCAAGACAGCACGCACGAGCTCCCCGGTGTCCTGCCCCTCGTGGAGGAGCGGATGGACCTCCCGGCCGAGGACATCTTGCAGGGGTGTGCGGTACAGGTCGAACACCCAGGCAGAGTCGTCCAGGAGGCAGATCGATGATGCGTGGGGGTGGGGCATGGCGACTAAAATTCAACGATTATGACGGAAGCCAATGAGTTCGTGCCTCTCAGCTTGTTTGGGTGGGACTCAAACTTCAATATTATCAGTTCAGCGATAGCCAAACACGTCGTTCTAGGCGTAGAATTACTTGATTTAGCCAAAGTTATAATTGAAGCGCTTTACAATAGATAAAACTACTTTAAAATCTATAGATGATTCCATATCCGTTAATTTATTGAGTAACTACACTTCCTGGTATGTGGTTATTTTTTGCGCTGCTGACTCCGTTCTTTTGGGCATTAGTCCATGTAATGGACTCACATTGTGTTGAGAATGTTTTTGAAAAGCCTTGGATGGGGGTAGTTATTGGTGCTACGACTTCGGCATGTGTTTATTTGGCTTTCTTACCGTTCTTTTTATTTTTTATAGACTTTGCTCTGCCCTCACCTGGCATTTTGTTGCTTGGATTGGTCGCAGGTGGCCTAATTCAAATTAGTCAGGCTTTCTACTTCAAGGCGTTATCCTACAGTGATGTGGGTGTAATCTCTGCTTATTGGAATTTGACGCCCGCAATCCTGCCAATTGCTAGTTATTTTGTTCTTTCCAGTGTTTTAACGCCACTGAAATATTTGGGAATACTAATACTTATTTTGACCTCCGTTGCTTTTTGTCTAATTGATACCAATTTGGAAACACGTTGGCGCGCTTTTTTTTTAATGCTAGCCGCATCAATACTTCAAGTAGGAGCTCTTATTATGGAAGATATTGTTTACTCAGAAACATCCTATTTTGTGGGATTTTATTCCGTTATTTCCGGTCTAATTATTGCGGGATTATTACCAATGGCGTTTAAGAGGGCCCGATCTCGTTTTTCAAAAAATATTCACATCTTGCGCCCTGCTCTGAAATTTTTCTTCATCATTGAAATCTGCAACTTGGTCGCCTTGGCCACATCTCAAAGAGCAATCGATTTGGGAATACCCTCATTAGTCGCTGCTGTGGAAACCACAGTGCCAGGATATATATTTGTAATGTCAATAATTCTGTATGCCACTGCATCCAAATTTGGGGATAAGGAGGCTTTAACAAAACTCCCCACAAAATTGGCTCTCGTTACGGTAATGGTTATCGGCGTTGTTCTGGTTTACTAGATAGATTCTTAACAAGTGGCAGTTTTACATAAAAGGTCGTTCCTTTGTTTTCCTCGCTATCGAACCAAATAACACCGCCCTGAGCTTCGATTGAGCCCTTTGCAATGTAAAGACCGAACCCATTTCCACTGATCGTATTTCGTACATTGCTTGCTCGAAACGACTTTTCAAACATACGACCTTGATCGGCCAGGGGAATCCCACAGCCATTATCTTTTACTGTGCAATATAGCCATTGATCGTCAAATTTTACCCGCATCTCAACTTTACCGCCTTTCGGCGTATATTTGACTGCGTTAGACAAAAGATTTTCAATTGTCATTCTTGTATACTCCTTATCTAGAGCAATGGTTGGCAGATTTGGCATTATCTCCTTAGAGAAGAACACACCCCTTTCATTTGCCTTTGGATCAATAACATTCATTATTTCCTTAAAGAAACCTGTCAATTCCAGAGGCTGAGGCTGCAAACGAAGCCTCCCTAATTCAATCCTCGACATATCCAACATCCTGCCGATTAGGTCAGACAAATCCCCAGAAATTTTTTGTATGGTACAAAGCGTTGTTCTGATTTCATTCGAAATTTGACCCATGTCCCCATCCAGGATCATTTCTAAGTACCACTTCAGTGAAGTAATCGGAGTTGCCAATTGGTGACTTACTAGACCAATCAGTTCATCTTTTTGCTTATCAATTTCTTTAAGGGCTTCTACTCTTTGTCCCCAAAAGCGCACCAAAAGGAGCGTCAGTAGGGCGAGCAGCGAAATTAGAAATAGAATGAATAAGATGAAGGGCAAGAGCGTTGCTTGCGTTCTCTCATTAAAGTTCTGAACTAGGATATCAAGTCCGACAATAGCAACTGCATCTCCGTTTTCATCCAGAATCGGCGCATATGCGGACATTATTAGTCCCCATTGATCTTTCTGAAGTTCTCGATCTACAGCTGGATGATAAAAAGCCTCAT
>CAZYAK010000062.1:0-9414 GCA_964645935.1 uncultured Candidatus Peribacteria bacterium | reverse complement strand
ATCAGGTTGTGGTCCTGAGGGTCGCGGGTTCGAGTCCCGTCGCTCGCCCCATTCACCACTCGTCTTTCGACGTACCAACCCAAACACACTCATGCCGCTGCGGAGCAAGGCCGGAAAACAACTCTGCCGCCACGGCGGTCTTGCTCGTTTCTGTTACCATCTCCTTATGCAAAAGACCTGGGAGCAACTCGCCGGCGACCTCGCCGCCGAGGGCAAGATCAACCAAGCCATCGATGTCTTCCGCAAGAAACTCGGGCAGGACCACGTGGAGCCGGGACAGATCACGCTCTGGGGCGACATCGCGCTCGCGCACGGACAGCATGCCGCGGCGCTCAAGGCGTACCGGCTCGCGGACGCGCGTCGGAAGATCAAGGACCTGATCCCCATCCTCAAGGACGCCGGACTGGTAGAGTTGGCGGAGAAGGCTGCCGCCATCCTCGTGACACTCGCTTCTCCCCGGTAACTCCCATGCCCTCCACTCCCAACCGTCCGCTCACACGGGGCGAAGAAGCCAATCCCGAAGGCGCGATGGAATTCTGCGCGAGCAAGGCGCTCTTGCCGCCCGAACGCTTGCAGCAGCTCATCGAACGCCGGCGCCTGGAACGTGCGCTCCACATGCCGGAGCCGGATGTGGTTGTGGGCACCAACACCTCCAGCGGCGAGCGGGCGTGATCGCGGGCGTATCGGCTCGGGATTGCTACAGTAACGCAAAGACATATATTGCCATATTGGCAATACTCGGCACCCCACGCTCATTTCTAGGAATTCCGTCGGGACACGGTGGCGTGTTTGTCTTCATACGGCCCAAATACCCTTCCTAAACCGTGGAACGGCTGGTACAGTACCTCGGTCCCGTGTCATCACGGTAATACACCCGCCCCTTATGTCCGATCCGATGTATCGCACGCCCAAGGGCACGCACGACGCGCTGCCGGAGGACCACCAGTACATGACGTACATCAAGAAGGCCGTGCGCCACCGCGCGCGCCAAGCGGGCTACAAGCGCATCGACACGCCGATGTTCGAGCACCAGGGCGTGTTCCGGCGCGGCATCGGCGAGCACACGGACATCGTCGAGAAAGAGCTCTTCACGGTGGTCGGCCGCAAAGACGACGAGGGTAAGGCTGCGGAATTCGCGCTACGCCCGGAGTTCACCGCCGGCATCTGCCGCTCGTACGTGGAGCACGGCATGCAGCAGCTGCCCCAGCCCGTGGAACTCTACGCCATCGGCCAGTGCTTCCGCTACGACCGTCCCCAGAAGGGCCGCTACCGCCAGTTTAACCAGTTCGACTTCGAGGTGATCGGTCTGAAGGACCCGAGCCTCGACGCCCAGCTCATCCACGTTGTGGCCAAGGTGCTGGAGGATCTCAAGATCCTCGACCGTCTCTCATTACAGGTGAACAACATCGGCACCGCCGAGAACCGCAAGGCGTTCGTGGATGCGCTCAAGGACTACTTCATCGGCAAGGAGCGCAACCTCCCCGCACAGGACCAGAAGCGCCTGAAGTTCAACCCCATGCGCCTGCTAGACTCCAAGGAAGAGGACACGCAGATCCTCCTAAAAAATGCCCCGCGCCTGGACCAGTTTTTGGACAAGGAGAGCAAGGAGTATCACGAAACGCTGCTGGAGTACCTCGAGGCCTTGAACATCACGTACGTTCAGAACCCCGGGCTCGTGCGCGGGCTGGACTACTACACACAGACCGTCTTCGAATTCTGGGACCAGAGCTCGGGTGCGCAGAACGCCGTAGGCGGTGGCGGCCGGTACGACGGGCTCATTGAGCTCTTCGGTGGCAAACCCACTCCCGGTGTCGGCTTCGCAGGGGGCATGGAGCGCGTGATCTGGCACATGAAGGAGGCAGGCGTCACGGTCCCCAACAAAGACCAGGTGGACGTGTTCGTCGCGCAGCTCGGACCCGAGGCCAAGAAGAAGTGCCTCACGCTCGTCTCGCTCTTGCGCGAGAAGGGCATCCACACCGTCGGTGCGCTGGGCGAAGCCAGCCTCAAGAGCCAGATGCGCCTCGCGGATAAGTTCGAGGCGCGCTACACCCTGCTCCTCGGCAAGATGGAGGTAAAAGAGGGCACCATCATCCTGCGTGACATGAAGGCCGGGAAGCAGAAGCAGATGACATTTGAGCACGCCATCCCCGAGGTCATCGCGCTCATCGGCAAGGACAACCTGGACAAGTACGTGCTGCGCGACCAGATGGGCAAATACGAGGATTGAGCCAGTCGCTCTGATTGCACGCTGCCATTCCCTCGGGTACAACCACCCTAATGATCTCCGTCGTCATCCCCGCCTACAACGAGGAGAAGTACATTGGGCTCTGCTTACAGAGCCTAATGGACCATCCGCCTTCGTGCCCGCACGAGATCATCGTGGTCGACAACGCGAGTACGGACGGCACGGCTCGGGTCGCCCGTCGGTTCCCGGGCGTTCGCGTTGTGAGTGAGAAGCGCAAAGGCCTGGCCCACGCACGTCAGCGCGGGCTCGATTCCATGCGCGGCACGCTCTATGCGGCGCTGGACGCAGATACCATCGTGGGGCCGCGCTGGGCCGAGATCCTGCAACGCGAGTTCGATCGCGACCCATCTCTGGTGTGCCTCAGCGGCCCCTATTACCTCTACGATCTTCCGGTGGCCAAGGCCATGACGCTCTGGCTCCTGGCACGCATTGTGCAGCCTATCGCCACCCTCATAGTGGGGCCCATCGTGACAGGCGGCAACTTCGTTGCACGCAAGGACGCACTGCTTGAGGCCGGCTGCTTCGACACTTCCATCCCCTTCTACGGCGAGGACGTAAACACAGCACGGCGCCTGCGCACCGTGGGGACCATGAAGTACTCGTTCAAGTTCCGCGTGAACTCGTCGGGAAGGCGCATCGCACAGCAAGGTGTCGTTGCGACCATCATCGTGTACTGGACCAACCACCTCTCTCAATCGTTCTTCGGGAAGACCGTCACGCGTGAGTACGCGGACCTCCGATGAGCGAACGCATGTCATGGTGACTGTATTTTCTCTTATGCAAGCGGAAAACCGGGATCCCCGACGGCGGCCGGACATTGCGCCTCCCCGGGTCTTCGGGCACACTCATGGGCGATGATTTCCGTGGTCGTGCCCGCATACAACGAGGAGGCGTATATCGGCGTGTGCCTCAAAAACATCCTCCAGCACAAGACAGAGGACGTCGGCGAAGTGATTGTGGTGGACAACGCCAGTACCGACCGTACCGCGGAGATCGCCGCGTCGCACCCCGGAGTGCGCGTGGTCCGCGAACCCCAGAAAGGCCTACTGCACGCGCGTAAGCGGGGCCTGGGGGCATCTACAGGCGAGTTGATCCTCTGGCTGGACGCGGACACGCAGCTGCGAGAGGGGTGGATTGCGGAGGCGATGGAGCTGTTTACCAAGCACACCGACCTCGTGGCGGTAAGTGGGCCGTATGACTACACGGACCTCCCGGCCTATCAGCGCTTGTTCGTGTGGTGCACCTGGGCAGTGATGCAGATCGTCACGTACTGGTTCACGCGGTCCATGATCGTGGGCGGCAACTTCATCGCCACGCGTGCGGCGCTCACGCGCATCGGGGGGTTCGACACGTCTATCGCCTTCTACGGAGAGGACATCAACATCGCGCGTCGCCTGAAGCGCGTGGGACGTGTGATCTTCTCCACAGCGTTCTTCCAGCCCGCCTCGGGACGCCGCCTGCGCGACCACGGGGTGCTGCGCGCCAGCGTGCTCTACGGCATCAATACTTGCTCTGAGTTCGTACTCCACAGGCCCGTCACTCGGAATTACGAGGACATTCGCTGAGCCGCTCCCCTCCCCGACCATGCCTTCCATTAGCGTCGTCATCCCCGCCTTCAACGAAGAGAAGTACCTGCCCGGCTGCTTAGAGGCGGTTCTCATGCACAAGCCGCCGGAGGTGCGCGAGATCCTCGTCGTGGACAACGCCAGCACGGACGCTACCTCGGCCATCGCCGCGAAGCACCCGGGCGTGCGCGTCGTGCGCGAGGAGAAAAAGGGCCCCTCCCACGCCCGCCAACGCGGGTACAAGGAGACGACTGGCGACCTCATCGCGTATTTGGATGCCGACTGCATTATCAACGCAAGCTGGTTCCCCGTTCTGATCGAGGAGTTCGCCAAGGACCCCGGCCTCCTCTGCCTCAGCGGCCCCTACCGCTACACGCGAGAAGAGCTACCGGTGCTGCACCACCGCTTCTTCGCCAAAATGTTCTGGTACGTACTGGCGCCGACGGTCTACCGCATCACCCGGTTCGCAGTGTCGGGGGGGAACTTCGCGGTCAAGCGCTCAGCACTGGACCGCATCGGCGGCATCGACACCAGTATCGCCTTCTACGGCGACGATACCAACCTGGCGCGCCGCATCCACGACGTGGGAACTGTAAAATTCACGCTGCGACTGTGGTGCCACACTTCGGGGCGGCGCCTCAACAAGCTCTTCTTCCACAGCGCGTGGCACTACCTTCTCAACTACGCCTCCGAGGCGCTCATCAAACGCCCGGTGACGTCACAGTACCAGGACGTGCGGTGAGGCATCCGGCGCCGTCGCCCGGGTGGTATGCGTAGAGCGGCCTGAGCAGAAACACGTCGAGCTGGGCTGCAGCAAAGAGCAGGGCCCACGTCCATTGGGCGGCCTCGGCATACCCCGCGGCGGTACAGCCTAGCGCAACCGCAGCGGCGAGCGTACCCGCGATATCTACGGCGATCTTGTGACGGAGCAGTCGCGGGTGCGGCACGTTCCCAAGGAGCAGCGCGTACTTGAGGGTGGCGAGCGCGAACATCGCCATCACGAGGAGCGGATACCACATCGCCTGCCCGAGCGTCAGCGTCATGCCCAAGTACAGTAGCCCCAGCCCCACGTCGGTACTCCGCTGCGCTCGGTCGCGTGGATCCTGAATGGTGGCAAAGATCCGGATGGACGGGAATGTATTCAGGAGAACTAAGGCATGCAGCAACAGCTGTGGAGCGAGCACGGCAGTACGTGGAGCGAAAACGGCGGTGAAGACGACGGCGGCCACAGTGAAGACGCCCGTAAACACCACGCCCGTGCGCACGGCAGAAGGCGCGAATCCTGTGAGGCGACGCGCCGGTCCGGCTGCGGAATCAGACATCGAGGTTCGTAACCGTCTTCGCATGCGCCCTTCGACGGGCTCAGGACGCTTCAGGGACATAATCCTTCGGGAATCAGACGTCCAGGTTCGTCACGGTCTTGGCGTGCGTCTGGATGAATTTGCGGCGGGGAGCGACCTCGGAGCCCATTAGGGTGGTGAACACGAGGTTAGCCTTCTCCGCGTCGTCCATGGTGACGCGCAGCATGATGCGGTTCTCTGGATCCATCGTGGTGTCCCACAGCTGGTCAGGGTTCATTTCGCCGAGACCTTTGTAGCGCTGGAGGTTGATCTTGCGTTTCTTGGGTGCAGCGGGCTTCCCTCCCTTGGCCTCCGCGGCTTCCTCGGCCTCGGCCTCGGCCTCGTCCGCGGGGACATCGGCCTCCTCAGTCTCTTCCGGCTTGATGCCCCACTCCTTGAACACTGCGGCCTTCTCCTGATCGTTGTAGGCGTAGCGGACATCCTTGTCCTTCTGCATCTTGTAGAGTGGCGGCTGAGCGATGTAGAGGTAGCCGTTCTCGAGGAGCTCGGGGAAGTAGCGGTAAAACAGCGTGAGCAAGAGTGTTCGGATGTGTGCGCCGTCCACGTCGGCGTCGGTCATGATGACAATGCGGTGGTAGCGCAGGCGCGCGATGTCCTTCACCTCACCCACTCCCATGCCGAGCGCCACGATGAGCGCCTTGATCTCATTGTTGCCAAGCATTTTGTCCAGCCGAGCCTGCTCCACATTGAGGATCTTGCCGCGCAGAGGCAGGATGGCCTGGAACTCACGGTTGCGGCCCTGCTTAGCGGAACCACCGGCGGAGTCGCCCTCCACGATGTAGAGCTCGCACTGGGACGGGTCTTTATTCGAGCAGTCGGCCAGCTTGCCCGGGAGGGTCATGCCCTCCAAGACGCCTTTGCGGATGACGGAGTCGCGAGCGGCACGGGCCGCCATGCGGGCACGGGCAGCAAGGAGACACTTGGCGACAACCTCTTTGGCCTCCGCAGGGTTCTCCTCCATGTACTCCGCCAACTTGTCATTGACCACGGTCTCTACGGCCGTCTTCATTTCTGCGTTGCCCAACTTGCCCTTGGTCTGGCCCTCGAACTGCGGCTCCTTGAGACGCACGGAGATCACGGCGGTGAGGCCCTCGCGCACGTCCTCGGCGGTGAGGTTCTCCTCCTTCTCCTTGAGGATACTGTTGGAGCGGGCGTACGCGTTGATGGTGCGGGTGAGCGCGGCCTTGAAGCCGGTGAGGTGGTGGCCGCCCTCCGTGGTGTGAATGTTGTTGGCGAAGCTCACCACGTTCTCCTGAAATGCCTGGGTGTACTGCAGCGCCACCTCCACGAAGCCGTCTGGCGTCTCTTTCTCGAACCAGATGGGGCTGCCGATGCGCTCCTGCGCCTCGTTAAGATGCGAGACGTACGCGGCGATCCCCCCCTCAAAGTGGAAACGATAGAGGCGCGGGTACATGATGTCGCCTTCGGGGCGCTTGGAGCGCGCGTCCAGGACCGAGATCGTGATGCCACGCGTGAGGTACGACTGTTGGCGGAAACGCGTGAGGAGCGTGTCCAGGCTGAACTCCAGAGTATCGAAGATCTCGGAATCCGGCATGAACGTGATCCTGGTGCCGTGCTTGTCACTCTTGCCCACCTTCTTCACATCGGCCTGGGGCTTGCCGCGCTTGTACTCCTGCATGTGCAGGCCGCCGTCGCGATGGACCTCGGCCTTCATATAAGAAGACAGCGCATTGACCACGGAGGAACCCACGCCGTGCAGTCCTCCCGAGACTTTGTACCCGGAATCGTCGCCGCCGAATTTGCCTCCGGCGTGGAGCACCGTGAGCACCACCTCAAGCGCAGATCTCTTGGCAGTGGGATGCATGTCCACGGGGATGCCGCGGCCATTGTCTTCCACGCTCACGGAGCCGTCGTCGTTGAGGGTGACGACGATGTCATCGGCGTACCCAGCCATCGCCTCGTCGATCGCGTTGTCGACGATCTCCCACACCAGGTGGTGTAGGCCACGGACATCGGTGGAGCCGATGTACATGCCGGGGCGCTTGCGGACCGGCTCCAGGCCCTCGAGAACCTGGATCTGTGATGCGGAGTAATCATTTTTGACCATATCGTGTGGATTCTATAGAGGGTTCCGCCAAGGGGCAACGCTGGAAATAGGCTCCGGGCAGCGAAAATCACAAGCATCAAATGACAATTTTTCGAAGAATTTGCAATGTGCTGATCCGCGGGTTTGCGACTTGGTACGAGGAATGCGTTGCCTTACCGTATCGGCATGCGTCGCGTGCACATCATCGCCCCGATCGTGGTCCTGGGTACCGCCATCGTGCTGCTGCGCGGCTGCGGCAGCGGAGGCGGCGCGGATCGGCCGATCACCGCGATCTTCACGGTGGGGCGCAATGCGGAAGCCGCGGACATCAAGGAGCGGCTCTGGAAGCAGGACTTCATGTCCTCGCGCCCACTCTTCCCCTTCTTCCTGACACTGCGGGGTGGCTTCGGCGCCATCGATCCGGGAGGTTACCGCATCCCCGAGGGCGTGGGCTCGTGGGAACTGGCCGACCTCCTCACTCATGAAGCGCCGCTGCGGTGGGTGACGATCCCCGAGGGACTGCGCAAGGAGCAAGTGGCCGACCGTCTTGCAACAGCGTTGAAGTGGAATGACGCACGTACTAAGCGCTTCCTCGCTCTGGGACAAGAGCTCCCGACGCCCTACGACCTCAAAGAGGGCTTCTATTTCCCCGACACCTACCTCATCCCCACCGACGAGGACGAGGAGAAGGTTCTCAAGCGCTTCATCAACCGATTCAACGAGCAGTTCGAACCGTTCTACGAGCCGCTCAAGGCAGAGAACATCAAGTACGACACCGCGGTGAAGCTCGCCTCTATCATCCAGCGCGAGGCGGCGGGCGCTCACGACATGCCCCTCATCGCCGGCGTGCTGTGGAACCGGCTCCTCACGGACACCAAACTGGAGGTGGACGCCACACTTCAGTACATGCGCGGGAACACGGGTGACGGCTGGTGGGCGCCGATAGACGTGGCTATCAAGAAGGAAGACTCGCCCTACAACACCTACAAGTACAAAGGGCTCCCGCCCGGCCCTATCAGCAACCCGGGGCTGGCGGCTTTGGACGCCGTGCTCCACCCCGCGGAGACGGACTGCATCTTCTACCTGCACGCGCCGGACCGCAGCATCCATTGCTCGGTGACCTATGAAGAGCATCTGCAGAACATCGACACCTACCTCCGGTAAATTCCAAGCACTAGATACCAAATTCCCAAGCCGTTTGCTGCTTGGCACTAGGGATTTGATACTTCCGAGGGCCGTATTTTGCCTTGCACGGGGCTTGAAGCCCTAGTAACCTCCCTCAGCTCTATGGCTATCTACGCGATTAAGAAAGGCGACGAATCCAGCGACCGTCTGCAGCAGCGGTTCAAGAAGCAGGTGCAGAAGTCGGGCCTCCTCAAGCTGATGCGCTCGCGCAACACCTTCAAGAAGCCCCTCACGCGCCGCCTCCGGCGCATCCGCGCGCTCAAGCGCGAGCAGTTCCGCCAGGAGAACCGCAAGACGCAGTTCTACTCCAACATGTAATTTTTTGGAAAACGGAGCCTCCGGGCTCCGTTTTTTTTTGTGGCTAGCGCCGGTGCGTTGTCATAGCTAACGACACGATACCTTCGGGTCGGCGTCATCGGGAAAGTCGGTCCGGCGGTGGTGAAACGCGGGAAACCTGGAAGAATAGATCCATGAACACCACCCCCTCCGTGCCGACGACCGCCTGGCACACCCTCACACCCGACGAAACCGCCAAGACGCTGCAAACCTCCCTCACCCAGGGCATCTCCGAGGCCGAAGCCGCCAAGCGGCTGGCTTCCGATGGACCGAACCAGCTCGCCATGACGGGAGGGACCTCGGCATGGGCGCTGCTCGCCGAGCAGTTCAAGAACATCCTCGTCATCATCCTGCTCATCGCGGTGGGGCTGTCCGCCTTCCTCGGGCACGAGATCGAGGCCATCGCCATTGGCGTGATCGTGCTCTTCGCTGTGGTGCTGGGGTTCGTGCAGGAGTTCCGAGCGGAGAAGGCCATGGAGAAGCTGCGCGAGATGGCCGCTCCCACCGCCACGGTGGTGCGCGGCGGGACGGACCGCGAGATCCCGGCGCAGGAGATCGTGTCGGGCGACCTGGTGATCCTCTCCACCGGCGACAAGATCCCGGCGGACGGACGCCTCATTGAGGTAGCCAGCATTAAAGCTGACGAAGCATCGCTCACGGGCGAGTCGCTATCGG